>CP098402.1:0-301465 GCA_025916675.1 Phycisphaera sp.
CGCGTTGGGCTCCTGACGCCGAAGCATCCGCCGAGCGAGTCTTCGAGCGAAAGCGCATGCGAGAGGCGCGGCCGCTGAGCGGCCCGGCCGATAGGCCGCAAGCGACCGAAGGGAGCGCTCAAGAACACCCCGTTGGACGAGCGCTGGCGCAGCCGTCTTCGGCTCCGCCGCAGCGTCGAACATTCGGAACGCGCCGGAGCTCCCTCCCGAACACCCGCGACCGCCCGGCACCACGAGCGCCCCACGCCGGAGTATCCGCCGAGTGAGTCTTCGAGCGAGCGCCCAAGAACACCCCGCCGAGCGGCGAAGTGCCAGCAACGCGCGATCGACACAACCCAAGAGCCCAAACCCCCGAGGCGCAGCCGCCATACACTGGCCCAACCCCCGGAGACCCCACCATGCCATCCCTCTCCATCGTCTCGGGCCCCAATGAGGGCGACTACTACCCGCTCGGCACGCGGACCATGGTCATCGGCCGCGACGAGGCCTGCCCCGTCCAGGTCAACGACGACCGCGTCAGCCGCCGCCACCTCCAGATCCGGCTCGACAACGGACGCTACCTGGCCACCGACATGAAGAGCGCCAACGGCGTGGCCATCAACGGCCGCCCGGTCGAGGGCGAGTGCGAGTTGCAGGACGGCGACGTGCTGGAGATCGGCCGCTCGAAGGTCGCCTTCTGGGAGGGCGAGTTCGAGGACCGCGAGAGCGCGATGGACCACTGGCGTGAACGCGGCCAGCGCGGGCGGCCGACGCTCCAGGATTAGCCGGCCGGCTTCTCTTCCAGCACGTTCGCCCCCTCCTCGGGATCGCGCGACTCGTCGGCCTGCTTCTCCAGATCGTGCGTTTCGGTGCCCAGGTCGCCCTCGGCCTCGATGGTCGCGTCCGGGGACTCGGCCGGCCGTGGCGCGACACGCTCCCGATCGGCGGTCTGCTGGGCCGCCGCCTCGTCACCCTCGAGCATCCGCACCGGCACACCCTGCGGGAAGATGACCTCGCGCGCCTCGTCGGGCATGGAGATGCCCTCGCTGGTGAGCGCCGCCTTGGCCCGGCGGATCGCCGAGCTGGTGACCTTGAGCATGCTGTGCTCCGTGCCGTCGATCCAGAAGTACGCCCGCAGGTTCACCGTCGAAGCGCCAAGTTGTTCGATGAGCACCAGCGGCTCCGGGTCGTCGATCACCGCCGGGTGAGCCACGAGCATCGCGTGCAGCACCTCCTGCGCCTGTGCGACGTCATCGTCGTAGCCCACGCCAACCGTGAAGGTCAACCGCCGCTTCGGGTTCGCCGTGAAGTTGCGGATGGTGCTCTTGTACACCGTCGAGTTGGCGATCTGGATGTGGTTGCCATCGAAGTCGATCAGCAGCGTCCCGCGGCTGGTGACCTTGCGAACCACGCCGGTGTTGCCATCCACCTCGATCACGTCGCCGAGGTGGAACGGCCGCTGGATGCTGAGCAGCAGGCTGGCCAGGAAGTTCTCGGCGATATCGCGAAACGCGAAGCCGAGGATAAGGCCAAGGACGCCCGTGCCGCTGACCACGGTGATGGCCACGCGTGTGAGCCCGCTGATCCGCAGGGCGATATACACGCCGATCAGCAGCACAACGATGTACACGACCTTGCGCAGCACACCGCGCAAGAGGTCGCTCTCGGTGCCTCGGCCGATGATCGGGCCGACCGCCCGCTGCGCAAGCGAGGCAAGGAAGAACGACAACGCGAGCACGACCAACCCGACGCCCACGAGGGGGCCGTTGGCGACCATCTGCCGCCATAGCGTGACCAGTTCCCGCTTGGCCGGCTCGAGCGTCCAGATGGGCCCCTGCTCGATGGCGATGTTGTTGACCACCGCGACCACGCCCTCGGTCCGGCGCGCCAGATCGCCCGCGAGCTTCCTGGATTCGTCGTACACGGTCGATCCGCTCAGGAACGCCACGCCCTCGCGCACCTCGACCTCGATGGTCGAGAACCGCTCGGTCGCGACGAGCACCTCGCGCAACCGATCGGCGATGCGCGTGTCGTCGACCTGGTCGTTGACATCGACCGCCTGCTCGCTGGCCGACAACTCGGCATCGGGCTCGGTGACTTCCCCGGCCGCCGGCTGCTCGTCCTGCCACGCCCACGCGGGCGCAACAAGCACGAGCGCGACCAGAATGACCGCGAATCGGAACAGTGGGTTTCGCACGGGCATCCTCGGTTAGGTGGGTTAGGTGTTCTTGCCGATGAGGAAGTAGAGGATCATGCCGATGACCGGCAGCAGGAGCACGACGAGGATCCACAGCACCTTCCAGCCCACGCTCTTGCCGGCTCCAAGGATGCTGATGATCGCGATAATATCCAGGATCAGGACGATGAGCCCGATGATGCCATATTCCATTTTGAAACTCCCAGGGGTGCCTTCGAGTATGCCGGGGCGAATCCCCGACGCTTTCAGAATATGAACCGGCACGTGAAACAACCCCCGCTCCGGGGGTGAAAACCGGCTCATACTGGATCAGGAGATCGGTGTTAGTTTTCGAGCAGCCCGCGAGCCTCGCGCATCGTCACATCGTCGATCAACGGCCGCGCCACGCCCCGGTCGCCCATCTTCAGCAGCCACGGCGCCGACTCGTCGGCGTCGCTGAACTTCCCGTCACCATCGGTGTCGCCGAGCAATTGGAAGTACACGTACTCGCGCTCCCAATCGATCCACGAGCGGACCACCAGCATGCCCTCGGGCGTGACGACCCGCGGGTTGCGCGCGTCGCCATCGGCCATCCACGCCCGCCGCGCGTCCAGGCTGTCGAGCAGGCCGTCCTCGTTGGTGTCCTCGGTCGTCGCCAGGTACATCACCGCCCACACGCTCCGCTCGGGAGACTTGGGCGGCGTCAGGAACGCCACCGAGCTGATCACGCCCCGCCGATCGAGCAGCATCCATCGCTCGTCATTCGCGAGATCACGCCCGAACGCGTTGTGCCACCGCACGCCGGTGGCGGCGTACGACGCGCCGCTGCGCGAGTCGCGCGACGCGGTCTCGAGCCAACCATCATTTCCGCGCCCTATTCTGCTCCGCATCGCCGGTGCTGTTCCACGCCGTCGGTAGGGGTCATCGGATTGGAACCACCCCTTCTCGTCTTCCATAACGAAGGGCACGAGCACCACCTCGTGCCCGGGCAGCCCGATGGGCCGCTCCAGCGCCGCCCGCCCCTGCACCGACTCGCCCACTGTGGTCTTCGAGATCGTCAGATCGTTCTTGGCGTACGTCCGACCCGTATCGCACCCGCCAACGGTCGCGACCAACGCCCCGCAAACACCGATGAATATTCCGCGCATGGATTGCCTCCTGGGTTGTTTCTAAATAGTGAGTGCGAGAGCCGTCCGCTTCAAGCGCAGCCGTCCTGGAACAAATTCTGGAACACAAGAAAGTCGAAGATCGTCAGCACGCCATCGCCGTCGAAGTCCGCGGCCACGTCCCCCGCGTCGAACAGGTTCTGGAACGCGAGGAAGTCGAAGATCGTTAGATCTCCATCCCCGTCCAGATCGGCCGGGCAAATCGCCGCTTCACGGATCTCCACGAACGAATCGGCCGCGAATTCGTGATTGCTCACAACCCCGCTGGGCCATCGCACCTCGACCATCGCCACCGAAGCCAGCCCGAGCCCGAACTCAAGATCCAGGCCGCTCGTGCTCGCCGCGTTGCTGCTGCCGCTGGCGACCTCCTTCATCTGTGTCTCGCCGGCCTCAATGGTCCCATCACCATCAAGATCGGCCGACACCAGAACCCGCGCCCCGATCGCGTCCCGCGTCGAACGCAGCGGCCCAGACGTGGTTGGATCGCCCTCTACCCGGATGCTCAAGAACCCGTTGGACGACCCCGCCATGTCGGCAAACCCATTACGCATCATCGCCGATGCCAGCCCGTCGATGTTGATCAGGAACAGGTCGATCCACCCGTCACGGTCGTAGTCGGCCGACATGCTCCCGCGCGCCTCACGCCGGTCACGCGCGATGCCCAGCGCCTCGGCTTGCTCGGCGAACCCCGTTCCCGTGTTCATGTACAGATAATCACGGAACGGGAAGCTCGTGGTCGTGTGCAGGTCCTGCCAGCCGTCGTTATTGAAGTCCTGGAATTGCGCGCCCCACCCCAGCTTGGCCGGCGCGTGGTACGCCGGCGCCACGTCGGCGGCCAGCTCGAAGCCGAACGCGCCCGTGTCGGCCAGTTGCCCCAGCCATAGATCGTTCATGCCCGGCGATGATGGCTCGCGGATATCCGACATGTCGGTGATGTACATGTCCAGATCGCCGTCGTTGTCCAGGTCGGCCACGTCGATGCCCATCGCGAACGTCGAGGCCGCGCCAAACTCCGGGCTCAGGTCGTACGTTGCCACGCGGAACCCCAGCCACGTGCCGTCGGCATCGGCCCCCTGGTTGATGTAGAGCATATCGCGGTCGGTCGGCCCGCCGATCTTGTTGGTGGCCAGCAAATCGGGCCATCGGTCATTATTAAAGTCGGCGAAGATCACGGCGTTGCTCGAGCTGAACCGCTGGTGCTCATTCTCGTAGCTGCCATCGGCCGCCACCCACCCCGGCACGTCGTACGCCATCGTCATGTCGGTGAACGTCCCGTCCCCGTTGTTGATGTAGAACACGTCGCGCCGCCCCGGCACGTCGTACGGACCCTCGAATGGCAGCGGCTTCTCGAAGTACCCGTTGTGGTTGCCCACATACAGGTCCAGGTCGCCGTCGCGATCCGGGTCGCCCCAGGCCGCCGTCAGCGAGTTGTCGAGCGCCACGCCCTCGTAGAAGCAGTTGCCAACGCCCAACTGATCATCGGCCACGCCCGGCGTCGGGTCGGTACTCGCCGTGACGTCGACAAACGACATCGTGCCGCTTTCCACCAGCATGTTCTTGAAGAGCACGTTGGCACCGTCAAAGTTCACGACGTACAGGTCCAAGTCCCCGTCGTTGTCGTAGTCTCCAGCAATCGCGCCCGTTGCGTCGCCCGCATCGGCCGCGCCCGAGGCGTCGGGCATCTCAACGAAGTACCTTCCGGCGACCGGCCCGGGGATGTTCAGGAACAACTGGTTCGTCCCCGGCGGCCCCATCGACAGCGCGCGCACGAGGTACAGGTCGGGGTATCCATCGCCGCTTAAGTCGGCAAACACCCCGCCCGGCCCGCGCGAGTCGCCCGTTGTCGCGCGATAGCCCGCCAAGCCAACATCCTCGGTCACGTCCTCGAACGCCTCCTGCGCTCCGGCTACCGAAGCCGCCAAGCCAAGCGCAACCGCCACCCGTGTCATCATGCCCATCGTCCACCTCCCGTGGTGCAGCGCACCTCAGCACCCCGCCATGAACTGCGTCTGGAACTCAAGAAAATCGAACAGCGTGAACTCGCCATCGCCGTCGAAATCGGCGAGCGGATCCGCAAGATCGAAGAGGTTGAAGAACGCCAGGAAGTCGAACACCGTCGCCTCACCGTCACCGTCCAGGTCCACGGCGCAATCGCGGCCCACGAGCACCCGAAGCTCACCTTCGACAAGGACATCGAGCCGTGATTCGCTCAGCGACGACATCCGGTCCACATACACGTCGTACCGAATCGTCCGTGTGCGAACATCCAACACCACAGGCCCCGACAGCACATCGGAAACCGTCAAGTCGATCGCCCAGAACGGCATCGGGTTGGTCGGGTCCGCGTAGATCGCACCGGTACCCGGGAAGTTGAGCTGCCCGGCGAGGATGCCCTCGATGCTGTCGCCTACCAACTCGCCGCGTTCCGTACCCGGCCCTCTCATGGGGTCAAGCAGCCGCCAGTTGCTCAGTTCCCCCTGCAAGGCCGACACTTCAAAGTTCGTCGCCACGCCCGCGATCGCGTAGTCCCGGGCTTCGAAGCCGGCTTGCAACGTAATCGTGATCGTCTCGCCCGGCGTGGGCTCTGGGTTCGACACGTCGATGAAGATCTCCACGCCCTGGGCCGCTGCTCCAGCAGCCGCCAACAATACCGCCGCACCACATGTAAGTCGCCGCATCTCAATACCCCTTCCTACTTCTTGCGCCCAACGGACGCCCTAGCACCCCGCCATGAATTGCGTCTGGAACTCCAGAAAATCAAACAAGGTGAAATCCCCATCACCATCAAAGTCCGCCAGCGGATCGGCCAGATCGAACAGGTTGAAGAACGCCAGGAAGTCGAACACCGTCGCCTCGCCATCGCCGTCTAGGTCCACGGCGCAGTCGCGGCCAACGAGCACCCGAAGTTCGCCCTCGACAAACACGTCCAGCCGTGATTCGCTCGTCGAAGAACTCATATCGATATACACGTCGTACCTCGTCGTCCGAGTCCGCACATCCAACACCACAGGACCCGAAAGTACATCATCCACCGTCAGGTCCACCGCCCAGAAGGGGATCGGGTTCGTCGGGTCGGCGTAAATACCAGCTGTCGCAGGGAAGTTTAATTGCCCCGCGAGGATGCCCTCGATGCTGTCGCCCACTGGCATCCCCATGCTCGTGCCGGGCCCGTCCATCGGTGCAACGAGGCGCCAATCGCTCAACTCGCCCTGGAGTGCCGAGACCTCGAAGTTGGTGACCACACCCGCGATGGCGTAGTCCCTTCCTCCATACCCCGCCTTCATCGTGATGGTGATCGTCTCGCCCGGCATGGGCTCGGGGTTCGACACCTCGTAGAAGATCTCCCAAGTCTGGCCCATCGCCCCGCCGGCCATCGCCAGCACCGCCGCCGCACACGTCATCCCGCGCATGTCCATGCCTCCTGTCGGTTGCCCCGGGCGGGCCACCACGAGCCACACACCATGGCCTCACACCGATAACTCGCCCGAGCACCAATCTACCAGAAATCAGCGCGCGAAACAACAGCAAGGCCTATCTCGCGTATCTCAACGCGAAAAGCTCGCGGATATGCAACTGATTACGAACAAATGATGAAGGCAAGGCAGAATACGACCGCGCCACACGTGGCCTCTCTACAACGGGCGCGTCGCTGCCCTTACCTTCGATTCACGAATCCCCAAACAACCGTCGCTCAACAGCCTCGACTAGCGCGTGCAACACAAGCATGTGGATCTCCTGGATCCGGTCCGCCGTGGGGGCTCCTACCGGCACACCCGGAACGATCCACTCCAGGTCGCTCGTGCCCGCCAGCTTCCCGCCGTCGCGTCCGAGCAAGCCGATGGTCCGCATTCCGATCTCGGTCGCCGCCTCGACCGCGCGCACGACGTTGGCCGAATTTCCGCTCGTGCTCAGCGCCACCAGCACGTCGCCGGGCTTGCCCAGCGCCCGCACCCCACGCGCGAACACCTCGTCGTACCCGTAGTCATTTGCAACACACGACATGTGCCCCACATCGGTCAGGCTGACCGCCGCGAGCGCCCGGCGATCCTTGCGGAACCGTCCGGTGAGTTCTTCACAAAAGTGCATCGCGTCGCACGCTGACCCGCCGTTGCCGCACGCCAGCACCTTCCCACCCTCGCTGAACGATTCCGTGAGCATGTCCGCGGCAAGGTCCAGCGTCGTGAAGTTCCGCCCGTCGGCCAGAAAGGCCTCGAGCGCCAGCTTCGCGTTCTGGAAGGCCTCGATCACGGTCAGTTCGCCTCGGCCAACTCGGCGGTCTCGCCCGCCTCAACCTCGGCCGCCTCGCCCCGCTTCATATGAGCGAGCGCATCACGCAGCTTGGGCTTCTCGACCCCATTCGCATCTGGTGCCTTCGCCGACGAATCCACAGCCGCAGCACTCAATCGCCCATCGGCACCCACCTGATCGAACCGCACGCCCACCCGCGTCGACACGCCGCGCTCCTGCATCGTCACGCCGTGCATCCGGTCGCACATCGCCATCGTCTTCTTGTGGTGCGTGATCACGATGAAGTTGCTCTTCACGCTGAACTGCTTCACCACGCGGCTGAACCGATCGACGTTGGCATCATCAAGGGCCGCGTCCACCTCGTCCAGCACGCAGAAGCAGCTCGGCTTGCTCTGGAAGATCGCCAGCAGCAACGCCACCGCCGTCATCGCCTTCTCACCGCCACTGAGCTGGCTGATGGAGCGGGGCTGCTTGCCCGGCGGTCGCGCAACGATCTCGATCCCACTTTCGAGCAAGTCAACTTCGTCGGTCACAACCTTCTGCCCATCCACCTCGCGCACCAGCGGCATGAGCTTGATCTCCGCACGCCCACCGCCAAACAACTGCCGGAACAACCCGTCATCGCCCGCGAAGCTCTCGCGCACACGTTCCAGCATGTCGCCAAACCGATGCCGGCTCGCCTCGTTCAACTGGTCGATCAGCGTCTCCAGCCGGATGCGCGCGTTGTCGATGTCCTCGACCTGGGCCGCGAGTTGCTCGTTCTTGCCGGCAAGCTGGCCCTCCTCGTCCATCGCCGCCAGGTTCACGCTGCCCAGCTTGTCGATCGACTTCTTGAGCGTCGAGATCGCCTCGCTCGATTCTTGATCGCCCATCGCCCGCATCACGCCGTACTCGTCTCCATCGGACCCGGAGCCCAGCGCCTCGCGATACCCCGGCAACTCGGCGGGCAAATCCAACCCGTCCTCGTCCATCGTTCGCTGCACCAGGTTCTCGAGCCTGATGTCCGCCTCACGCCCGCGGAGCTCCAGATCATGCCACGCCTTGTCGACGTCGCCCGCGCTCCGCCGCGCCGCGTCGAACTTCCGCTCGAGCCCCAACGCCGCCTCCTGCGCGCCGTGCAAAGCCGCCCGCTTGCCGTCCAGGCCCTCGCGCACCGCCTCGGCCTCTTCTTGCAGCGATTCAATCTCTTCTGCAGCCTCGCGCGCCGTCTTCTGGTGCGCCTGCGCCTGCTCGCTGGCCCGTTGTACGTGCGCCGCCAGGTCACGCTGGCTCGCCCGATGCTTCGCCGCCGCGTCGCGCAACCCCGAAGCCTCACGCCGAACCGCACCGATCTGCTCACCCAGCCTGCTCGCCGACACCCGAGCGACCGTCAACGCCTCGCCCAGCGAGTCGGCGTCCTTCTCCGCCTGCTCGGCGACGGCACCCAACCCATCGAGCGCGGTACGCTCATCATCCAGGATGCCCGACAGCGACGCCAGCTTGCCCTCGAGTTCCTCGACCTTCTCACGCGCCTGCGTGCCACTCTTCGCAGCCGCATCCTGCTCGTCGCGGGCCCGGTTGCGCTGGCGATCCAACCGCGCGAACGCATCGCCCGCGCGCTCGGCCTCACCCTCGGCCTTCAACCGAGATTGCACGAGTTCGTTGAGCGTGCGCTGCACCGCCGTCTGCCGTTCGGCCAGGTCGCCCGCCTTCTCGTCCAGCGTCCGCAATGCCGCCTGTGCGCGCTCGAGTTCGCCGGTCGCCCGCTCCAGATCCACCGTCAACTGCTCGAGCTCGGCCCGGCGTTGCAGCACGCCCATCGCCTGCCCGCCCTCGCCGGCCTCGGCCGTCAAGGGCCCAGCGCTCACCACGCCCGGGTACCGAAGTACGCTCGCGTTCCCATCGGCGATCGTCGCCCCACGCATCGGCCCACGCATCGGCCCAGCCGATAGCAACGCCGCGGCTTCCAGGTCGCCCGTGCGCCAGCAGTCGTGCAGCAGCACGTCGAGCAACCCCGACACCGAGGTCGGATCAACGCCCGCCGCCCGGCACGCCACTTCATCCACGCCGGCTACCTCACGCAACGGCAACAACCGCCCCGCCGCGCGCAACGCCGCGAACGCCGCGTGGTCGTAGCGCTCTTCGACAGCAGGCACACCGATACCAAGCGGCACGAAGCTCACCCGCCCGGTCAGTGTCGCCAGATCCTCACGGCTGGGCATCGCGTCCATCGAGGGCACTACCAGCGCCGCCAGCAACGACCCCAACGCCGCCTCAACCTGCGGCGCGTGTTCGATCGGCACCCGGATCAACTCGGCCAGCGGAGCGATGACGGTGCCGAAGCCCTCGCCTCGTGCCACCCTATCGAGCACCTCGCGCGCCGGCTGACCCAGCCCCTCGCGAGAGGCCAGCACCTCTTCCACCGCGTGATGCCGCGTCTCGAGCCGGAGCCGCCGCTCCTCAAGCGATTTCACTTCCTGCGATTGCTTCGCGCGGCCCTCACCCAACGACGAGGCTTCGGTCTCCAGCCGCTCCGCCTCGCTCGTGCGCTGTGCGTGGGCATCGCCAAACTTCTGTGCCTCGCCGAGCGCCGCCTCACGCTGCCCGCTCGCTCGCTCGGCCTCTTCGTCGAGCCCTGCCAACTCGGCCTCCACCAGCCGCGCCTTCTCGGCGAGTTGGTCAGCCCGCCGCGTTTCTTCCTCGATGCGCGCCTTCGCCGAGAGCTGGTCACGCTCGATGCGCTCGACCTCGCGCCGCTTCTCGCCGTGGGCTTGCCGATGCTTCGCCACGTCTTGCTGCGCCTGCTGACGCGCCTGAGACGCCTGCTCCAGCACACGTTCGGCGTCGGCCAGTTGCTCGGCCACCGCGGCCACCCGCTCGGCGGCCTTCTCGGCCTGCGCCTCGGCCTCTTCGGCGGCCTGCTCCACCTCGGCCAGCCGCTGACCGTCGGCGTCGAGCCGAGACAACGCCTCGCTCGCCGATCGCTCGGCCAACTCCCGCTTGTGCTTGGCTCGCTCGACCGATGCGTTCGCCTCGGCCAATTCCGCTTCCGCCGTGCGCAGCGCCCGGGCCGCGTCGTGCCGCTTCAGGTCGGCCTCCTGGCGTTCCTTCTCAAGAGCACCCAGCTCGGCCTCGGCCTTGTCGCGCTGCGCCCGCGCGCCCTCCATATCCTCGTGGATGCGCTCGACCGCGGTGGTCAGGGCGTCGTGCTGGGCCAGCGCCCGCGACGCCCGCCACGCCCTGAGTTCGGCGTCCAGCTCGACGAACTGCCGCGCCTTGGCTGCCTGCCCGCGCACGATCTTCAGCCGCCGCTCGGTGTTGGCAAGCTGCTCGCGCGTCACCGCCAGGTTGCGCTCGGCCCGGTCCAGCTTGCGGATCGACTCGACCCGACGCTGGCGGTACCGCGCGATCCCGGCCGCCTCCTCGAAGATCGTCCGCCGCTCCTGCGGGTTGGCCAGCAGCATGGCGTCCACGCGACCCTGCTCGATGATCGAATAGGCATCGGCACCCACGCCCGTGTCCAGGAACAGGTCGCGGATGTCCCGCAGCCGGCAGCGCTTGTTGTTAATGAGATACTGGCTGCCACCATCGCGATACAGCCGACGCTCGACCTCCACGATGTCGGTGTCCACCGGCAGCCCGCGACCCACCGTCCGCCGGTCCGCCAGCACGCTGTTGGCGTCCGGCTCGTCGTCGATGTCACTCGATTCGTCCTCGGCACCATCGAGAGTGGCGTTGATCTCCAGCGGCTCGGCCTCGGGGTCCTGGACCTTCGGTGCCTCGTCCAGCGGCGGGTTCTCGAAGGTCAGCGTGACGCTGGCCATGCCCGCCGGCTTGCGTGCGGCCGAGCCGGCAAAGATGACGTCCAGCATTTCCTTGCCGCGCAGGCTCTTGCTGCTCCGCTCGCCCAGCACCCACTTCAGGGCGTCCACCACGTTGCTCTTGCCGCAGCCGTTGGGCCCCACGATGCCCGTCACGGGATCATCGAAGTGGAACTCCGTCCGGTCGTCGAACGACTTGAATCCATTGAGCGTCAGCTTGGCAAGCCGCATCGGACCTCCTGTCCCCAATTGGCCTGCTGATACAGGCCAGGGGCGGCATCCTGCCGCCCGAGCCACAGTATCGGCCCCGTGCCGTTGGAGACGTGGGATTCTTCGGCCCTTTCCACGCCCGCGTTGGCTGGTTATCAGCCCTGTCCGTCCGGAGCGGTTTCGCCCCGATCGGCACCGCCGCCCTCGCCCCGGATTGACCGCTGGATGTAGCTCTGCAGCGGATCGGGCTCTTGGGCCTCGTCGCCCTCGAACTCGGGCCGGTCGGCTGCCGTCCCGCGGGTGAATCGGTCGACGCCCTCGCGCAGCAGGTTCTGCTCGACCTGCCACTGGGCTTTTACCGCGTCCACCCGCTTGAGCTGGTGCACCACGGTGACGATGTTGCCGAAGCTCATGCCCAGCCCCCCCGTGGGCCGCTCCACGGTGGGCTTGGTGGCCAGAAACTCGATGAACTCGTGCAGGCTCGCCGGCGCGTTGGTGATGGTCACCAGCCAGTCGGCCGGCTGGTGGCGATAGCGCACCCGCACGTCGTAGCCCTGGGGGTCGAAGTCCGGGTCGCCCTCGTTCGGTCGCGCCAGGATCAGGTCGTCGCTCAGCCGCAGCACGGCCCCGGGCTCGATCTGCATCTCGGGCCCGAACAGCACCAGGCCGGCGAGTCCTTCTTGGCGCAGGAAGATCAGCGGCTCGCCGATGGGCACGCGGTCGACCACGAACCCGCCGGGCATGACGTCCCGTCGCAGGCCCTGGATCAGGCTGCCGCGGAACCGATTGCGGGCGTACTCGCTCCAGGCTCGCAGCACGCTCACGGGGTCGTCGCCCGGCTGCAGTTTGGATTGCTCCATCATCATGGCGCGCAGCTCGCGCAGGCCGGCCCGCCTGGCGATGGCCTTGTACGCCGCCACGCGCACCGAGACCAACTCGGTACCAGCCAACTCTTGCAGCGTGGCGTCGATCATGGCCCCCGTGCCCAACTCGCCCAGCAATTCGATGGCCTCGATCTGCAGCGCCGGATCCGAACTCTGGGCGATGGCGATGAGGGGGCGTTCGGCGTTGGGGTCTCCCAGCTTGGCGCCCACCCGCAGCGCCGCCATGCGCGGGGCGATCTCCGGCGAGTCGTACAGCGTCGAGATGGTGGTCGAGCCCCGGATCACCACCGGCCCGAGGGCTTCCAGGGCCCATGCGATGCGGTCGGCCGAGCCCGGCTCCTCGCGAAGGGCCTGGATGTACCGGCCCACGTATCGCTCCTCGCGGCCCTGGGCGTCGGGGTTGATGTGGGCCACCAGCCGCAGGAACTCCTCGGGCTTGTCCTTGTAGCTCCAGGGGATGCTGACGGTGACCAGCGAGGTCGAGGCGTCGGCCTGGCCGGTCAGGCGGCCGCTGGCGATGTCGCCGCGGTCGACCGGGCTGTTCCCGAAGCGGCTGTTGATGAGCGACGCGATCGCCCGCGTGCGCCTCGGGCTGGGCACGTTCAGGCGGATGGCCAGCTCCAGCGGATTGGTCATCACCCCGCCGCCGATGACGCGGCCCTGGGTCTTGTTGGCCGCCGGGCCGGCGGCGAAGGGGTTCACGTACACCGGCCCCTCGGCAAAGCCGACCAGCCGGGTCGCGGGCCCGCCCTGCACGGTGGGGCGGCCCAGCCGCAGGTCGGTGCGCCAGAGGTGCCCGCCGGTCAGTTCTTCGTTGTTCAGCGAGTAGACCAGGATGTCGAAGGTCGAGCCCTGGGGCGCGCCCGGCGCGACCATCGCCAGCACGGCCACCACCGACACATCGGGCCGGCGCAGGAAGCTCTCGGGGCTCTCGCCCTCGAAGGGCGTGCCCTCGAACATGTCCATGCCGCGGGCGCCCTCGCGGAGTGCGAGCTGGCGGACGACGGTGGCCTCGACGGCCTGGGGCAGCGGGCCGCCCTCGCCCGACGAGCCCACCACGATGCCCAGCCCCGACACGAGCGTGGGCTGGATGCCGATGAGGTCGGCCGACGCGCCCACGGTGCCCCGCAGCACGCTGGGCCCGTCGAACGGCGCCACCACGCCGCCGCCGGGGTTCACCACCCGGCCCTTGCCGCGGCAGCCGGCGATCGAGGCGAGCGTGAGCCCCAGCAGGGCAACCACCGTCAGGGCGGCGGTCAGGTGGCGGGCGGGCGTGCGGTTGGCCATGCGGCGATCTCCGGCGGGGGCGGGCATGTCCTCTCTGGATACGAGAAGGTCCAGACTTTACGGCCGCCAGCGGCGATTGCTGCATGCGGCTGGCGTGGCGGGGGCTCTCGAAGAAGGATATGCTCGAGTTGTTTGGCATCCACTCGGCATGTGCGAACGGTTGCCGCCATCTGGTGGTGATTGAGCCAGATTTTGCCAGAATTTCATGTTGGGTACCGCATGGTGTATAAGCATTTACCAGAACCACTACCTGTCGAAATATGGCGCTTGTGCTGTCGGTTGGTGGTATTGGAGGGGCGCAAGTGGTCTCACAGGCGTGGTTTACCGTGAAGATGGGCAGACCGACAGGTTGTCCATACTGTATCTTGTGGTGAAAAAGTCTTGCGTCCACGAATTGTAGTGGGTAGAGTGGTGGCACCGATATTCGCGTCTGGCTGGGTGGCCTGGACGCCGGTGGGCTTCAATCAGGGAAGGATCCGACGATGCCCGTGCTGTGCGACGAACAGATCAGGGAGCTGGTCCGCATCGAGCCCTTCGAGAAGGGCGAGCGGCGTCCTGGTAAGATTTCGTACGGTGTGTCGAGCTACGGCTACGACGTGCGCGTGGGTCCGAACTTCAAGATCTTCACGCCCACGCCCCGCAGCGGCGGCATCACGGTCGTCGACCCCAAGAACTTCACCGACGAGCTGTTCGTCGAGGTGAACACCGACGACCACAACACCGACCACGTCATCATCCCGCCCAACAGCTTCGCACTGTGCGAGACGGTCGAGTTCTTCGAGATCCCGCGGGACTGCCTGGTCATCTGCGTGGGCAAGAGCACCTACGCCCGCTGCGGCCTGATCGTGAACGTGACGCCGCTGGAGCCCGAGTGGCGCGGCAAGATCACGCTGGAGATCAGCAACACGACGCCGCTGCCGGCGCGGGTGTACGCGAACGAGGGGATCGCGCAATTGGTCTTCCTGAAGGCGGACCAGGTGTGCGCGACGAGCTATGCGGATAAGGCTGGGAAGTATCAGGATCAGGGTGGGTTGACGTTGCCGAAGGTGGACTGAATTGTCTGGAATTCCCTCGCAGCTTAATTTCTACGATCTTGCCTTGGTCGTCACGCCGCCGGTGATTCTTGCTGGCGCAATACTCCCGGCTCTTGAAGTGATGTATGGCTGCGCTAGCAAGATGGTGAGCAGTCAGGCCTTCACAACTCTTTCCACGCTGGGAACGTTTCCTTCTCTCGTACTTGCTCTGGTCTCCTTGGCATGTCTGTTCACCTTTGGCCAGTTACTCCTTGGTGTGACTGACATACTGAGGCTTCGTTTCACACGCGTAGTGTTTGAAACTAAGAAGGGCTTGTCCAAATTGATCCCAAGCCGCGTTGAGAAGATGCTGGCTTGGGTTCCAGATCGGTTTATTGACATTGGCGATCCATTCGAGCGAGGCCTAAAGCGGATTGGATCCCAACGCGACTTGTTCGAGGATAGCCTTGCTCGGCTCAGGCTTGCTGATGCGTCAGTGACTAGAGCAAGGTCCCAGGTCTGGGCAGCAGCAGGATACCTACAACAGAATGCCAACTACGGGCACGCAGATCGATTCAATACTCTTGCAATTTTCTCGTTCTGCATTGCGACTATCAGTAGTCTCTCAAGTGTGCTCTCTGCATTCGCGGCCTTCATCATGGCTTCCGCGCCTTTAGGCGCGTGGGCTTTCGCTCTGGCTGTGACCGCGTTCTTTTTCTATCACAGGGCACTGCAGTTTCATCAGTTTTTTGCTACCACAGTAGCGAGCGGATTTATGGCCCATCAAGCCGGCGAGCGTCTCGCGCAGTTGCAACTGGTTGAAGTTCCCCGCGATTCCAAGGTTGGATAGAAGCAAGATTTAGGTTCAGGAACGAACGACGCTATGAAAATCA
The DNA here is from genome assembly GCA_025916675.1 of Phycisphaera sp. Lineage (NCBI taxonomy): Bacteria > Pseudomonadati > Planctomycetota > Phycisphaerae > Phycisphaerales > Phycisphaeraceae > Phycisphaera > Phycisphaera sp. Next base: position 15,657 of record CP098402.1, read on the forward strand.
CCCGCAAATTCACCACCGCCGGCCAGGACCCCTTCGACAGCGTCAAGTGGACGACGCGCTCGAGCAAGATCAGTAATCCTGATGGCTCGATCGTGTTCGAGATGAACGACGCCGAGGTGCCGGCGACGTGGAGCCAGCTTGCGACGGACATCGCCGTGAGCAAGTACTTCCGCAAGGCGGGCGTGCCGCAGATGGACAAGGCCGGTTCGATCATCGCCGGGGGGTGGCAGGCCGCCACCAAGCGGGCCAAGGATGGCCTCCCCTCCGGCGTGCAGAAAGACGACGACGGCAACGTGGTGATGGGGCCCGAGCGCAGCGTGCGCCAGTTGGTGCATCGTCTGGCCGGCTGCTGGCGCCACTGGGGCGAGAGCCACAAGTATTTCGATAGTACTGCCGACGCGCAGGCGTTCTACGACGAGCTGGTGTACATGCTCATCCACCAGATGGCGGCGCCCAACAGCCCGCAGTGGTTCAACACCGGGCTCAACTGGGCGTACGGCATCGACGGGCCGGCCCAGGGCCACTGGGTGCCCGACCCCAAGACGGGCGAGGTGAAGCTGGCCGAGGGGGCGTACGCGCACCCGCAGCCGCACGCGTGCTTCATCCAGAGCGTGAGCGACGATCTGGTGAACGACGGCGGCATCATGGACCTGTGGGTGCGCGAGGCCCGGCTGTTCAAGTATGGCAGTGGCACGGGCACGAACTTCAGCCGCCTGCGCGGCGAGGGCGAGCCGCTGAGCGGCGGCGGCAAGAGCAGCGGGCTGATGAGCTGGCTGAAGATCGGTGACCGGGCCGCGAGTGCTATTAAGAGTGGCGGGACGACGCGGCGGGCGGCCAAGATGGTGTGCCTGGACATGGACCACCCCGACATTGAGAGCTTCGTGAACTGGAAGGTTCGCGAGGAGATCAAGGTGGCGGCGATGGTGGAGGGGCTGAGCAAGATCGCCGGCGAGCGGGCGAGCATCCACGATCCCGAGACGGTGGGCGAGACGGCCAAGCGGCTGGGGCTGGAGCTGGACTTCGACTTTAATGGTGAGGCGTACGCGAGCGTCAGCGGGCAGAACAGCAATAACTCGGTGCGCGTGCCTGATAAGTTCTTTGACGCGGTCGACGCCGGGAGCGCGTGGGAGACGCGCTGGCGGACGGCCGAGGGCGTGGCGCGGACGGTGGACGCGAAGAAGCTGTGGGACGACATCGCGTACGCCGCGTGGCGGTGTGCCGATCCGGGCGTGCAGTTCGACAGCACGATCAACGCGTGGCACACGTGCCCGCAGGGCGGGCGCATCAACGCGAGCAATCCGTGCAGCGAGTACATGTTCCTGGACAACACGGCGTGCAACCTGGCGTCGCTGAACCTGATGAAGTTCTACGACTCGCCCACGCGGCACTTTGATGTGCGGGCGTACGAGCACGCGACCGACCTGTGGACGATGGTGCTGGAGATCAGCGTGCTGATGGCGGCGTACCCGAGCAAGGAAGTCGCCGAGCTGAGCTGGAAGTATCGCACGCTGGGGCTTGGTTATGCGAACCTGGGCGCGATGCTGATGCAGGCGGGGATTCCGTACGACAGCGAGGATGGGCGTGCGATTGCCGGGTGCCTGACGGCGATCTTGACCGGCGGCTCGTACCGCATGTCGGCGAAGATGGCCAAGGAGCACGGCCCGTTCGCCGGGTACAAGGCCGATAGCGAGAGCATGCTGAAGGTGGTGCGCAACCACCGCCGTGCGGCCCACGGCGTGAAGCGCGAGGCGGCCGAGTGGGAGGGGCTGAACGCCAAGACGCGGCCGGTGCCGATCGATCAGGCACGCTGCCGCGGCGGGAAGATCCCCGTGGCGAACACGGCCGAATTGCTGGACCGCGCGAAGATGGCGTGGGACCAGGCGATCCAGCTCGGCGAGAAGCACGGGTATCGCAACGCCCAGACGACGGTGATCGCGCCGACGGGGACCATCGGCCTGCTGATGGACTGCGACACCACGGGCGTGGAGCCGGACTTCGCGTTGGTGAAATTCAAGAAGCTGGCGGGTGGCGGGTACTTTAAGATCGCCAACGCGAGCGTGAAGCCCGCCCTCGAAGCCATGGGCTACGGCGAGACCGAGCGGCAGGACATGCTGCGGTACCTGCTGGGAACGCTGCACCTGGAAGTGGAACTGCCTGAGGGTGTGCCGGGGGCGCAGATCGGCCAGACGCTGGCCCAGTGGCTGCGCGGCAAGGGGCTGACCGAGCAGGACCTGAAGACCATCACCGACGCGCTGCCGGGCGTGTTCGAGCTCGGGTTTGCCTTCAGCGCGTGGACGCTGGGCGACGAAGTGCTCGAACGCGCGGGCGTGGACACCGAGGCGGCCAAGGCCAAGCCGGGCTTCAACCTGCTGCGTGAGCTGGGGCTGACCGCCGAGCAGCTTGGCGAGCTGAACCTGAAGGTGTGCGGCACGCAGACGCTCGAGGGTGCGCCGCACCTGAAGGACGAGCACCTGCCGGTGTTCGATTGTGCCAACACGTGCGGACCCTTGAGCACGCGGTACATCGAGCCGCAGGGGCACATCCGCATGATGGCGGCGGCCCAGCCGTTCATTAGTGGTGCCATCAGCAAGACGATCAACCTGCCCAACGACGCGGGCGTGGCGGACATCAAGGACTGCTACCGCCTGAGCTGGGAGCTGGGGCTGAAGGCCAACGCGCTGTACCGCGACGGGTGCAAGCTGAGCCAGCCGCTGAGCACCAAGAGCGACGCGAAGGAAGATGCGTCCGAGTTGGTCGCGGTCGAGGTTGACCTCGAGGATGTGGTCGAGATCGACGAGCTTGGCGAGGCCGAGGCTCTGGAAGAGGTCGAGGACCTGACCGTTGCGGCCGCCGAGTCGGTGAGCAAGGAAGACGCGCAGGTCACGATCAAGACCGTCGAGCGGATCGTGCATCGGCCGATGCGTCGCCGCCTGCCCGACACGCGCGGGTCGATCACGCACAAGTTCAACATCGCCGGCCACGAGGGCTACCTGACGGTGGGCCTCTACGAGGATGGCTTGCCGGGCGAACTGTTCATCACGATGGCCAAGGAGGGCTCGACCATCGGCGGCCTGATGGACAGCCTGGGCACGGCGGTGAGCGTGGCGCTGCAATACGGCGTGCCGCTGGAGAGCCTGGTGCGCAAGTTCACGCACCAGCGCTTCGAGCCGGCGGGCATGACGACCAACCGCGATATACCGCTGGCCAAGAGCCTGGTCGATTACATCTTCCGCTGGCTTGGCATCCAGTTCATCCCTGGCTATCGCGAGGCCAACACGCCCAACCGCGGCAAGAGCAGCACAAGCGAGGCCGAGAGCACCAAGAGCGAGTCTGGAGCAGGGACGCCCGACCGTCTGCGTTCGCTCGCCGGACCCACGGAGGGGTCTGGCGGGCGCGTAGAGATCGCCGCCCGGGCGACACGCGAGGCCAACCCGGAGGCCGGGAGCGACTCCGATGGCTCGGGCAAGGCTCGTGCGACGGCCGAAGTGGTGGTCCCGAGCGGCCGATCGGCCGTGGCCGAGGCGACCGAGACCGCGGCACGCCGGAGCCGATCGGTTGAACCCGTTGCCAGCAAGCAAACCGAGGCCAAGTCGGGCGAGGCCGCGCAGCTTTCATCCATGCTCGAGAGCATGGCCGACGCCCCGGCCTGCGACGTGTGCGGCACGATCACCGTTCGCAACGGCACGTGCTACAAGTGCCTGAATTGCGGCAACAGCATGGGGTGCAGCTGATCGGCTGAGATAACGAACTCCTTCTCCCCCAAGATCGTCGGGATCTAGCCCGTCCCCCTCTCTCCGACGGGCTGCCACCACCCGGTTCCGACGATCGCCCACGCCCCCGGGCCCGCCACCAGGCCCGGGGGTTCTTATTGATGGATTGGGTGAGGAAGTGACTAAAGCGACCGTGGTACGATCTCGAGAGCGGATGGCGCATATCCAAGGGTGATGTGTTGAACGAGGATTTTCACAATGGGAAGGTGGCGGCCCCGAGCGGTCGACGCCGCCGTCGTATCCGTCGAGAACTGCTGCTTCTCGTGGTGCTCGGAGGCATAGCGGGTGTGCTTACGCCTGTATCACAACTCGGCATTCAGATGGTGGAGGATCGATTGGACCACAATGGTCGCTGGTGCCGGCTTGAAGACGGATCGATTTTTCGTGTACTCAAGACTCGAGCAGGCTCGCGGTTCCGACTTCTTTCCAGACCGGGTTGGTCGAACTATGACGATTACACGAAAATCTATGAATCCTCCGCCCCTTTGTCTGTACCGGCCACGATGCCGCTTATGCTCGAACCTGTATGGAATGAGCTAGAAGCAGACTTGGGCGAGCGGAAAGCCACCGATGCGGAGGTTGCTTTATTGGGCTGGCCGCTGCGCACGTTGCGTGGTGGAGTGCTTGTGCCCGATAAGGGAGGAACCGTGCCACCGGCGGACGTACTCACAAGAACGAGCCTGCTCGATGCAAGGGGAGCCCAATCTCTACGTGACCGATGGCAGTTGGTGTTCGGTCCGGTTTGGAGCACACTGCTGGCGACGTGGGGACTGCTCTTTTTATTGTTGTGGTTGATGTTGATGCTTGTGAAGCTTCCAGTCGTGTTTGGTGTTCGCGCTCGTCGCAGGCACCGCGGGCTGTGTATGGTGTGTGGATACGATTTGTCAGGGATTGGAAGCCAATGTCCTGAGTGTGGCCGGCGAGTGCCGGGTCACTCGGGCAACGTCCACGGGCTGAGCAAGAATTAACGCTCTGTTTTTAGCCCGGCCTGTCTTCACGCTTGCACGCCAGCACGCGCACCTCGCCGTACGCCAGCGGGTGGCTCGCGTGGTTCCCGATGCGTTCCTTGACCACGTCCAAGCCCTGGCTCGTGAGCATCGCCGCGAGCAACTCGGGCGTGAAGGCGTGTGGGTGCATGTCGTCGACGGTGCTGCGCAGGTCGACGAGGATCCAGGCGTGGCCGCCCGGCTTGAGCACGCGGGCGATCTCGGCAACGACGCGGCCGGGGTCGGCCACGTGGTCGAGGCAGTTGTCGCAGACGACGAGATCGAACGTGGCGCTGGTGAGGGGGAGTTGCTCGCCGGGCGCTGCGATGGGCGTGAAGGTCAGTGGCGGTGGGGGGAACAGGTCGCAGGCGGCATAGCCGTCGTTCAGGGGATCGACCGCGGCGGCGAAGCGCCAGTGGCCTTGCGCGACCATGGGGTGCGGGCCGCCGCCGATCTCGAGTGCGGCGGTGGCGGCCTGCCACATGTCGACGCCGTCGATGCCCAGCCAATGCGCGAGTTCTTTGCAGCGGTCGACCTGCCATCGGGCGAAGACCGTGTGAAAATCGCCGTAGCTTGGGTCGATCGCTTCGTGGGCACCGGGCACGCGGACGGCCCTGACCCAGTACGCCAACTCGTCGCGCAGGCGGCGCTCGAGGTGGGCGTCGCCGATGGCGCTGGTGAGCGAGCCGTCGAGCCCGCCGCGCCACGCGTGCCAGCCTCCAGCGCCGGCGATGGCGTCCTCGATGGGGGCTAAGGCCGGGCGGATGGCGCGACGAACGGCCTTCTTAAAGAACTCGAACGCGGCGTTGGAAACGCGATTGCGCTCGGCGGGTGGGCGGTACTCGATTGGTTCGGCGGGCCGGACCGGGCCCGGGGGCGCGGGCTGGTCGCGGCGTGGGTTCGTGTCCCGGTATTCGGCGGGCACGGCATCAACGGCCGGAGGGGCGTCCGGTAGTGGGCTCGTGGGGCTGCTGCGCATCGCCTGTAGCGTACGCCCGATGGAGCGATTGGCCTACGATTGCCGATGGCTTCGAATGCGTCCGGTTCCGGTGGACCGCGCGGCACCGGCGGGAAGGAACCCACCCAGATGGAATCACAACCGGCATTCGAGCGGCAGATCGGCGGGAAAGACCTTCCCCGCCAGATCGTGGGCCTCAAGCGGCAATTGATCAAAGAAGCCTCCTACGCCGTCGCGATGATCGAGCAGGCGCTCGATGCCCTGCTGCGGCTCGACCGCCCGCAGGCCAAGGCCGTACGCAAGCAGGATGATGTCATCGATCGGCAGGAACTCGAGATCGAAGCGGCTTGCCTCGACCTGCTCCTGATGCAACATCCGGTCGCCAGCGACTTCCGGGCCGTGCTCTTCGTGCTCCGCGTGAACACGCAGGTCGAGCGCGTGGGCGACCACGCCACCAGCATCGCCAAGTGCGCCTCGCGCATGGTCAAGGCCGGGCTCGAACCCAGGTGGCCAACCTCGCTCGTCGAGATGGCCCATCGCGTGCCGGCGGCGTGCCACAAGACGCTGCGGGCCGTGCTCGACGAAGACCTCGATGCCGCCCGCGAGATCATCGACGAGGACGAGCTGATCGACCAGCTCGAGAAAACCCTGTTTGGCGAGACGCTCGAACTCATCCGCAACGATCCCAATGGCGAGATGGCCGGGCTCTACATCTTCCGCGTGGGGCGCGAGCTGGAGCGGACCGCCGACGTGATGGCGAGCATCTGCCGCGACCTGATCTACCGGGACACGGGTGAGAACCTCCGGCACACCTGATCGGCCGCCGGTGCCCCTTGAGCGCGTAACGCGTCACTTCGGGAACAATGCGGCCCAGCCGCGGTTTGGTGCAAGCGATGCGTGTACCGTGGCGAATAAGGGTGCTTGGTGTCTTGGCGCGACCCAAGTCGAAGCGGGCGTTGATCGCCTCTGCTCTACTCGTCCAGGTGGTCGTACTCGGCGGTGGATGGTTCCTGACGTTCCGTATCGTGCAGCGATCGTTCGGCCTTGTGGTCGAGGACATTGTCCAAGAACATAATCGTGAGATCGTCGAGCGTGTGGCGTCGCTGCTGCCGTCGGTCATGGACGACGTCGAGTTCGGCGGCGACGACTGGGAGAAGCTCCAGCGGGTGATCGAGGGCGAGGCGCTCAACGACCTTCCGGCTGGCGGATTCGCGTGCCTCATCGAGCCCGATGGCCGGTTGCTGTGCCATCCGGATATCCGAGACGATCCTGGATTACGAAACTTCAGTTTCAGCGGCATGCAGATCGCCGAGAGCCTCGACCCGGAAGCCGAGTATCAGCCAGTGATCTCGGCCGGTTCGCCCAACGAGCCCGCCTCGGGCATCCTGGAGTTTCCCGGCGAGTTCCACTATGTCGCAACACAACCAATCGACAGCAACGGGCTGCGATTGCTCGTGCATCAACCCGTGAGCGGTCTCATCAAGACTGGTGAGTCGAGCACGCAATGGATCTTGATCATCGCGGGTTTCGCATCCATCGGCGTGCTCTCGATCTCGGGGTTCGGTTTGAACATGCTGCTGCATCGCTACGAGGGTGCGCAGGAGCGGCTCAACCATCAGTTGAAGGAGCATCTCCTGGTCGCGCGACGCATCCAGCGGGCGACGCTGCCATCGAGCCTACCGAAGGTCGCGGGATATGCGTTTTCCGGATGGAGCGAACCGGCAGATGAGACCGGCGGCGACACGTTCGACTTCGTCGAGCTCGGGGGCGGCCGGGAAGTCGCCATCATGATCGCCGACGCGTCGGGGCATGGCATCGGGCCAGCTCTGGCGATCGCGCAGCTGCAGGCCATGGCCCACCTCTCGTGGCGCCACGAGCGGGATCCGCTGGCCGTGGCGCGGGTGCTCAACGAACGGATGGTGGCCCAGCTCCCCGACGGTCGGTTCGTCACAGCCTGGTTCGGCGTGCTCGATCACACCACGGGCCGGCTGCGCATGATCAGCTCGGGCCAGGATCCGCAATTGGTGTACCGGGCCGCGACCGATCGGGTCGAGCGGCTGCCGACCGACACGGTGCCGCTGGGGATCCTCGATGGGCTCGAGGGTGATGGCTGCCGCGAGATCGAACTCGAACCCGGCGACACGCTGCTCCTGGCGTCGGACGGCATCGCCGAGACGGCGCTCAACGGCGAGCAATTCGGCGTGGAGCGGCTGGCCAAGGTCCTGCACTCGAACAATGCCCGTACACCAGAAGAGATTACCGATGCGGTTCGGTTGGCAGTTAGCGAGTTCTCGCGCGATCGTCAAGCTGCCGACGACCGGACCGTCGTGGTTGTGCAAAGGGAGCGAACAACCATGCTGGCGGGCGAGTCGGAGCGTATACTCCCGGCTTCGGGCGCATAGCTCAGTTGGCTAGAGCGCTGCCGTCACATGGCAGAGGTCATAGGTTCGAGTCCTATTGCGCTCATTCCCGAACGATCGAGACCCCGGCCCGGCGGCTGGGGTCTTATTTTTGTTCGTACGAAGCGAGGCGTACTACCCGAATTGGCCACTCATGGCCGTTTGTCGGATCGGGCAATACCGGACCCCAACCGTGCAAGAAACTGGCTCGCTTCATTCGGTGGGCATTGAAACCGCGGTGACTCGGGTAGAATATCAACGACTTGTGGGGTGATGTCCATGCCCGACGATCGAATCCCAGCGGATTACAACCCCATGGCTTTGGCCAGGGTGTTGCGCGTGCGCCGTGGCGTTACGCTGATCGAGTTGCTGATCGTGCTGGCCTTGCTTGGCGTGTTGTTGGGCATCCTGCTTCCCGTGCTCAATGGCGCCATCGATGCCTCACGCTCGTTCCGATGCCAGATGTCGATGCGCAACGTGGCATTAGACCTGACGATGTTCATCGATCTGGACGAGCCCAGGCCGCAGGATCCTTGCGGCCGGCACGGGCACGTGGCGCTCGAGACGTTCCAGGAGAGCCTGTACGGCATCGACGAGTACTGGCGGTACGGCAGCGATCGCTCGCAGGTCTCGCTTGGTAACGAGGACGACGTGCCGCTGCGCTGTGCGGCGGTTCGTGGCGACCTCGTCCTGCGACGTGACGCGCCATGCTCTTCGGGTGGCGTTGCGAGTTGGAACACCGTGTCCTACGGCTTCAACGCGCGGCTGCATCGGGTCGATGGCCCGGGCGGTCGCAGCATGGGCACCTGTTTGACCGAGCGAGTGCTGGAAAACGGCATGGTCCCGCTGGCCTGGGACGTGGATGGAAAAGAGGCCACTCGGCGCGGCGTGACCCCCGTGTTTTCCGCACCACCGATCGGCGATGGCGGGCTCTATGACGACGGGCTGAGTTGGATGCCCGCCGCACGCCACGGGTCGGGCATGAACGTGGTCTTCATGGATGGGCACATCGACTCAAGCCATCGGCCACTGGAAGAGGCCGGATGGCGTTGGGATTACTACGCTCGCCACTGACGCCGGGCTTACGCTTGCTAACCCGTGAGCCCGACCGATGGCGCTGTCTCCCCTGCGTATAAAGTTTGTGTTCTTGCTGGCCGCCTTCGGGTTGGTGGTGGTGATCAACGCCACGACGATGCTCTGGAGTGTGTTGTTCCTCGAGCGGCAGATCGACCGGCCGTTGCGCGCGACCCAGACGGCGTTGACCCTGCTGAGCGAGGCCAAGCGGGCCGCGGGAGAGCAACACAACGACATCGCAAGGGGCACCGAAGCGGCGGCGATCGGGCCGAGGGTGGCCGAGGGCCAGGGGCCGCTCGGACGCGTTGACCATGTCGAGTTGCTCACCCGAGCGGCGAAGGCCGAACGCGCAACCAGCAACCTGCTCGAAGCGAAAGACCTCGAGATCGTCCTCGGCGGGGGTGTGCCCCAGTATTTAAAGGACCGGGTCTCCCGAGCAAATACCGCGCTGCGCACGTGGATGGACAGCGGCGATGAGGACGCGAGGGCCGAGACCCTGCGGCTGCTGTTCGATCTCCACGAGCGTATAGAGACAACCGAGACGAACGTTGTCAAGAACGCGTCGATGGCGAGTTCGCACACCGACAGCATGCGCAAGAAGGTCTGGATCTCACTGGCCGCGAGCGTGGCGATCGCGATCCTGACGGCCATCCTCGCCGCCCAACTCGTGCGGCGGTGGGTGCTCGCGCCGGTGGCCGAATTGCGAGAAGCCGCCGAGCGATTCGCGCGGGGTGAGCTAGACTACCGCGTGGCGGTCGTTGGCCAGGGCGAGATCGCCACGCTGGCAAGCGAGTTCAACACCATGGCCGGCACGATCAAGGGCATGCAGCACGAGCGCATCGAGCGTGAGCGGCTCGCAGCGTTCGGCACGGCTACCCAGCGCATCGTCCACAACATCAAGAGCCCGCTGGCGGGCATCCGCATGATGGCCGAGCTCGCCGGCGATGGGGCGGACGACGCCAAGGAGAAGCTCGAGCGCATCGTGTCCACCGTGGACCGCATGAACACCTGGCTCAAGCGGCTGCTCGACGTGTCGCGGCCCGGCGAACTGAACACGTCGATCACCGGGGCCGCACGGTGGCTGAACGACATCCTCGCGCCACTGCACGCCCGGGCCCAAGGGGCGGGCATCGAGTTCGAGGTCGATGTTTCTGGAGCACCGGAACAGGCACGGTTCGACTCGGCCCAACTCGAGCAGGCGGTCGTCGCGCTGGTGTCCAACGCGTTGGAGGCAACGCCCAAGGGTGGCACGGTCCGGGTGCTTGCCTGGTCCGAGAAGCCAGCGGATGGACCCCCAAGGTGGGGGATCGACGTGGCCGACGAGGGGCCCGGCGTGTCCGAGGAGGCAGCCGAACGGTTGTTCCAGCCGTACTTTACAACGAAGACCGAGGGGAGTGGCATCGGGCTTGCAATGGTGCAGAAGGTTGCGAGGGACCACGGAGGAGATGCGTGGCTCCGCGACGCTGGGGAGGGTCATGGAGCGGTGTTCGCCCTATGGCTCCCCACGGATTGACCCTGCTTCGGGCCCTGTGTGGCCCCGTGGAGGCCACGTATGGCCACAATTCTTCTAGTCGAGGACGACCAAGACCTCCGGTACTCGATCAAGGCCACGCTGGAGCGGGCTGGGCATGTCGCGTTGGAGGCGGGCAGTGTCCCAGAGGGGCTCGAAGTCTTCGGCCAGCGGCATGTCGACCTCGTGCTGACCGATCTCAGGCTGCCCGGCGATGACGGGCTGGTGCTCATCAAGGCGGTGCGTGGCGAGGGCTTCGCCGGCGGCGTGCTGGTGATGACCTCCGACGACAGCGTGTCGATGGCCGTGGAGGCCATGAAGCTGGGAGCCGACGAGTATCTGCTCAAGCCCATTAGCGTGGCCGAACTGACGCTCGTGGTCGAGCGAACGCTCGAGCGGGGCAAGCGTGACGCGAAGCTACGGCTGCACGAGAGGCTTGCCAGCCAGCGTGCGGGCGAGGACAGCGAGCAGCCGGCTGGCGAGCACCCCGCGTGGCGAGAGGCGTTGGCCATGGCCCGGCGGCTGGCGGGCCTGCCCTTGCCCAAGAACGGGAGCGGGCCCCAGGCGCTGCCAACGGTGCTGCTGACCGGCGAGACCGGCACGGGAAAGGGCGTGCTCGCTCGGGAGCTGCACATGGCCGCGCCGCGCGACGCGGGGGAACCGCCCTTCGTCCATGTCAACTGCGCGGCCCTGCCCGCGAACCTGATCGAGTCGGAGCTCTTCGGCCACGAACGCGGTGCGTTCACCGATGCCAAGGCGGCGCGCGAGGGCCTGTTCGAGATGGCGTCGGGCGGCACCATCTTCCTTGACGAAATCGGCGAGTTGCCGCTGGAGCTCCAGAGCAAGCTGCTGCTGGTACTCGAAGCGGGCACGCTGCGTCGCGTGGGCGGTACGCGCGAACGTCAGATCTCGGCGCGTGTGGTGGCGGCGACCAATCAGAACCTGCCCGAGCGTGTACGCGAGAAGGAGTTCCGCGGCGATCTGTTCTATCGATTGAACACGTTTACCATCGAGATCCCGCCGTTACGCGAGCGTGGCAAGGATTCGCTCTTGATTGCGCACGCGGCCTTGCAGCGATTCGGAAAGCACTTCGGGCGCGGTGATATGGATCTGAGCGACGCTGCCGAACAGGCCGTGCTCGGCCATTCATGGCCCGGAAACGTCCGGGAGCTGGTCAATGTCATGCAGCGTGCGGCGATGCTGAGCAAGGGCACGACTGTCGAGCCCGCGGACCTGCCAATCTCACGTCAAGATGCCTACTCGTTCGGGGAGAGTGGCTTGGAGTTTGACTTCGAGCACGGGCCGTGCACTGTCGAGGCGGTCGAACGAGCCCTCGTTGAGCAGGCCCTGCGGCACACTGGCGGGAACGTCACCGCCGCGGCTCGCCTGATCGATATGCAACGCAGCAGCATCCGCAACCGCATCGACCGGTACGGTCTGCACGAGTTCGTGAAGGAGCTGAGCGCGTGATAGGGCTTTGCAGGGCACAAGTAGTCGCGGTGTTGTTCGTGCTTCTGGCAGCCGTCGTTGCTGCCGCTGATGCGACCGACGGGGTGTATTTTGATCCGACGGGCGACGCGGTGTTGCGTCCGACCGATCGCGGTGGCATGGGGATGGTGCATCCCGACGCGGTATTGCCCGACATCGTGTCGCTTACGATCGTGGGGTGGCAGCCGTTCTCGCCGGCGAGCGATCCGTACTCGGGGTCCGTGATTGGCAGCGAGGGTGCCGATATCTTCAGGCTCCAGGCCGTGTTCGATGGATTGATCAATCCGCCCGGTACGCTTGGTTTTGCGGGCCAGCCGTTCGACCCCTACCGGTTCGGCACGAGCCCGGTGTTCGGCTTCATCGAGCTGAGCGTGGACCGGCGCGAGAGTACAGGCGGGCACCTGGGTGCTTCTGCCGAGAGCCGGTTCATGGCCAACGTGGCCCGATTCGGGAGCCGGCCGCACGACTCCATCGGCGGGCGGATCGCGGCATCGGCCGATGACTACGACCGTGACATCAGAACTGGTCCGCAATTCGAGCGGAGCGGCGCCGATTGGTCGCTCTCCTTGTGCGGCTGCTCGGCCGTGACACTCGTGCGGGAAATTGGCAACGGGAACGGGTTGTTCGAGGCCGGCGAGACCATGATCGTTCGCGGCCGCTTCTTCGCACGCTCGGAGGGGTACATCGGCCCGAGCGGGATGCGCGGGGGCTCGGTCGACGGCGCGTACGACCCGTGGGTCGATCTGCGATTCAGCCACAACATCGCGAGCGATCAAACTATGGTGACGTTCGTCGGGCCGGTTACCAATCGGGGGTACGGCCAACTCGCGGGCACATCGACCCCGCCGATCAACTTCAGGGCCGACGACGGCTGGAGCATCGAAGAGGGGGTGACCGACCTGATCCTCTCGGTCTGTTACGGTTGCGCCGCCGAATTGCTAATCGAGGATTGGGAAGGCAGAGATATCGAGGACTCGCTCGAGCCCGACCGCTGGGAAGCGACGGCTCTCGTTGGCACGAGCTACACCGATCCGTTTGTGGATGGCTTGTTTGTTTGGACCGACGTTGGCTTCGACTTGGAACCGGGCAACCTCAACGGGGATTCGAGCGTTGGGTTGCTGGACCAGGGCATCTTGCGGAACTGGGTCTACGCGAACGATGGGGCGGCGTTCGATGCCGACGGCATCAAGAATGGGGTTGTGGTTGTTCGCAGAACACCGTTCAATTTTTCTCTGTACGACCTCGACGCCTCGGGTGAGATCGAGCACCGGGACCTGGCGGTCTACGGGCCACGGGCCGATCTGGATGGCGACGGCGTCTTGACAGTGTTCGACTTCCTGGCCTTCCAGAACTTCTTCGACGCCGGCAACCTCCGCGCGGATTTTGACTTTAGTGAGACGCTCGACATCTTCGATTTTCTCGCATTCCAAAACACGTTCGACGAGTAACGGTCGTCGACTGGCCACGCGAGGCCCTGTGGCCACGGCTGGCGGCCATGGCGAGCCACACCGACTCCCTCCACGTTGCAACAACCCCCGTCGCTCACGCTGCGGGGGTTGTTGCTTTTGGCACGGCAGTTGCCATGGTGTTCATTGCCCCGCGGTCGGAGGAGTTACCGCGGGACCAAGACACACGAACTTTCTTACCTCAGGAGAACGAAGATGCAACGCACGATGAACACGAAGACTCTGACCCTCGTCCTCGCCGCCGGCGCGATCACCAGCGCGGCCAACGCCCAGATCTCGTTTGGCCCGCGTACCGACCTGCCGACAGCGCAGCGCCCGGCCGGCGTCGCCGCCGGCGACTTCACCGGCGACGGCCTCATGGACTTGGCCGTCGTCGTCGATAACCCCGACCGTGTGCTGATCATGGCCGGCGACGGTGCTGGTGGCTTCGCGGCCGGTCCGGTCACCTTCCTCGGCGCGGGCGTCGGTGCCGATGCCGCCGAGGCCCACGACATCGACGGCGATGGCGATCAGGACCTGGTCGTCATCTTCGACAACACTTCGAGTGCCCAGATCCTGCTCAACGATGGGGCTGGCAACTTTGCCCCGGGTGGCCGCGCTGCCACCGGTGCCGAGCCGGTCTGGATCGCCAAGGGCCGGCTCAACGCCAACCCGGGCGCCGACTTTGTGATCGTCAACCGCGACAGCAATAGCGTGACCATCCTGCTGGACTTCGGCGTCTCGACCGTTAGCTCGACGCTGGCCGTCGGTGCCGAGCCGCGTGCCGCGGCGATCGGTGACTACAACGGCGACGGCAACGCCGACCTGGCCGTCACCAACCACGACAGCCGCTCGATTGGTATCTACACCGGCAACGGCGCGGGCGGCTTCGTGGCCGGTCAGGTCATCACGACCCCAGGCCAGCGTCCCGAGGGCATCGTGTCGGCCGACTTCGACGGCGACGGCGACGCCGATCTGGCCGCTACGGTTGACGATTTCATGCAGGTGTACCGCAACGACGCGGGCGCCTTCTCCTTTGCGGGTCGTGTGGCAGTCGGTTCGTTCGATCCCTCCGAGATGTACGTCGGCAACTTCGCGCCCGGTGGTGCCGGCCCCGACGTGATGACCGTCAACAACGACGGTGGCTCGGTTTCCGTGTTCGAGAACCTCGGCGGACTGGCCTTCAGCGCCGCCCTGGTGCTGCCTACGGGCGTGCAGCCCGAGTTTGCCGCGATCGCCGATTTCGATGGCAGCGGCTCAAGCGATATCGCCGTGACCAACCGCGACAGCAACACCACCAGCGTGTTCATCAACGACGCTGTGGTGGCACCGCCCTGCCGGGCCGACTTCGACGGCGATGGCAGCCTGACCATCTTCGACTTTTTGGCCTTCCAGACCGCGTTCGCGATGGGTAACCCCCGGGCCGATATCGACGGCGACGGCAGCCTGACCATCTTCGACTTCCTGGCATTCCAGAACCTGTTCGTGGCCGGCTGCCCGTAATACTCGGTCCCCGGTCACACGGATTCTCTCTCTGTTTCGGTGGCTCTGTTCCTCTCTTTACCCCAGGCGGCGACCTATCCACGAGAAGGTCGCCGCCTTTTGTTACATTTGGTTGATACCATCGGCCATGGCCAAGACCCCTCCCACCGAACCGCCTCCCCCGATCGAGCCCGGGCCGCTGGGGCCTACGACGCGGGGCAAGCGGATCGATTCGATCGACACGCTCCGCGGCATCGCGGTCATGGGCATCTTTATGATGAACATCCCGACATTCGCACTGAGCGAGGCGGCGTTCTTCAATCCGCCAGTCGCCGGCGGGTTCGAGGGGCTCGACTACCTGACCTGGCTGGTCAGCCATGTGCTGTTCGAACTGAAGATGATGGCGATCTTCTCCATGCTCTTCGGCGCGGGCGTGGCGCTCATGGCCGAGCGGTTGGCCGAGTCGGGCCGTGGGGCCGGTGTCCACTATCGGCGCATGGGCTGGCTGCTGCTCATCGGCATGGCCCACGCGTACCTCATCTGGATCGGCGATATCCTGGTCGGTTACGCGCTCATCGGCATGCTGGTGTATCCCTTGCGACGGCTACCGGCGATCTGGTTGATGATCATCGCGTGCGCCCTCCTGCCGGTGGCCATGGTACTCGGCGGGTTGCAGCAGGCACTCTTCGAGATGCTGCGTGCCAGCGACGATCCGCAGATGATGGAAACATGGGACGACGTGGGCACCATGTTCTACCCGACCGAGACCTCCCTCGAAGAAGAGCGCCAGGGGGCGCTCGGCGGCTTCTTCCATCGCGTGTCGGCCCACGCCGAAGACGCCATGTTCATGCAGACCTACGTGTTCGCGATCTTCATGCTCTGGCGCGTGGGCGGGCTCATGCTGCTGGGCATGGCCCTGCACAAGTGGGGCGTGTTCAAGGCGGAACGCTCGGCGCGGTTCTATCTGGGCATGCTTCTCATCGGCGGCGTGTTGGGTGGCGGGATCGTCGGTACGGGCGTGGCCCTCAACCACCGCAACGGCTTCGATCCTGTGGCCTATTTCGGCGTTATGGGCTGGTTCAACTATGTGGGCAGTATCGGCGTCGCGCTCGCGTGGGTCGCGCTGGTCATGCTCCTGTGCAAGGGCGGCGTGCTCGGCTGGCTCCGCCACGCGCTCGCGTCGGTCGGCCGGATGGCCCTGACCAATTACCTCATGCAATCGCTCATCGCCGCGTTCATCTTCTATGGCTGGGGCCTGGGTTACTTCGGCAGCCTGAGCCGGAGCGAATACGTGCCGATCGTTCTTGGTGTGTGGGCGTTCCAACTGGTCATGAGTCCGCTGTGGCTCTCGAGGTTCCGCTTCGGCCCGATGGAATGGCTGTGGCGGAGCCTGACGTACTGGAAGCTCGAGTCGATTCGCAAATAGCCCTTGGCCTACGCTTGGCCCATGGTTGTTGACGATCCAGAATCGCCTTCGCGAGGCGGGAAAGAACGCCCGATCGACCCACGCCCGGTCTTACTCGTGGGCACGCACCGGAGCGGCACGACCTGGCTCAGCAAGATCCTCAGCGAGCATCCCGAGACCGCGTTCGCTGCCGAACCCCGACCCATCTGGGTGCGCGGGAATGCCTACAAGCCCGACGACCGTTTGACCGCCGACGATGCATCCCCCCGGATCGTGGCGCGAATCCATCGAGCGTTCAACACGATGTTGCGTGAACAAGGCAAGCCACGGCTTGTGGAGAAGACCCCCAGCAACTGCCTGCGCGTGCCATTCTTGCGCGCTGTATACCCACAAGCGAGGTTGCTCCTAGTGATCCGTGATGGCCGGAGCGTGGTGCATTCGACCGCTGATCTGCAGCAACGAAAAGGCAAGCTGCGCAACGCCTTCAATCGCGCGAGGCAGATGCCCCCGCAGGAATGGCCCGCCGAGACTGGCCGCGTGCTCGACATGGTGCGCCGCCGGGTCTTGGGCAAGCCCATGCCCATCTGGGGCCCTCGCCCGCCCGGTTGGCGTCAGTGGGTGCGTGAGGACCATCCAGACGTGGTACGCGCCAAGCAGTGGTCGGCGACGATCCTTACGGCCTATCGCGATGCCAGGGCATGGATCGAGCAGGCCGAGGCGAACGGCGAGGACCCCGGAGTATTGATCTTTCGTTATGAGGATCTTGTGATGGATCCGGGCCCGACGCTGGAACGCATCCTGTCGTTTGCGGAACTCCGCGACGACGGTCTTTCGGAGCGTTTGGCCGAGAGCGTCGATCACGCCCGCTTTTCCAATCGCCAGGACGCGAACACGTCCGAGCAACTCGAGCGGATGAAGCCCTACCTCGAACCCGCCTTGGTCGAACTGGGATACACCTGGTAGCGAGCCACACGCGGAACCGAAGCGGTGTCCGGCGACGGCAAGACCTTCCAGATCTTGGCCAACTCGCCGACCCCCTGGCCGATGCCGCCTGCAGCACTACCTCGGCTCGCGCGCGATTGATTCAGGCCGACCCTGCCACGACTTCCTCAACGCTCGGGCACGTGCACACGAGGTGCCGATCGCCGAACGCGTTGTCGATGCGGCCGACGGCTGGCCAGAACTTCGCGTCGCGCAGCCACTCGATCGGGAAGCCCGCCTGCTCGCGGGTGTAGGGGTGCGTCCACGCGTCGGCCATGAGCGCCGCCTGGGTGTGCGGGGCGTTGCGAAGTACGTTGTCCTCGCGGTCGGCCTTGCCGTCCTCGATGTCGCGGATCTCCTGGCGGATGGCAATGAGCGCGTCGACATAGCGGTCCAGTTCGCCCTTGGCCTCGCTCTCGGTAGGCTCGATCATCAGCGTGCCGGGCACGGGCCAGGCCATGGTGGGGGCGTGGAAGCCGTAGTCCATCAGCCGCTTGGCGATGTCGTCGATCTTGATACCCGCGCTCTTGTCGAATGCGCGGCAGTCGATGATGAACTCGTGGGCCACGCGGCCGTTGGGCCCGCGGTACACCACGTCGTAGTGGTCCTCGAGCCGCTTGGCCATGTAGTTGGCGTTCAGGATCGCGATCTCTGTGGCGCGCTTCAGGCCCGCGCTGCCCATGAGGGCCATGTACACGTACGAGATCGTAAGAATGCTGGGCGAGCCGTAGGGCGCGGCGCTGATGGGGCCGATGGCCTGCTCGCCCGCGCTCGCCGGATTGCGCACCGGGTGGCCCGGCAGGAATGCCGCGAGTTCCTCGGTGCAGGCGATGGGCCCCATGCCCGGCCCGCCGCCACCGTGGGGGATGCAGAAGGTCTTGTGCAGGTTCAGGTGGATGACGTCGGCGCCGAGTTCGCCCGGCCGGCACAGGCCGACCTGGGCGTTCAGGTTCGCGCCGTCCATGTACACGCGGCCGCCGGCATCATGCACAATCTTACAAATGTCCTTGATCGTCGGCTCGAACACGCCGTGCGTGCTGGGGTAGGTGACCATGAGCGCAGACAGCTTGTCCTTGTGCTGCTCGGCCTTGGCCTTCAGGTCGTCCATGTCGATGTTGCCCTTGGCGTCGCACTTGACGGGCACCACACGCATGCCGGCGATGATGGCGCTGGCGGGGTTGGTGCCGTGGGCGCTGGTGGGGATGAGGCATACGTCGCGGTCCTCGCCCTTGCTCTGGTGCAGGGCGCGGATGGTCAGGAGGCCCGCGTACTCGCCCTGGCTGCCGGCGTTGGGCATCAGGCTGACGGCGGGCAGGCCGCACATGTCGGCGATGTAGCTCTCGAGGCGATCGAACATCTCCTGGTAGCCGGCGGTCTGCTCGATTGGCGCGAAGGGGTGCAGGTTGCCAAACTCGGGCCACGTGACGGGCAGCATCTCGCTGGTGCCGTTGAGCTTCATGGTGCACGAGCCCAGCGGGATCATGCTGTCGGCCAGCGAGAGGTCGCGCCGCTGCAGCTTGGTGATGTAGCGCAGCATCTCGGTTTCGCTGTGGTGCGTGTTGAAGACCGGGTGGGTGAGGTAGCCGGTGGTGCGCTGGAAGACCGGGGCGATCTCGGTATGCGCCTTGCCGGCCAACTCGTTCACGTTCGCCTCGACACCGAAGCACGCGAGCAGGTCGGCGATGTCGCCGGGTATCGTGGTCTCGTCGATCGTGATGCCGAGCGTGCCATCACCGAAGTTGCGCAGGTTGATCTTCTTGGTGTCGGTCGCCTCGACGATCTGGGCCACGCTCGCGCCGCTGGGCTTGATGCGCAGCGTGTCGAACACCTGATCCTCGGCGATCGTGTGGCCCTGCTCCAGCAGCCCCGCGCGCAGCGTCTGCGTCATGGTGTACACGCGCATCGCGATCCGTCGCAGCCCCTCGGGCCCGTGGTACACCGCGTACATGCTGGCCATGATCGCCAGCAGGGCCTGGGCCGTGCAGATGTTGCTGGTGGCCCGGTCGCGCTTGATGTGCTGCTCACGGGTCTGGATGGCCATGCGGTAGGCGGTGTTGCCCTGGGCATCCTTGCTCACGCCGATGATCCGGCCGGGCATCTTGCGCGCGAACTCCTCGCGCGTCGACATGAAGGCCGCGTGCGGCCCGCCAAAGCCCATGGGCACGCCGAAGCGCTGGGCGCTGCCGATGGCGATGTCGGCCCCGAACTCGCCCGGGGGCTTGAGGAGCGTGAGGGCGAGCAGGTCGCACGCGCACACCAGCATCGCGCCAGCGTCGTGGGCCTGCTTGGCGAGTTCCTCGTAGCACTCCACGCGCCCGTCGGTGGTGGGGTACTGCACCATTGCGCCACACGCTCCGTCGAGGTTCGCGGCGATCTCGCTCGCCGGTCGCACGTCGATCTCGACGCCCATCGAGTCGCCACGCGTCTGCACGACGGCGATCGTCTGCGGGTGGCAGTCATCGGCCACGACGAAGCGCTTGGTGTTCTTCACGGCCACGCACATCGCCATCGCCTCGGCGGCGGCGGTGCCCTCGTCGAGCAGGCTCGCGCCGGCGAGGGGCAAACCGGTCAAGTCGCTCACCAGGGTCTGGAAATTGATGAGCGCCTCGAGCCGGCCCTGGCTGATCTCGGCCTGGTAGGGTGTGTACTGCGTGTACCAGCCGGGGTTCTCGAGGATGTTCCGCTGGATGACCGGCGGCACGACGGTGCCGGTGTAGCCCATGCCGATGTAGCTGCGGCGGACCTCGTTCTTGCCGGCGATGGTGCGCAGCTCGGCCAGCAGCTCGTGCTCGCCGCGGGCCGGTCCGACGTGCAGCGGCTCGTTGGTCCGAATCTGGCTGGGCACGGCCGCCTCGATGAGCGCGTCTAGCGACGGATAGCCCAGCAACGCCAGCATCTCGGCGACTTCCGCCTCGTCCGGCCCGATGTGGCGGTGGACGAAGGTGTCGGTGGGGGCGAGGGCGGGCGAGATGGGAGCAGCCGCCTGGGGCTGCGGGGCCTGGGTCTTCATGGGCGCCTCGACGATGACGGGGGACTGATCGGTACCGGAGCACGTGGTCAAGCTGGCGTTCCTCGCTCAAGAAAGGCGGTCGCGCGGGCAGAATCCACATGATAGGGGAGAAGCCCGCCCGTTTGGCCCACAGCGGCCGCCCGTTGGGGTCTGTCCGGGGGCGAGATGGGGCGAGTTTGGGGCGTGGGGGGCGTTATGGGGCTGGCGGCCCGGTCTCAGGGGCACCCCACCGCGAAGGCGTCCTGGAAGGCCAGGAAGTCGGCGACGGTGAGCTGGCCGTCGTTGTCGAAGTCGGCGATGGCCTCGCCCGCGTCGAAGGCGCGCAGGAACTCGAGATAGTCGAAGACGGTCAGCACGTCGTCGTTGTCCAGGTCGGGGCACTCGTAGCAGGAGAGGTTGAAGAGGTAGGCGGCGCCGGTGGCGGGGGTGCCCGGGCCCTCGCACTCCTCGCTCGAGCCGACGAGCACCAGGTCGCCCAGTAAGGCCAAATAGCCTGCGTACTGGGCCGCGTGGAATGGCGGCGTCGGCAGCAGGCGGGCGTTCTGCCGCCATACACCGTCATCGGTACGCTCGAAGGCAACGGCGATATGGTCCGATCGCGGTGTGCGGTCGCCCCACACCTGGGCCACCAAGCGGTCGCCATCGACCTCGACCGCGTACGTGCCAAAGTGGTGCCCGTCCTTGGCCGGGCGGTGCGCGAGCGCCTGGCGGAGCGTCCACAGCCCGTCTTCCAGTTCCAGGATGTGCACAAAACCCTGGTACTCGGAGCCGGGAAAGACCCGGAACGCGCTCACCGCGAGCGTTGTCCCGTCGAAGCCGATCGCCCGCCCAAAGGACCTGATGTCATACGGACCCATGTCGGGCCCATCGATCTTCTGCACGAAGTCGTAGGTCCCGCTGTCCTGGCGGCGGTACACCGACACCGAACCAGCGCCGCCGGATGTCGGAAGGATGTCCTCGTTGAAGGCACCCACGAACAGCCAGCCGTCCTTGGCCGCGATGTCGTGGCCGAACCACGCGTCGGCGGCTATGCCCTTGGGCTGGTCGATGACCTGAATTGGAGTCCAGCCGTCGTCGGTGCCCGGCGCGGGCCGGAACACAACGATCGAGCCGCGATGCCCGCCCGCGCCGATGATCGTGTCGCCGTCGATCAGCGGTCGAGACGCGGCCCCCTCGGTTGTCACGCCCTCGGGCGGCCTGCACACGCCGGTGAACTGCCACGCGTCCCCGACGCGGTCGTACACCGCCGCGCTGCCGATCCTGTAGTGGCGATCGGGCCATCGGACCTGGTACGCCCCGATCGCCATGCGGTCGCCCTGGACGTCGACGCTCCAGCCGAAGCCGTAGTTGAAGACGGTGAAGGGTGAGGTCAGTTCCTGCCCCCCGGTCAGCCGCCCGTCGACAAGGTCGAACGCCCACACCGAACCGTCCTGGCCGATGGCCACGCGAACGTCTTCGCCTGCGGGCGACATCGCCAGCGGCCCGCCAAACTCGCGGGCCTCGGCCCCATCGGGAGAGACGAACCGCACGGGCGGGCACTGGGCGCTGGCAGCCGGGCTCGCCAGGGCGATCGCGGCGAGGCAGCAGAGCGAGATAGTCGAACGCGGTGTTGTCATATGAACCTCCCCGGGCACGGCCGATCGATCGCCGGCCGCATTGGTGTACCGCCCGCCCAACCCCCGGTTGCGGCCGCCCACGACGCGAAACCGGCCCACCAGAACCCCAAACCGGCCACCCAAACCGACGATCCGGATGACCAAAACGGCATTCCGGTCATCCGGATTTCCAGTTTGGGCGGCCACGATCGCGTCTCGGGGGCCCAGAACACCGCCCTGGACCCGCAAATCGGAGATTTGTGCCGCCTGCGCCGATTTTGAGTAGAGCCGGCTCGCCGCCTTGCCGACACAACCGGCATGAGCACGATCCCCGAGCGACTGGCCGATGTTGTCCCCTGGTGCAAGAGCCGCCTCACCGCGTGGGCGGCCGATCCCGCCGCGATCGGGCTGGACGGGGCCACCGTCGCGAGCCTCGAGGCCCAGACCGAGGAGGCGTTGGCCGCTCGGCGGGCGTACATGCGGTTGCGCGACGCCGCCGACGCCGCGCTGCAACACTCGAACAACCTGACCGGCACGCTGCGCGACAACGCGTCGGTGGCCGTCGGCCGCGTCCGCGCCCACGCGGCCGCGCAGGCGTCGCCGTCGGACGTGCTGGCCAAGGCGCTGCTGCCCGGCCGCCGCGATGCCTCGCCCATGCCCGCGCCGGGCACGCCCTTCCGCTTCGAGTTCCGGCTGCTGGACGACGGCTCGATCGAGGCGACCTTCAAGTGCGACAACAGGGCCGACCGCGGGCGGCGCTTGCGCGGGGTGGTGTACGAGGTCCGCCGGCGCGACGGCGACGATGGCGGGTTCGAGCACGTGTGCACCGCGCTGGAGCGCCGCTTCCGCGACGGGACGATCCCCCCCGGCACGCCGATGGTGACCTACCAGGTGACCGCCCTGACGAGCACGCGCCGCGGCACGCCCGCGCGCAAGACGGTGCACTTCGGGTCCGGGTGCGTGAGCGCGGGGGAGGCGGGCGCGCGGGCGGCGTGAGGCGAGCGCCGCGCCGCGGCGTCAGGGGCAGCCGGCGTCGAAGGCGTTCTGGAACTCGAGGAAGTCAAAGAGCGTCAGCTCGCCGTCGCCGTCGAAGTCGGCGATCGGGTCGCCCGCGTCGAAGCGGTTCTGGAACTCGAGGAAGTCAAAGAGCGTCAGCACGCCGTCGCCGTCCAGGTCGGCGTCGCACGCCAGGCCGGTGGGCGTGAGCAGGACGATGGCGTTGCGCTCGGGGGCGAACTGGAACGCGGTGGTGATCATGCGACGGTGGTTGTCCAGGAAGCCCTTGGCGATCTGCCAGTCGCTGCCGCCGGGGATGAGCGACGCGGGGTTGCGCACGATCTGACCCTCGTCCTTGAACAGGATGCCCGAGCCGCCGCCGGCCGACCACACCACGTCGCCGCGGTTGTTGATGTCGTAGAAGCCCACGAAGCGGGCGGGCAGCTCGGCGGGGTCGGCCATCGCGAAGCCCGCCGAATCGCTGTGGGTGTAGCAGAGATAGTTCTCGAAGACCGTGCTGGCCAGGTCGGCGGCGGCGACGGTCTCGTTGCTGTCGTTGACGCCGTAGATCAGCACGTTGGTGAAGCGCACGGTCCCCAGCGGTTCGGGCACGCCAATGTCGGTGACCTCAAGGGTGCCCAGGTCCATGCGGAGCTGGCCGCCGACGACCACGCCCGTCTCGCTGAGGTCAGTGGGGGTGGCCTGGAAGCCCAGGTCGCCCAGGTTCACCGGCTCGGCGGTCATCGAGAAGAGCGTGGCGGGGCCGCCCTGGAAGCCCTGGGCCCGCGTCCAGCCGACGATCGTGCCGTCGTCGTTGATGTCGACCGCGATGCCGCCCGCGCTGGCGAGCGGGCCGCGGGGGCCCTGGACGAAGTCGGGGGTGTCCAGCACAACGCCGTCCTGGTAGCCGCCCATGCCGTCGGGCAGCCAGATGGCCGGCTGGCCCCCATCGGAGGGGAACGTATCGGAGGACATCGTCCCGACGACTACGCCATGGTTGTTGACGCCCGAGGCCTGCCCGGTCGCGAAGCCCGCCGGCAGCGGCAGCAGCACGAGCCCATCCGCCTCGGTTACGATGAAGGGCCGGGCGAATCCAGCCACGACCTGCCAGCCCACGCCGTGGCCCGCGTCGCTGGCGCCTGTGAGCGTGGTGGTGCTGCCGAACTCGGCCAGGACGGTGAGCTCGTAGTCGGGCACGTCGGCCAGCGTGGCGGTGGCGGCCAGGGCGGCAAGCAGGCCCGAGATCGTGGTGTAGCGTTGCATGGATTCGCTCCCCTGATGGTGTATGCGGCGGGACAAGTCGCCCCAGGCCCCAGGGCGACATGCAAACCGGATGCCGTGCATCGCTGGCGCCGGAGCGCGGACCACCATGCATCGCGCGGGCCCGGCTTGGCCGCGCCCGGATCTTCCTGGGCCACGGTGGGCCGCGCCCGGAGCCAGAGCCACCCGTGAACCGATACACCATCCATGAGCCAGCTTGCCCAGAATACCACCCCCAAGGCCAAGCCCCGCGGCCTGCTGCCCCTCGCCGGGGTGCCGTGCGTGGTCGTGGGCGACGCGACCACCGCCGCCCTGGCCGCACGGCTGATCCCCGAGGGCGGGCCGGTCGTCGCGGGGCTGGTGCTGACGGGCATCGGCGAGAAGGGGCACACGGGGCTGATCGGCGTGCCCACGCTCGGGTCGCTGGAAGCGTTGGAAGACGTCCGCGAGCGATTGGGCGTGCGTGTGGCGATCGTGAGTTTGCCGCTGGATGACCACGCCGGAATCGCCAAGGTGCGCGCGGCGATCCAGGAGGCCGGGCTTGAGGAGCGTTTCCTGCCGCCGGTTGTTGATCTTCTGAAGAGGCAGCCGCCGGTGCTCGTTGGACTCGGCGGCCCGCCCGAGAGCAAATCCGGCACCGCCGGCGCGACGATGGCGACGGCGCCCGTGATCGACCTGCAAGCGCTCATCGACCGGCCGATGCGCGAGACCGACGAGGCACCCTTAAGAGAGCTCATCCAGGGGAGGCGCGTCTTGGTGACGGGCGCGGGCGGCTCCATCGGCAGCGAGCTGGCCCGCCTGTGCGCCCGCTTCGCGCCGTCGAGTTTGATTTTGATGGAGCGGGCCGAGAACGCGCTGTTCGAGATCGATCGCCGCCTGGCCTGGGCCCATCCCGGCATGGCGCGGCGGGCGCTCCTGCATGATGTCGCCGATCGGGACGGAACGCGCCGGTTGCTCCACGCCGAGCGGCCCCAAGTTGTCTTCCACACGGCGGCGCACAAGCACGTTCCGCTGATGGAGGACCACCCCGCCCAGGCGATCAGCAACAATCTGCTCGGCACCGCGTCGCTCGTCGACGCCGCGATCGAGGTTGGTGCGCAGCGCGTGGTCCTGGTGTCGACCGACAAGGCCGTCGCGCCCAAGAGTGTGATGGGCGCGACCAAGCGCTTGGCCGAGGCGTACGGCATCGCCGCCGACCGCAAGGCGAGAGACGAGGGCAAGCCCACGCGCGTGGCCATCGTCCGCTTCGGCAACGTGCTCGGCTCCGCGGCGAGCGTGCTCCGCATCTGGAGCGCCCAGGTGGCCGAGGGTCAGCCCATCACCATCACCGATCGCCGCATGACCCGCTACTTCATGACCATCGGCGAGGCGGCCCTGCTCGTCGCCCACGCCGGTGCGCTCGAACCCACAGACAACTGCGGTGTCTTCGTCCTGGACATGGGCGAGCCCGTCGAGATCGCCACGCTGGCCGAGCGGTTCACCAGGGCCCATGGCCTGGCACCCGTGTGGAACGACGGCGGGGCCCCGGGGGAACAGGTCATCCTCGAGACCGGCGTTCGTCCCGGCGAAAAACTCCACGAGGCCCTGGTCCACGCCGCCGAGGAGTTGGTCGAGACCGCCTGCCCCGGGGTGCTGCGATTGAGCGGTGCCGATGATGGCCCCGACGGCGCCGAGGCGGCCCGGGCATTGGCAGATATGGCCGGGTCGGCCGATCGAGACGCCGTGCTGGCCGAACTGCGGCGCTGGGTGCCGACCCTCGGGGTCGCGCCGGCCGTGCAAGGGAAATCCCAGGCCCCGGCAACCAAACGTTCGCCCGCACCAACAAGAGACGGCTAAACTTCCGTTCATACGGGATGGGCCCCGCTCGAATTCTCATCAGCCGCGCCCTTGCGAACCCCGACCCCGAGACACAATGGCCACCGCCACCACCACCGAAATCCCAACCGCAGATCTTTCCACGCTGGTTGCCGACCTGCGCGCCACGCGGGCCAGGGCCGTCGTCGCCCTCGAAGAGATGCGCCAGGCCCAGCACGCGAGCGCGGCCCGCATGGCCGAGCGCCCGGGCGGGGATACCTACCGCCGCGTCGCGGGCACGACGAGCCTGCAACGCGCCGCCGAGGCCGCCGAACGGATCGTCGCCTCGGTCGACCGCCAACTGGCATCCCTCTCGCCGATGACCGAAGTGAAGGGCGGCCCCAAGCACTGGGCCAACGCCCGATGAACGCACCGCCGGTTCGCTTCCGAATCCTCGACGACCGGGCCACCATCCCCACGCGCGGGAGCGAGCAGGCCGCCGGCCTCGACCTCGCAGCATGCCTGCCAACAGAGCAACCCTCCTTAACCCTGGACCCGGGCCAGATCGCCATCGTGCCCACTGGCTTGGCGATCGCGATCCCCGACGGCTACGAGGGCCAGGTGCGCCCACGCTCGGGCCTGGCCACCAAGCGCGGCATCACCGTGCCAAACGCGCCCGGCACCATCGACGCCGACTATCGAGGTGAGCTGCGTGTGGCGCTCATCAACCTCTCGCGCGAACCCCAGACCATCGAGCACGGCGACCGCATCGCCCAGCTCGTGATTGCCGCCGTGGCGATGTGCGAGGTTGTGGTGGTTGAGGATCTCGATGAGACGATCCGCGGCGTGGGTGGATTTGGTTCGACAGGCGTGGCGGCTTCCTGATGTCACTCGTGAATCTCGTTTGCGAAGCAACCCGCTTGCAGACCGAGTGGACGGCGTTCTGTCAGGCATACCGCGAAGAGATTGATCCCGATGACCGTGTTGAACTCTTTGGCGACCTAGTTGCACTCGTCGAGCGGCTTGCATCGGCTCCGGGCTCGTATCGGGACTGGACCTTCCTGCAGGCCGATGAAGTCCAAGCGTTCTGCCTGGGCTCGATCCCGCACGCTGCCGATCGCAAGGTCACGCCCGATGCCGTCATCGCGGCGGTGTTGAACATCGCACTCATCATTGACTGTGATATGCGCGACTCGAGCCAGGATATATCTCTCGCGATCTGTGCCGCGTACTGCTCGCACTTGAGCGAGGATCACCCCTTTGCGACCCAATATTGCTCCATCAAACTCCAAAACAACATGCAAATCGCCCAACCCATGGTTGAGCGATATCGAGAATACATGACCTGGATCAGCGAAGCGTAAATCGAGTCCGGAGGCTTAGCCCAGCCCGCCCCTGAGCCCGCCGCCACCAAACTTCTCGCGGAGCCGGCGCAGTTGCGGCGTCTCCTTGAGGATCTCCTCGGCGCTCGGGCCACGCTCGCCCTTGCCGCCCTTCCCCCCCGCGGGTGCCGGCTTGAGGGCCTTCATGCTCAGGCCGATGCGGCGTGAGCCGGGGTCGACGCTCAAGACCTTGACGTTCACCACCTCGTCGGGCTTCACCGCGTCGCTCACAGCCTTCACACGCTTGTGGTCGAGCTCGGAGATGTGGATCAGCCCCTCGACGCCCGGGGCCAATTCGACGAACGCGCCGAAGTCCATGATCTTGGTGACGCGGCCCGAGACCTCGGCGCCCTCTTCGATGGCGCCCATCTTCTCGGCGTACGGGTCGGCCTGGAGCTGCTTCATGCCCAGCCCGATACGCTGGTTCTCCCAGTCGAGCTTGAGGATCTCAACGCGGACCTGCTGGCCCTCGCTGACCATCTTGCGGACGGCGGCCTCGCCCTGGCCGATACGCTCGTGCGAGAGGTCGGACACGTGGACGAGCCCGTCGATGCCGCCGATGTCGACGAACGCCCCGAACGGCGCGATGCGCTGCACGGTGCCCTCGACCACCTGGCCTACGGCCAGCGTGTCCTTGAGCTTCTCGGCTTCCTTGGCCCGCTCCTTCTCGAGGATCGTCCGGCGGCTAAGCACCACGTTGCCCCCGCCGCGGCGGTCGACGCGCTGCACCTCGCACTCGAGCTTCTGGCCGATGAACTTGTCCAGGTCGTTCACGCGCTCGATGGCCACCTGGCTGGCGGGCAGGAAGGCGCGGTGCCCGCCGGCCAGCTCCATCTCCAGGCCGCCCTTGTTGGTGGCCACGCAGGTGGCCTCGATGACCTGGCCGCTCTGCAGGGTGTCCCAGATGGCCTTGCGGATGGCGCCGGGCCGGGCGCACACGAAGATCGATTCGGCCTTGTCAAACCGTTCGATGATGACCTCGAGCTCCTGGCCGGTTTCGGGCAGGTTCTCGCCCTCGCGCCATTGGTCGCGCGAGACGATGCCGAGCTCCTTGGGGCCGAACTCGAGGAAGATGTCGTTTTCGGTGACGTTCACGACCTTGCCCGTGCGCATGGACGGCTGGCCGCCGACGACGCGAGGGCCGCGGATACCGCCCGGCTTGCCGCCCTTGCCCATCCCTTTGCCCGGGCCGGCCTGGTCGGCGGGCGTCGACGCTTCCATCGCCGCGTCGATCTGCTTGGACAACTCGTCGCTCAGCGGCTGGGTTGTGGGCATGCCACCGGGCGCGCTTTCATCATCGGCCGGTTTCGTGGCCGCGGCATCGGGCGTGCTCTGAGGAGCAGGACTGGGCTTCTCGCTGGCAGCGCTCGCCTCGGGGGCGGGCTGAGCCGGCGAGGGCGACGGATCGGTGGGGGTGCTGGTCTGCTCTTCGGCCATGGCTTTGGATTCCGGACGGGTGAAAAGTGGAACTGGGCGGCCAGTCGTCAGGCACGATGCTCGGACTGCCGGCGGGTCTGGCCACCGGTGGGGAAAGTCTAGCTATGGCTGGCATCCATGCGTTGGAAAAGGGGCCGGGTCTCATCGTCTCACGGGCCGGCCGACGGGCACGTCCTGGCCCGATTCGGTCGAGACCTCGATGTTGAGGTCGATGCTGGAGTTGGCCGAGGCGAGGTTATCGCCCATGATGGAATGGATCGATTCGACGATGCGTTGGGCCGTCCGCACGTTGGCGAAGCCGGCCGTCGCGTCGATGGGCGGAGGGCTTCCCGTGTGGATCGCATCCAGGAACGCCCGGATCTCCATCACGATGGGCTCGCCGTCGTCGATCTCGAGTTGCTCCACGTTGACCAACTCGTCCCACTTCAGATCCGTCAGATCGGCCCCACCGCGGAGTTGGGCCCGGATCTCGCCCATCTGGAGCTCGTTGGCCGTTCGGCGGATGATGACGCCGGTCTTGGCGCCATAGTCGAGCTTGATGTAGGCCTTCTCGCCCGTGATGCGCGTGACACGCTCGGTCTTGAGTGCCAGGCGGCTGGCGGTGATGTTCGCCACGCACGCGCCGCTCGGCTTGTGCCAGGTTAGCCGGGCGTTGCAGATGTCCTCGTGCTCGGTCACCACGGCTACGCCCGCGGCCTGGATTTCGTCGGGCTCGGTGCCGCCCATCAGCATGAGCACGACGTCAAGATCATGGATCATC
The DNA here is from genome assembly GCA_025916675.1 of Phycisphaera sp. Lineage (NCBI taxonomy): Bacteria > Pseudomonadati > Planctomycetota > Phycisphaerae > Phycisphaerales > Phycisphaeraceae > Phycisphaera > Phycisphaera sp. The sequence goes on from CP098402.1 coordinate 45,389, forward strand.
ATGTCCATGACCACGCCGATGTCCACGCTGCGGAAGGTCATCGGGCTGACGCGATGCACCTCGATGAAGCGGGGCGTGATCGATTGGTCGGCCGCCGTCGCCCGCTGCATCGCTCGCATGATCGGGTTGAACCGCTCGATGTGTCCAACCATCAGCACCACGCCGCGCTGCTCGGCCAGGTCGCGGATGGCCTCGGCGTCCGCCGACGTGCCCGCTAGCGGCTTTTCGATCAGGCAGTGCACGCCCGCGTTGATGCAGCGCTCGGCCAAGTCGCGGTGGGCGGTTGTGGGGGCGGCGATGGACACCGCGTCGACGCCCGCATCGAGCAGTTCATCGAGCGTGGCGAACGCCTTTCCGCCGAACTGCTCGGCCATCTCGCCGGCACGGTCCAGGTTGGCGTCCACCACGCCCACCAGTTCCGTGTCGGCGAGCTGGCCGTACACGCGCGCGTGATGGCGGCCCATGCGGCCGACACCCACGGCCCCGCATCTCAAGCGGGCGCCGTTGGTCTTGCCGGTATTGGGGTTGGGTGTTGTCACCAGAGACTGTATCGCGTGCTCGGGGGGAAGGCTTCGGGTCAGGCCGCGCCGACGGCCCCGTTCATGGCCGCCGCGAGCTCGTCGCGGTTCTTCAGGCCGATGAACTTCTCGACGGGCTCGCCATCCTTGAACAGGATAATCGTGGGGATGGCGTGGATGCCGTACTTCACCGCAACCTCGCGGTTGGCATCGGTATCCAGCTTGCCCACCTTCGCCTTGCCGGAGAACTCCTCGGCCAGTTGGTCGACCGTGGGGGCCAGCATCCGGCAGGGCATGCACCATTCGGCCCAGAAATCGACAAGAACGGGTTGGTCGCTCTTGAGCACCTCGGCCTCAAAGTTAGCGTCGGTAAACTCCTGAACATGCTCGTTGGCCATGTGCCGCTCCTTGCGTTTCGCGGGCCTCAGCGGCCCATCCTACTCTCGAATCCGGCCGAGATCGGACAACCGATCCTAGCGAGCCGTCCGGTCCCTTCCACTCGGTTCGGGGCACCACGGGGGTGCTTCTATCAAACCCCCGATCCGTCCCGAGCATTCCATGCTTCCAATACCGATAAGGCCTGCACGTGCTGGGCCACGTCGTGGACACGGTGCAACAGCGCACCGCCCAGGGCTCCCAGCACCGTGACGGCGACCGATCCAGCCAGGCGTTCCATCGGCTCGCTGGCCTCGCCGATCGACACGCGGCCAACGAACCGCTTCCGGCTGGCACCAACGTACACCGGCAAACCCACTCCAGCGAGTTCGCCGACGTGCCGAAGCAGGTCCATGTTCTGCTCCACGCTCTTGCCAAAACCCAGGCCCGGGTCGATGACAATTCTCTCACGCGCCACGCCGTGGGCCACCGCTCGCTCGGTGTGTTCGGCCAAGGCCCTGCGCACGGCTCTAACCACGCCGCCCGAGTACGCCGGTTCGCGTTCGTACTCGTCGGCGTACTTGTCCTTGGGTGGAGCCGGTCCGCGATGCATCAGCACCAAACCCGCGCCCGTGCTCGCGGCCAAATCAAGCAACGCGGGGTCCTCGGTGCCACCCGAGACGTCGTTGATCGCGTCCGCGCCGGCATCGATGGCCGCCCTCGCGACTTCGGCCAACGTGGTGTCCACGCTGATCGGGATGCCAGCGACGTCCATGTCATCGCATCCACGGATGGCTCCGATAATCGGCAGCACGCGCGCGATCTGCTCGTGGGCCGAAACTCGATCGGCACCGGGTCGAGTGCTCTCGCCGCCGACGTCGAGCATGGCTGCCCCGCCACGCACCGCTTGCATCGCGCGCGCCAAGGCTGTACCCGTGTCGGGCAGTTCGCCGCCGTCGTAGAAGCTGTCGGGCGTGGCATTCAGAATGGCAACAACGCGCGGCCGCTCAAGAGCGACCGCGCGTCCGTGGGCTAAAGCCCAAGCCTTGGGTTGGGGGCTGGACTCGATCAGAACGCCGGCCCGCCGTCGCCCTCGTCCTCGAAATCCATGCCCGGGCCGCCCATGGCGCCGCCGAACATCATGCCGAGTTCCATGCCCTTGGAAATGACCGCGGGCGAGATGTGCAACGCGATCTCGGCGGTGCCGTCACCGCTGGCCGCGACGATGCCCACCGGCGGCATCGGGGGGATATCGCCCAGGAACGCGGCGCCGATGCCCATGAGGTGGTCAACGCCGATGTACAACTCGAACGCGCGGTTGTTGGGCAACTTGGCCGAGACGGCGCCGATGCTGTCGCCGCTGCCCAGGCCGCCGCCGTTGTTGGCCGTGCCCAGGGTCTGGGTGAGCATCTGGCTGTTGCGCGACATGGTCATGACCACGCCGTCCTTGGCGGGAGCGACGTATCCGCCCAGGCCGTTGCTGCCGAAGATCATGCTCATGGCCATCTGGGCCTGCATGGCCTGCTCGTTGGCCTCACCCTCGATGTTGGTGGCCACGCCCCACTCGTCGACGGTCACGCCCTCGATGGTGCGCGCCTCGGGCCGGTAGCTCGTTGTGGTGGTGATGGTCATGCCGTCCTGCTCGACCGTCTGACCATCGGCCGCGAGCATGCCCTCGGCCATGGCCTTCTGGAGCTTGGCGGGCTCGGCGGAGCGGTAGTACGCCGCGCTGCGAACGAATGCGCCGGCTCCGATGCTCATCTCCTGCATCGAAGGTGCGCCCAGCACGATGGCGCCGCCGCTCGAATTCTTCATCGCGTCCATCATGGCCTGGGCCTGCGCGGGCTGCTGATCGCCGGCGCCCTCTTCCACCATCGACATGATGCTCTTCATGCCCGGCGAGGACGTATCGAACGAGAGCGCGAGCCCGAACGGCATATCGGGCAGGCTATCGAGCAACCCCTCTGTACTCGACTTGCCTTGGAACAGGCCGGCCAGCAGCGAGCCCTCCTTGAATCTGCTCAAGAGCCGGGCGGTCACCCCATCGTTTTCGAAGTCGATGGCGATGACGCCGGCCTGGGCATCGGTCAGGAAAGCCGCGACGAGCGGATCCGCGGCCGCAAATCCTTGGGCCGCCTCGGGGCCGCCCATCATCATGGCCATGCCCTTCATGCCCTCGTAACTCTCACGCCAGTCGGCGGCCAAGGAAGCGATCGAACCCATGATGAACACGTCGGCGGACTCGGCGGCGGCCTGCGATCGCGTGCCCATCGCGCTCACGTGCGCGGCCTGGTGGCCCTTGGTGGGCTCCCAATCTTCGAGGGTCAGGTCGTTGTCGCTCATCGCGATGTAGCTGTCGCTCACCTGCTTCACAAACGCGTCCTGCCCGCCGAAATTGATCTCCTCGACGCCCGCGCCCACGCCGCCGCGGGCGGTGACGAACTCCTTGTAGCTCGTGACGGGAAGCAGCATGATGCTCTCACCATCGGGCCCACCCGTGAAGAAGAACGCGGCCGAACCGCCCGCGTTGACGCCCACGCCGTCAACCTCGGCCAGCATGGCCTGCATCTCGCCGCCCATCAGCGGCACGCTGCTGGCGTCCATGAACGCCCGCATGTCGCCCATGGCACCGCCTAGGTTGTTGATCGCCACCACGCCCATCGCGTCCTCGGGCACATAGTCCAGCACCACCGGGGTCGCCAGAGCGGGGGCGGAGATAGCCATCCCGCAAGCCGAAACAACACACGCGACTCGCCCGGTCAGGCCATCAAACGAACGAACAGACTTGAACATGCGATTCCTCCTGGCCTCCGTTGGGCCCGCGTTGCTGTGCTGTCAGCGTGGCCCGGCCACGCGCTTGCGATCCATAGTCTATCGGAACTTACGTCCCGACCTTTCCTCGGGTCAGGCCAACCGCCTCCGGGGCGATGCTAATCCGCCACCCCATCGTTCAGGATCGTCCGGATCGCCTCGTGGCTTTCCCGGGCCGTCTCCATCGTCGATTTCCTTGATTTCCGAACAAAACTCAACCACATGAACGGGATCGAGATGATCGTGAGCGGGTAGTACCACCACATGATCGATCCCCAGCCCCACGAGCCGGGGATCATCACGTCCAGAAAGTACCGCCCGGGCTCGACCGTCAGGACGAGGGCCGCGATGTAGATGATGGGGATCTTCTTCCGCCAATGGAGGCCGAAGCGAAGGCGGACCCCGTCGCCGTCCCGCTCGGCCCATCCCAGCAAGTCACGGTCGAAAGGATGGCCCAGTGCGCTGGCGCGAAACAGCGCGTTCTCGGGCCCGCCGCGGGCGTATTCGGGTAGCTTGCCCCGCCGGGCCGCCCGCCCCAGGCGTTCGAGCACTTGCTCCGTGGTCAGGGGAACCCGGATGTCCGCGAGCCCATCGCCGGACTGATCGTCCGTTCCTGCGGGCTGGTTGGGTTGGGAGTCCCCTTGGGTCATGCTGGCCAGTGTATCGGCCGGTTCGCGACGGTTCGGCACGAGATGTGCAATCCTGCCCACACGATGAGGGATTCGACCGGAACAAGCCATTCGTTGCGTCTCGTCGGCAACCCGCGTGGTGCCGGGGCAACGGCGTTGCCCCAACGCAACGTCGCCAGGGCAGCGGCCGCGCTCGTCGCTGCCGCGCCGGCCGTCGAACGCCCCAGCGAGGCGGCCCGCCAGGCCGCCCGAGAACTCGAAGTCGCCCGGGCTAACCGACAGGCCGCCGCCATCGACGCGGTGGACGCACGGTGGGTGCTCGCCTGCCGCGTCGCGGCCAGCCTCGAGGGCGGCCGGGCGGCAATCCTCAGGCCCGAATCCCGGGACCGACTCCTGAACCAGGCCAGCCACCTGGGCCTCCGCCAGTTCGACGCCAACCTCATCATCGCCATCGTCCAGGACTCGGCCCGCTGCGGCGAGGAGCCCCTGGGCCTGGCCACCGCCGAGCGGCTCCCGCTCATCCGCCCCGCCCACACGCCCACGCCGGCCGGCCTGCCCATCGCCGCCCGCTTCGGCATCGCGATGATGGTGGGGGTCGTCCTCGCGGCCACGCTCATCCGCTGGGTGCTTTCCTGAACGATCCGCAGCGAGGCTCGTGATCGCGGTACGCTCCTTGGGAACCCCAAGGAGTACTTCGCATGGCCACCACCGCAATCGAACCCATCAAGGCCGGCCGGAAGGCACCGGCGTTCAAGCTGCAAGACCAGGACGGCAACACCCACGCCTTGAGCGATTACGCCGGCAAGCCCGTGGTGCTGTTCTTCTATCCCAAGGACGACACGAGCGGCTGCACGCAGGAGGCCTGCGACTTCCGCGATCGGTTGCCCGCTTTCGAGAAGCTCGGTGCGGCCGTGCTGGGCATCAGCATCCTGAACACCAAGAGCAAGGCCAAGTTCGCCAGCAAGAACGACCTGAACTTCCCCCTGCTGGCCGACGACCGCGAGAACGACGCCGGCAAGCCCGACCCCGCCATCGCCCAGAAGTACGGCGTCTGGATCGAGAAGAGCATGTACGGCCGCACCTACATGGGCATCAACCGCACGACCTTCCTGATCGACGCGCAGGGCAAGATCGCCCGCGTGTGGAGCAAGGTGAAGGTGCCCGGCCACATCGATGAGGTGGCCGAAGCGTTGAAAGAACTCGCCTGATTCAGCGGCGGCGACGCGTGGCGATCAGGCCGCCCAATCCGAGCAAGGCCAGCGCGCCCGGTGTCGGGACTTCACGTACCACAACGAGGATGGCACCGGGATTAAAGAACACGTCGACCTGGCCCTCAAGTCCCAAACCCCTGAGCTGCACGTCGCGGAAGAGGCCATCGATGCCATCGGCCAACACAATCTGGAACTGATCGCCCGGCTGCACCGGCGGCTCGCCCGTGAACGGCGAGAACTCGAGCTCGAGCGTGCCGTCCATCAAGGCGATGCCCCGCACGTCGAGCACGTCGTGGCCAACACCAGGCACGCGGCCGGCGATTTCAATCAGCAGCGAGCCGCCCGCGGTCTGCTCGTACACATGGCTGCCACTGCCGGGGGCCTGGGTCACCAGCACGCCGGGCGAGTTGCCCGGGCTGACCAGCCCGTCGTTGATAAACGACGAGGCCTGGACCGTGCCGTTCCCCTGGACAACGCCGCCATTGTTGTTCAAAGTGCTGGCACCGCCGCCCGCGGTCACCACGCCGCCGTTGAGGACCGTGACCATCCCGCCGTTGTTGTCGATGACGCTCATGGCGGTGATGGACGAACCTGTGCCGTCGGCAATAAGCTCGCCCTCGTTGGTCAGCCCGCCGGGGGGTGCGAAGAACACGTCGGCCCCACCCTCGGCCTGCACCAGGCCCTGGTTCAGGTCGACACCCGAGAACTGGGAGAACACCGAATCTGAGCTGCGGAAGATCACGTCGGCCTGGTTCGTGGCGATCGTCGTGCCGGGCAAATCCAGCGTGGCGCCATTGCCGATGTCGTAGACCGCCGGGCCGAGCGTGGTCGGGGCCGGCAGGATCGGGTTGGTGATACGCAGCGTGCCCTGCTCGACGATGACGGTGCCGGTGTTCTCGAAGCCCACCCCATCGATAAGGGTGAGACCGGCCGATTCCTTGGTGAGCGTGCCGCCATTTCGGAACACTGCGGTCGAATCTCCAACGAAGTCTCCGGAGTTCTCGATGGTGAATGTCGAGGTGGCACCCGTCTCGAAGATGGTGGTGCCCGAGAAGCGGATGTCGCCCAGGCCGGTCTTCCGCGCTGCGCCACCGACGTGGCATGCCGGTGTGTCGTCGATCTCACAGAGAATGTCGCCGCTGAATCGCAGCGTGCCCTCGCTCATGAGTTCGGACAAAGCGCGCACGGTTGCATCACCAAACTCGATATCGGTGCGCACCACGATCGTGCCCACGCTACCGCCGTCGATGGTCGCGTCGCCGCTCGTGAAGCGGAGGAAGTCCAGGTCGATATCGGCTGCGAGGCCGATGGTGTACGGACCACCGGAATCGAAATCGATGATGGCGCGGTAGCGGTCCGGCCCACGGGCGGTGGGGAAGTCGGGCGTGCTCCAACGCCCGGCGTCGCTCCAGGAACCCGAAGTATCATCGACCCACGTCGAGTCGATCTGACCGATAGCCGATTGGCCCGCCAGCAACACAACGCCGGCGGCGGTGGCCGCCCGGGGAATACGCATCTTGGTCATGTCATCTCTCCCAATCCGCCCTCAAGCGGCTTGCTCCTCATGATGGAAGATACCAAGGAGCGTCTTTAGACTCAAGGGCAATATGTAGTATTACCCGGCAGACATTCGTGCCCGTACGCCGTCTATTAGGTCTTGAACGTCTTCGAGGTGTGTGTTATCGGGCGGTATGCCCAATTCGATCTGTTTTTCCGCAAACTCGCGCGCTTTGGTGAATGCATCGAGAGCAGCCCGTAATTCGTCCTGTGAGGGATCGGGCTCGCCGGCCCGGCGCTCGTGGAACACGCCGAGGCGATACCAACCCACGACGGCGTCGTTGAAGTGCTGCGATGTTGGGTCGATCGCGGCCGACGCCTCACGAAGATGGATCGATTCGTCGAACTTTCGCCGGGCGTTGTCGAGTTGTCCGGCTTCCTGATAGCTCTGGCCGAGTTGGCCGGTCAGCATCGCCAACCGGCGCGCCAGAGTCACGTTCGCTTCGTCGGCATTGAATGCTTGCTGCCCACGAGCGACGGCGTCTTCGAGCATGCTGATCGACTGCTGACGCGCCTCCTTGGCATCCCGTGCGAGTTCCTCCGACCGCTCCGGCTGCTGTTCGGCCAGGGCATCGAGCTGCGCGCCACGGACACGCATGGCCTTGGCCCATCCCTCGTCGGCCATCAGCCGATCACGCGGATACACCGCACTCTTCGGGTCACGCGTCTCGAGCCCCTCGATGAGCGCCACGGCCCGATCGAGCAATGCCATCGCCCGATCGAGACGATCGAGCATCTCCTGGTGGTCGACGGATTCCAGTTGCGCGTTGTCAAACGTGACGCTGCGAATCGTCCATTCGGCAAGCCGCACCAGTGCCCGCGAAACGCCGAGTTCGCCGCGATCGACGTCGACCGTTCGGTCGATCATCGACTGGAACGCCCGTTGCGCCTGCTCGAACGCATCGCGGGCTCGTTGGGCGATCTCACGGGCCGTGGCCTCATCAGTACTCGCGACGGCCATACCACGCTCGACCTGTGTGTTCCCGCGTTCCAGCATGCTGTCGGCGCGGAGGTACTCGATGTTCGCTCGCAGCTCCGAATCCGGGCCAACAAGCCGAAGAGCGCGGTCGGCCTCATCGATGGCCTCATCGATGGCTTTGCTCGAGCCCAGGTAGTCCTTCTGCAGCCTGCGAGCGTGCGAGATCGCCGCGAGCGTTCTGGCCCGCAGCACACGTGCCTCGGTCAACGAGGCCCCCTCGGCGATCAGGCCATCAGCGATCGCCAGAGCGGATTCGTACAGCGCAGGCCCCTCGTCCGGCCTTCCGACCCGATGGAACTCCGCCCGCCCCGCGTACAACATCCCAAGCCGCAACCGACCGCGACCGATCAACAGCAGCCGCTGCGGATCCCCTTCCGCCTCGGCTTCGAGGCCATCGAGCGTTGCCACAGCGTTCTCGGCGAGCGCGAGCTTCGCCGCTGTCGCCCCGCGTAGATCACGGATCGCGTCGTAGAAGTCCGTGAGCATCGTGCCGGTGAGGTCGTACGCGTTTTCGAGACGAGACTCGGCCAATTGTCGCTGTTCGGCTTCTGCGGAGCGCGCCAGATTCGCGGCGATGGTCTCTTGTTCGGCGATGCCGCGAGCCGTCTTGGCGTCCTCGTACAACACCGTGATCACCACCGCGAACACGATGAGCGCCACCAGCGAACCACCGGCCACCGCGACGGGCGCTTGGTACCGCTTGAGCGTCTTGGTGATGACATACCAGCCGCTATCCCGCTTGGCCTCGATGGGCTGGCCCTCGAGGAAGCGGTGGACGTCCCGCCCGAGTTCGCCCGCGCTCTGGTAGCGGCGTTCACGCTGCTTCGACAGGGACTTGAGGACGATCGTCTCGACCTCATCGTTGATCTTGCGTCGAATGGTACTGGGTCGCGCCGGCTCGGCGCGCACGATGTTGTCCAGCACGTCCCGCATGTTGCCCAGGACTTCGTAGGGGAAACGGTTGGTGAGCAACTGGTACAAGATCACGCCCAGCGAGTACACGTCGGTGCGCACGTCGATGTTGCTGGGCGAGCCCTCGGCCTGCTCGGGGCTGGCCCAAGGCAGCGAACCGATGAACTGCCCGGTCATGCTCATCAGCTTGCCGCTGCCCTCTTCGTCGAGGTCGGGGATGGCCAGTTTGGCTAGACCAAAATCGACGACGATGGGCTCGCCGTGCTTGTCGATGCGGATGTTGGCCGGCTTGAGGTCTCGGTGGATGACGCCCTTGAGGTGGGCGGCGTTGACGGCATCGCAGATCTTGGCGAACAGCTTCAGCGATTCGCGGATGGGCAGTTGCCCCTCGGCCAAGAGCTTGTCCAGCGGCTTGCCGCTGATGTAGTCCATCACGTAGAAGCACGAGCCGTCCTTGGTCACCCCGCTGTCGTGGATGCCCACGATGTTGGGGTGATCGAGCTGCCCGAGCACCTGCACCTCACGCTCGAACCGCGCGCGGCCCGACGAGCCCATGAACGGCCCCGAGTGCATGACCTTGATCGCCACGTGCCGCCGCGTGCTGAGCTGGACGGCCTGGTACACCACGCCCTGCCCGCCACGGTGGATCTCGCGCACGATGTCATAGCCGGGAAACGCGCCATGCGGCGGCAGGGGCGCACCCTCGAACCACGCGGTGGACGTCTCGGGCCAGCCGCTGGCGGGCTGGGCGCCCTCGAAGGCCGCCTCGATGAGCTTGCGCTCGCTGCTGGAGCCGCCCTTATTCGTGGGCGCAGCGTCATCGGGGGGCGTGGGCCCTTGGTCACTTCCCTGGCTTGGCGTATCGTCCATCGGCGGCATCCGGTTCCGTGGGCCTCTAGCTGCCCGCTCGTGAGAAGTACTGCCCCTCGTCGCCCATGGCGTCGCGGAGGCGATCGTGCGCGCGGGCCCGGAGCATGAACACCGCACCAGTCGAGCGGCCCATCTCCTTGGCGACTTCTTCGATCGTGTGGCCCGCGAGGTCGTACAGGCGGATGACCCTGGCGTAGTCGGCCGGTAGTGTGGCCAGCATGCGCTCCATCGCCATCACCGCCTCGCCGCGCGCCGCGAAGCGCGAGGGGGTGGCCTTGCTGTCGCCCGCGAGCACCTCGATGAGCGTGGCCGCCGAGTCGTCGGCGTTGCGCGGCGTGTGGGCGCGCTTGGCCGGGTCGGGCCGTTTGGCCGCCTGCGCGGCACGGATGGCGTCGAGCAGGTTATTCTCGGCCACGCGGGACACCCACGCCCGGAAGCCGCCCATGCCCCCGGTCTTGAACTGCGAGATCCGCCCGACCACCTCGATGTAGGTGACCTGCAGCACGTCGTCGGCCTCCACGGTCACCTTCAGCGCGGCTGGGATCTTGCCCTCCAGCCGTGCTCGCAGCATCGGGGCGCATTGCTCCAGGAGTTCGATGAGCGCGTTGCGGTCGCCCCGGATGGCCTGTTTCAGCAACGCCTCGCACGGATCGGACGCGCCGTCCGCCTTGCCGTCACGATTGGGCTGGTCCTGGATCATGGTCGGTTCCCCCCGGAATCGTTCGTCTCGAGGATTGTAACCGGCGGGGCCGCGTTTCCCCTGAGGTTCGGTGTCCCGAACGTTGGGCATCATTCCAGCGAATCTGGCGTTTCGGGTGGAGACCATGCCTTGGGCAGCGCAGCCGGGTCGCCCGACTCACGCGCGTCGCCGCTTTTTGTCCAACTTTCTGGCATCACCAGCGGCAGCAGGGCCAGCAAGGCCACGCCGCCAACGGCCACGCAGGCCCCCAGGACAGCACGTGGGGAAACCCTGTCCCCTTGCCAGGCCACCATCGGCAGGATCATGACCGGTGCTAGCGAGCACAGTGTCTGAGCCACCGCCACCGGCGTCAGGTCGGCCGTCACGAGGCTCATCCACATGCCCAAGAACGGCCCCACGAACGCGCCGAGGGCCGTGAACACCAGCCCGATCTTGAGGGTCCGCGGCGGGATCTTGATCGCCTTGCGGCTGGCCTGGTACCGCCAGCGGGCGATCAGCACCGGCGTCATGCACACGATGGCCACCGCGATGCGCACCTGCGTGGCGGGCAGCGGGGCCATGTGGGCCTCCTCGGCCATCCACCCGTGCCCCATGCCGGCCTTGCTCAGCAGCAGCCCGCCGCCCTGGCACATGGAGCCAACCAGAGCCAGAATGATCCCCCGAACCCGGTGCGGGTGGGCCTGCTCGTCGGCCCGCATCGTGGGCCGCTCCATGATGACCCACGCCACGCCCGCGATGGTGACCGAGATGCCCAGCACCGCCGGCCACGCCAACGCCTCGTCCAGCACGATCCACCCCAGCACGGCCGCCCAGATCGGGGCCGTGCTCATCATCAGCAGGCTCAGGCGAGGGCCGATGTCGACAAAGGCGGTGAACAACGCCTGGTCGCCGATCACGATGCCCACCAGCGACGAGACCGCAAGCAGGATGAACTGCCGGTCGTTGAGCACGGGCCACAGATCGCCGGTCGTGACCCACACCATGCCCGTCAGCAGCACGATGGCCACGTACAGCCGCAGCCCGTTGACCAGCGTGGGCCCGATCCGCCGCCCACCCGCGGCAAAGCACAGGCTGGTGAGCGCCCAGAGCAGGCTGGTGGCTAGCCCGGCGGCGAAGCCGGCGTAGGTGGTGGGGTCCAAGGGTGTGGCTCCGACTGGGGCGGCGGGGTACGGGGCCCAAGCATAGAACAGGGGCGGTCAATCCCATCTCACGCCGTGGAGGAACCATGCAACGACAACTCCTGCTCACCCTGATCGCCGCGACCAAGATGTTTCTTGGTGGTTGCATGCACACGATGATTGATCCGGTCATTCCCCACGGGTACCGCGATCAAGTTGCCCAGACAAGCGTGAAGGCGTTCGATGGCAATACGGGGAAAGAGATCGCTGACTACCAGCTCGACCAGATCACCACCGATGCCGACGCCGTCCTCTTCGGCGAACTCCACGGCCACCCCGTTGGCCTCCCCGTCGCCGCCGCGATCTGGAAGGACATGCTGAGCGTCCGCGACCGCGACGAGACCCCCGCCCTCCTCCTCGAATTCTTCGAGCGCGACCAGCAGCTCGCCATCGACGAATACCTCGGCGGCATGGTCGAAGAGGAAGACTTTATCAAGAAGTCCGGCCGCAGTGCGACGAACTTCCCAGAGGGCCACCAGGCGATGTTCAACGTGACTAAGGACGCCGGCGGCGTGGTCATCGCCGCCAACGCCCCGCGCCGCTACGTCCGCCTCGCGCGCACCGAGGGGTACGACCACCTCCGCGACCTCAGCCCAGCGCAGCGGTCGACGTTCGTGCTGCCGCGGGGCGACGGACCCCAAGCCTACCGCGACCGCTTCATCGATCTCATGGGCGGCCCCGACATGATGCACGGCGAGTCGGGCCCAGAAGACTTCCTCCGCTCGCAACTCATGTGGGACGCCACTATGGCCGACAGCGTGGCGACCGCGCTCAAGGCTGGCCACGAGCCCGTCGCCCTGGTCATCGGCCGCTTCCACGTCGAGTTCGACGGCGCCACGCGCCACTACCTGGAGCGCATGCGCCCCGGCGCCGACGTGCTGAGCATCGTGATGGTCGATCGCTGGAGCGAAGAATTGGCCGAAGAGGACAAAGGGCGGGGCGATATCGTGATCTACGTCGGGCCGGCCGATCAGGATGAGAGCGATGGCTCGTAGTTTCTAACGACGTAATAACGCCTCAGTAACAACCTCGATCAGCGTCTCCGCCTCGGGCATCCGCCCCGGCCCCACGTGCCGGCACGCCTGCCACCCGCTCTCGGCGTCGAGGATCTGATAGCCATCTTCACGAAGTTGTGCAATATTCCGTTGCGTGCTGGGCTGGGCCAGCATCACGCTGTTCATCGAGGGCGACAGCAGCACGGGTATCTTTGCGCGATCGATGGCGCTCAGGATGAGCGTGATCGGATCGCTGGTGTGGCCGTGCACCAATCGCGCGAGGCAGTCCATCGTGCATGGTGCGATCAGCGCCAGATTAACACGGTCGGCCAGGTTCACGTGCTGCACGTCGCCCGGGTCGTGGTGGTCCCACACGCCGGTGACCACCGGGTTGCCGCTCAGTGACTCGAACGTGAGCGGCGTGACGAACTTCGTGGCCGCCTCGGTCATCGCCACGCGCACGTCGCACCCGCGCTGGCTCAGGCGGCTGACCACCGTGGCCGTCTTGTACGCGGCGATGCCCCCGGTCACGCCGATGAGGACACGGCGGCCGGTCAGGTCGGCTTGGGGCTGGGCCGCCATTCGATTCGCTTAGAGCAGCGCTTCGCGCGACCGCGTGGGCGCGGGCGGCAGCTCGTCGGCCGTCACCGGCTCGACGAACTCGAGCGTGATCTTGTCCTGCATGATCTCGTCGATCACCACCTCGAGGTCGCTGCGGCCCTTGCGGTCGACCAGCGGCCGCGAGCCGTCCAGCAGCTCGACCAGGCGGCGCTGGATCAGCACGGTCAGCTTGAAGCGGCCGCCGACCTTGTTGGCGATCTCGTTGCTCTTGAGGGCTTCGATCATGGCTGTTGGGGGCTCCCAGATGATGCACAGCACGCACAATCAGCACCCACACCGGATCGCCGGGTGGCGCTGGGCTGTCCTTGGCGAAGAACCCAATAGTAGGCCGCCAGCCCCCAGTTCGGGGAGCTACCATCGGCTCCGAAGACCCAGAGCCGAGGAGGGCAGGGGTGCAAAGCAGCGTGGCCGAAGTGAAGAAGGGCGACCGCGTCCGCCTGTCGACGCGTCCCGAGTGGGGGCACGGCGAGGTGCTGAGCGTGATCTCCACGATCATCGATAGCGAGCCGACCCGCAAGGTCCGCATCCGCTTCGCCCGAGCGGGCGTGCGGGAAGTGATCGATTCGCCCGCACTCGCACCCACCGAGGGCGGCCCGGTCAACCTCCAGCCCGCCGCCCTGATCGCCAGCATGATCGCCATGCCCGAGCACCTGCTTGACGCCCTGCGGCCCTTGCCCGACCGATTCCGTGATACAGGGGCCATGTTCCGCTTCCACGGGGGCGGCGGCTCGCTCATCGATTGGGCCGCGACGCAGACGGGGCTGGTCGATCCGTTATCGGAGCTTCCCCGCCACGAGATCGAGAACGCCTTCGTCCAGTTCCGGCGGGCCCTGGAAGACCACCTTCGAAATCTTGGCCGCACGATGAAGCACGAGAACGAGGCCGAGTTCCGCCGGATCGCGTTGCAGATGCCCAACGACGCCCAGGACGTGTTGCGCGGACGCAACGTCCGGCGTTGACCGGGCACCACAGCCGGGACACGCGGCCACGAGGCCCCGTTTCGCCCAGCCGTCACAGATGGACCGAGAACCGCCCTGGTAAGTCGTCAGGGCGGTTTTTATTGGACTGAGCGCAATTGGTGCCCGGCGGTTGGCATGGCGGCGCGGCGGTTGTATCTGTATTTGGCACAGGCCGCGGGGGCGGACAACACGCAGAGATACGAACGACGGAGGCCACCATGAACGATCGCGACTTCCACACCCGGCTCGGCGAGCTGCTCACCAAGATCAACGACATGCCCGAGGGCGAGCGCGATCGCCTCCGCCAGCTCGCCGACGAGACCAAGACCCGCCACGACCGCGTGAAGAAGGCCATCGGCGAGATGCAGGAGTCCCTCGACTACCTCCGCCTGAGCGTGAAGTACCTCGTGTTCGATCTGGAAGCCACCCGCCGCGAGAACCGCTACCTCCGCGACATGCTGGCCCGCTCGGCCGGCGAAGAGGCGGGCGAGTAAGAAGCCCCGACGCTGCAGACACGTGCCCACCCGCCGAAAGGCGGCCCGGCGCCTTGCCCTTCGCGCGCCCGATCCAGACGTGGGTCGGGCGCGTTTTTTGATCGGCTCAGCCCTTGCTATACCCCGCACCATCACACTCGGCTCGCGCGACGAACGGCGGCTGGCCCGGCTGGATGATCTCGTTCGGGCCGACGAACAAGGTGCCA
Source organism: Phycisphaera sp. (assembly GCA_025916675.1). NCBI lineage: Bacteria > Pseudomonadati > Planctomycetota > Phycisphaerae > Phycisphaerales > Phycisphaeraceae > Phycisphaera > Phycisphaera sp. The sequence continues at coordinate 60,404 of CP098402.1, forward strand.
TCGCCGGCGAGCTGGTCGTGGAAGGTGCCCAGCACCTGCCGCCGGGTGTCGTCATCGAAGCGCGACAGTGTGTCGCGGCAGAAGATGGCGTCCCACGTGCCGTACTGCCTCGCGCCGAAGCGGTCGGTCAGGTTGTGGGGCTCGAGGCCGACGAGTTGCAGGATGTCGTCGCTGAGCACCCAGTTGCTAGCGTTCTGCTTGAAGTAGCGTCGCTTGAGGTGGTCGGGCGTGGCTTGCAGTGCGGCGGTGTCGTAGGTGCCGCTGTTGGCGATGGCCAAGCGCCGCTCGGAGAGGTCGGTGCCCAGAATCTCGATATGCCAATCCCCAACGCGCACGCCCAGGGTGTTGTGGACGATCATGGCCAGCGTGTAGGGCTCCGCGCCGTTGCCACACCCAGCCGACCAGAGGCGCAGGTGCTTGGTGTCCTTGCGGGCCTCGATCAGCTCGGGCAGCACAGTGTGCTGGAAGACCTCCATCTGGGCCTGGTGGTCGAAGAAGGCCGGTTCGCTCGGGTCGAGCCGTGTGAGGAGTTCCTGGAACTCGTCGTGCTGGTAGGGCCCCATCGAGAGGAACTTGGCGTACTGGGCGAACGTGTCGAGGTCCAGCTCTCGCAGGCGGCCCACCAGGCGGCATTGCAACCCCTCGCGTTGCTCGGGGTCGAGTCGGACGCTCGCGCGGTCGTGGACGATCCTGGCGAGGGCGTCGAAGTCGGCGTCGCTCAGGACGGGCGTGGCCTTGGTGCTGGACATGACGGGCTCCCTATCGATGGGCGCGCGGCCCAATACCAAACCATCGGTCCGAAAAGCACCGGGGTTGATCTGGAGTGGTCGATCGGGTTGTGCGGGGGCCGGTGTCCGGCTATCGGACGGGCCAGCGGCCAGAGAAATGCCCAGGAGAGGACTCGAACCTCCACCCTGTTTCCAGGACTACCACCTCAAGGTAGCGCGTCTGCCAGTTCCGCCACCTGGGCAAAGAGGGGCGAGCCGGGATTCCCGGCGCGGGGTGAGCATAGCGACCGAGCCGTCGGCTGTCGAGCGTACCATGCGCATCGCACGCTCGGCACCGCCGACCAAGCCTGAGGAGGGCCCATGCCCCAGTCCGGATCGACCTCCAGCGCCGCCCCCGCGGCCTTCGCCACCCTGCTCGACAACGTCCGCCAGAAGGCCGACAAGGCCGGCGTGTTCGCTAGTTGCGAGGTGGCCGATGGCCGGCTCGACTGCCGGGCCGATGGGTCGGCCGAGCAGGCCTGGTACCGCGTGCGCTGGGATGGTGGCAAGGTGTGGGTCGCACTCGAGATGGCCGACAGGTGGCAGAGCGAGTCGATCGAGGCCGAGCTGGTCCACTCGGGCGACAAGCTCGACGAACTGATCGAAGAGGAGATGGTCGACCTGGGCTACGAGGGCCCGCGGCCGACCTTCGAGCACTTCCGGTCCGACGACATGCTGTTCACGTTCCGCTCACCCGCGAACGTGCCGGCCGACGCGTTCGACAGCGAAAACAGCAGCAACGCCGTGGCGTTGCTGCTGCTTGGCTACGAGGCGTGCTTCCGCCAGCTTGGTGATATGAACGCCGAGAACGACGAAGAGTAATTGTGACGGGCTCAGCGTGGCTTCTGTTTGGAGATCGGCCGCCGGGCTGGTTCCGCCCGGTGCGGCTTCACGAATCGCCGATCGAGCCGCCGTCTTCGATAAACTTCTGCTGATCTTCGGCCAGCTTCTGCCGCTCGGCCTCGGTCTGTTGCGGCGCCGGGGTTGGCGTCACGACCTGACCCTGGCTGTTGCGAACCGGCCCGCCAAACGGCGAAGGGATAAGCCCGGTCTGCATGCCAATAAACACGCCGGCGACAACGAACAGCACGCCGGCGACGGCGCCCTTGATGACCTTGGGGTTCGGACCCGACGACTTCGGCTTCTGGGTACTCGGATCCTTGACATCGATACCGTCGAGCAATGAAGACATCAGATAACCTCCTCGCGAGGGGCCGGTGTTGGCCGGTCCGCTGTGGGATCCGGGCTGCTCAAGCTATCGGTCGGACACAACCCGGCCGGTGTGATCTCAGGAGCCGCCGATGGTTCCGCCGCGGCGGATGAATTCTTCCTCTTCCTGCTTGAGCCTCTCGGTGTGCTCCTTCACCTCGGCATCAGACGGCGGGACGTATTCAACCGACTCGCCTTGCTTGTTGGTGACGGAATCTCCACCCCACGGGGCGGGGATGATGCCGAAGTTCATGGCCAGGACGACGGCGGCGAGCAGGAATAGCACGCCCGCGATGGCACCCTTGATGACCTTCGGGTTGGGGCCGCCGGAGGAACTGGAAGAACTGCTGTTGTCCGCGACATCGATGCCGTCGAGAAGTGATGACATGGGGAGCCTCCGATTCGGTTCGTGCCGGGAACTGGATAGCCCGGGCTTTCGTGTACGGCGGGAACGACCGCCATCCGACCGCTGATTTTAGTCGGACCCTGACAGGAATATGCTACGCAAATCGTGGCCAGCGGTTTTGCGGGATTACCCTACATCCCGGCGTTGGAACAGCGCGATCGCGAGCGACAGGAACGCGCCGATCTGCAAGACGGCGTAACCGGCGATCTTGAGTAGGTGCGAGGTTGGCACGTCCCTGTTCTGCGTGACGGCGTCGAGCAGCCAGTAGTAATGCATGTTTGGCACCACGGCCCACAGGGTGGCCGCGAGCGGTTCGACGTGGGTCGGTGTCGTAAAGACGTAGTCTTCGCGTTCTGGAGCACGAAAGAGGCCGAGGGGGTTACGTCCGATATTTTGCACCGTGAGCCGTTTACCGTCGGCGTCCAGAATCACGAGGCCGGTGGGCGTGCCGGCCTCGAACAGGGTGGGTGTGTCGGTATGGTCGCCCTCGAAGGGCTCGAAATTGCCGGTGACCAGGGCCATGCCGTTGGGGTTGGGGCCGTAATAGAAGGGGTCGCCCGGATCGACTTCGATGCGGGGCGGCTCCTTGAGCGTGACCTCCATGATGGCCCCCCTGCTCGAGGGGTCGTCGCTGCCGGTTTCGGCGGGCTGGGCCTGCGCGACCACGCCGACGATGTCATTGCTGAAGGCCTGGCGGCCCAGGAAGTAGTTCGAGAGCAGGCCGCCCAGGAATACGCCGGCGCAGACCACGATGGTCATGACCTGGCCCAACCGTGTGGAGGCCGCCGTCGCTACCGAGGCCAGCACGAGGATGGCCAGCACCATGGCCGAGCACGCCGTGATGATCTTGAAGGGGAGGTCGGTGGTGATGGGCTGGATCTCCCACTTCTTGGAGACCAACAGCACGCCGAGATAGGCCAGCAGCACCAAGGGCAGCATGGCGGTGACGGCGGTCTGGTTGAACGACCAGCCGTACATGAAGTTGCCCGCTGCGGCCAGCAGCAGCGACCCGATGACCGCCCCGAACCCGAAGAGGATGACCGGCATGTCGAGGTGGTCGCCGGCGGTCGAGAGCACGCCGTGGCGGATGGCCAGCAGCAGGAAGGCCAGCATGATGATGACAGCGCCGGTGATGGCACCGGCGACGCCCAGGTACTTGCCCAGGACGACCCACCCGCGGGCGATGGGCTTGCTGACCACGGTGAGCATGGTCTTGCGGTCGATCTCGCTCGAGATGACGGCGGTGGCAAGGAACGCCGCCATGAGGACGCCGGCCCCGAAGATGGTCGCTAAGCCCACGTCCAGCAAGAGTTTATTGTCGCCGTAGACCTCGGCCGAACTGCTTCGACCCATGCTGAAGGCGGCCGTCCAGGTGTTGAAGATCTGGAGGAGCCCGCTGATGAGCACCAGCAGCAGGAGGATGGGCTGACGCACGCTCTCGACGAAGGTGTTGCGGGCGATGGTGAAGAGCTGGCTGAGCATGGGCCTCCCCGTCGTGGTCGATCGGTTGCCGATTCGGGCTTGCGGCGGACGAGCGTGGCAATGATTCGCCCCGGATGGCCCTCGGGGTCGGTCCGGGCTGCTATTTTATTGCCCCCCGGGTGCGAACCCCGGGCGTGGCGGTTCGTAGCTGCCTGGTGCGCCTATCGGGTTCTGGCCTATCGGCGTGGCTTGGGGAGGGCGGCGAGAGAGCGAGTTGCGGATCGACCCACGCGCGTGTGGAAAGCACGGGCTCTGGGCGTGAGAATGGGCAGGTTCTTGTCTGGGGCCGCACTGGCTGGAGCGTCATTGTCTGGAGCACCATTGGATGTCGGGTGATTTCAATACCTACAAGCGTGCGGCCAGCCACAGCATCCTGGGGCTGGTGTTCCAGGGCGTGTTCGGCGTGGGGCTGCTGGTGTACGGCATCGTGGGCCGCGAGCCCACGGCGATCACCGGGGCGATCTTCGCGCTGATCGGCCTCTTGCCCTGGATCGTGCTGCTGATCTTGTTCGACCAGCACCGCCGCGAACGCATCGAGGCGATGGAAGCCGAGGCGTTCGCCGCCACCGACGCGGCGACGTCGTCCGTGTTCGACGAGGCCGAGGGCGGGCTGCGCGTCGCCGGCCGGCGGCTGAAGCTGGTCCGGACGATCGCCATCCCCGCGATCGGGCTGGTGTTCGGCGCGGCGCTCATCCTGGCTGGTGCCCTGCGCGTCCTGCCGGGCAGGGAGCTGGCCGATCCTGATAATTTTGTCGCCCCGCCGCATGAGCTGGTCGGCTTGACCATCGGCCTCGCGGTCGCGGTCATCGGCTTCATGTTCAGCCGGTACACGGCTGGCATGGCCAAACGCCCGGCGTGGCAGGCGCTGCAAGGCGGCGCGACAATCGCGGCGGGCACGGCCCTGTTCGGCTTGCTGATCGGCGTGGGCCACGTGGTCGACCAGCTCGGCACCAACGACGTGATCCGGGCGATGCTCTACGTCTCGCCCGTCCTGCTCGTGGTGTTCGGGGCCGAGGCGATCCTAAACTTCCTGCTCGAGCTGTATCGCCCGCGGAAGCCCGACGAGGGGTTCCGCCCGCCGTTTGCCTCTCGGCTGCTGGGCCCGGTTGCCGCGCCCGAGATGGTGGCCGAGTCGGTCAGCGGGGCGATCGATTACCAGTTTGGCTACGAGGTGTCTCGGAGTTGGATGTACCGGCTGCTCACGCGGCGCGCGTGGGTGCTGGTGCTGTTCGCGGGCCTGCTGGTCTGGTTTATGTCGGCGTTCGTGGTGGTGCGACCCGATCAGAAGGGCATCCACACGCGCTTCGGGCGTGTCGTCCAGGCCAATGTGCAACCCGGGCTTCGACCGAAGCTGCCCTGGCCGATCGATCGCATCGAGGTTCCCGGGTTCTACGAGCGCGACGATAATCGCCAGCCAAGGCTGACGGGGTACTCCACGAGCACGGTGCGCGAGATCCTTGGTGCCAGCGCAAAGCGGGCGATCGACGTGAACGCGTACCTGTGGACCAACCTGCAGGCCGAGAACGAGTCGACGATGCTCGTGCAGCCCTCGCGCGGTGAGGTCGAGGCTGGTTCGGAGGTCGAGTTTGGCCGAGACTTGAGCATGCTGCGCGTCGAGGTTCCGGTGCGGTACACCATCGACGACGTCGAGGCGTGGGACCTGTTTACTCAGGACGGCGCGCACCTGGACATGCTCGACCGCCTGACGCAGAAGGTCGTGATGCGATACCTCGTTCGCACACGCGTGGACGAGCTGCTGGGGGCCAAGCGTGCGGAGATGGCCGGCGAGATCCGCGAGCGGCTCGAGCGCGAGTTCATCGCGGCCAACCCCAAGCAGAACGGCGAGCCGGTGGTTCGTATCCTGTCGGTGGGCGTGGCGGGCGTATCGCCGCCGGCGGCGGTGGCGTTGCAGTTCGGCCAGGTGGTCGAGCAGGAGCAGAAGTACCAGGCGCAGCTCAACGCGGCCCAGGCCGAGGCGATCCGCTCGCTGACCGAGGTCGTGGGTTCGGTCGAGCTGGCCGACGAGATCGTCGCCGAGATCGACGCCCTGGGTCGGTTGCAGGCCCAGCGCGACGCCGAACTCGACGAGCAGCTCGAAGACAGCATCATCGAGCAGGAACTGAAGATCGACGGCTTGCTGGCCGACGCGGGCGGGCAGGCGGCCTCGCTGATCGCCGATGCCCAGGCGCAGCGTTGGGAGCGGCACATGGGCCAGTGGGGCGAGGCACAGCTGGCCATGGGCCAGGCCACGGCCGACCGGGCCAACCGCCCCTACTTCCGGGCGCAGCTCTATCTCGAACGCTTCTTCAGCGCGCTCGATGGGAAGCGCGTGATGATCGTGCCAGGCGGCGGCATCGTGTCCATTGAATTCGACGGCACGCACGACCGGCAGTCGGGCGCTGTCTTGCAGGACGATTTCTCTCCGTCTTCGGGCGACAACTGACCTTTCGCGACGGTGATTCCGCGGGCCTGTAGCGGGTCCGACGCAGCAGGAGTGTTTTCTGGCATGGCCAAGACCAAGCTCTTCATAACGTTCGGCGTGGCGATCCTCTTCGTGGGCGTCCTGGTGGTGTACGCGATGACGTTCACCGTTCGATTCACCGAGGCGGCGGTCGTGACACGCTTTGGCGAGGTCAAGCAGGAGATCGTCGAGCCGGGCTTGCGAGGCAAGCTGTTCTATCCCATCGAGAGCGTGACCAAGTACGAAACGACGAACCGTTTGTCTCAGGCGCGCATCGAGACCTACCAGACCCGCGACGATCGGCAGCTGATCGTCGGCGCGTTCGCCATCTGGCGTGTGAAGCCCGAAGAGGTCGGGACGTTCTACCGCAGGTTCAGCAATTCTGGTCCGCGGGCGGCCGACCATTACAAATCCGCCGCCACGCTTGTCGAGGACTCGCTCCGAAGCGCCATGTCCGAACTCAGCGCGTACTCCATGAGCGACCTGTTCACGCCCGACGAGGGGGCCTCGAAGCTCGAAGAGCTCGAAGGACGCGTGCTGGCGCAGATGAAGGACACCCTGGAGGGACAGGGCGAGCGGGCGTTCGGCATCGAGGTCGTGCAGGCGGGCATCGCTCGCACGAGCCTGCCCCAGACCACGACCGAGGCCGCGCTGGAACGCATGCGTCAGGACCGCGCCCGGATCGTGACGGGCCTGCAGCAGAGCGGCCAGAGCGAGGCGGGCGCGATCCGCTCGAAGGCCCGGAGCGATGCGAGCAAGATCCTGGAGTTTGCCGAAGCTCGGGCCCAGCAGATCCGTGCTCGTGGCGACGTGGAGGCGGCGCGCTACCTCAAGCAGATGACCGAGGTGCCCGGGCTGGCCATCTACCTGAAGAATCTCGAGTTGCTCGAAGAAGCGATGTTCAGCCGTGCGACGCTGCTGTTCTCGACCGACACGCCCGGCCTGAGCCTGCTGGACCCCTCGCTCTTCCAGACGTACGAGCCCGGCGACATCCCCGGCACGGACGTGTTTCTTGGCGAGGACGCGGACGGCGACGCAGCGCGGGAGGGTCGAGGCGATGAGTGATCCGACCGACAAGGGGCCGGGCAACCCAACGCCCGAGGGTGGCAAGCCGGGCGATGGCGACTCGCTCGAAGCGATGCTGCCCGCGCTGGGTGAGGACCGATCGAGCGCCGCACCGACGCGAGAGGCCTCGGTGCGTCTGCGCACCGATTCCGATACCGGTGAGCAGGCCATCAACGACATGCACGCGGCCAACGAGTCGCTGGCGGCCGCGTTCCGCACGATGTACCGCATCTTGCAGGTCGCCATCGTGGGGCTCGTGGTCATCTATTTCGCCAGCGGCTTCCGCACCGTGGACGCGGGCGAGGCCGGCATCCAGGTGCTGTTCGGGCGCCCCTCGGCCGAGATCTCCCAGTCGGGCATCACGTGGGGGCCGCCCTATCCGCTGAGCCAGCTCGTGCGGGTGCAGACCGGCCAGCAGACGGTGCAGCTCGAGGCCGAGTTCTGGTTCCGTATAAGCGATCGTGACCGCGGCCGCTCGCTGGAAGAGCTGGCACGTTCGCCGCAGCGATCGCTCGACCCGCAGCGTGACGGCGCGCTGATCACGAGCGACCAGAACCTCGTCCACACGCAGTGGACGGTGGTTTACCGGCGTGCCGACCCGCGGGAGTTTGCCAGCAACATCACCCCGGCGGACGAGGAGCAGATCGTGCGGACCGCGGTCGCGCGGGGCGTGATTCGTGCGGTGTCGACGACGGCGATCGATGACTTGCTGCGGGAGACCGGTGGTGCGGGCGGCGTGGCCGGCCGGGCCCAGAGCATCGCCCAAGAGACCCTTGAGGCCATCGACGCGGGCATCGTGGTCCAGCAGATGTCGATGCGGGCACGCACGCCGCCGCTGAGCGTGTGGAGCGCGTTCACCGAGGTGCAGACCGCCGAGAGCCAGTCGCAGACGCGGCGCGTCCAGGCCGAGAGCTTCGCGTCCAACGAGCTCAACCGCGTGGCGGGTGCGGCGGCCCCGGCCATCCTTGAGCAGATCAACCTGTACGAAGCTGCCGTGGAACTCGGTGAGCCCGAAGAGCAGCAGGTGATCCTGGATCGGATCCACAAGCTCATGGCCGGCGAGCCGGTCGAGATTGACGGCGAGGTGCGTTCGTTCGCGGTCTCGGGAGAGGTCTCGCAGATCCTCAACAACGCCGAGCAGTTGAGGGTGAAGTCGGCCCTGTCGGCCCAGCTGATCCTCGCGTCGTATCAGGCGAAGCTGCCGTTGTTCCGCGAGAATCCCGAACTGGTGCTGCAGAGCGACTGGTCGCGGATGATGACGGGGTTCCTGTCGCGGGACATCGTGGAAGTGATCATGCTGCCGCGCGGCCCGATCAACCTGCTGGTGAACCCCGACCCCGACGTCCGTCGGCTGATCGACGAGATCGCGCAGGAGCGGCTGAACGTGGACGCGGTCGAGCGCCGCCGCCGCCGCCAGCAAGAGGCACAGTTCCAGACCGATACCGACCTGCGTGAGTTCGGCGGCTGATTCGACGAAGGAACGGGTATTGGCATGACGCAAACGGCAACCAAGACGGAGAGCGGGATGACGACTGGCGGGAGCGAGTCGGCCCGCCCGGTCGTCGCCGTTCAGGGTCTGACCAAGAACTTCCGAGACTTCTGGATGCGTTCGCGCGCCCGAGCGGTCACCGACGTGACCTTCGAGATCAGGCCGCACGAGATTTTCGGATTGCTCGGGCCCAACGGCTCGGGCAAGAGCACAACTATCAAGGTGCTGCTCGGTTTGCTCAAGCCGACCAAGGGCCGCGTGGCGGTATTCGGCAAGTCTCCCAGCGATGTGCGGATCAAGAAACGCATCGGGTACCTGCCCGAAGAGAGCTACTTGTACCCGTTCTTGAACGCGCGTGAGACGCTGGACTATTACGGGCGGCTCTTCGGGCTCGACCACAGCACCCGCCAGAAGCGCATCGACGAGTTGCTCGACATGGTGGGGCTCAAGGCGGCACAGTTCCGGCAGGTGCGCGAGTATTCCAAGGGCATGCAACGCCGAATCGGGTTGGCGCAGGCGCTCATCAACGATCCCGATTTGCTCATCCTCGACGAGCCGACGACCGGGCTCGATCCCATCGGCACGCGGCAGGTGAAGGACCTGATCGTCGAGATGGGCCGCCGCGGCAAGACCGTGCTGCTCTCGAGCCACCTGCTTGCCGATGTTGAAGACGTAGTCGACCGCATGGTCGTGCTCTACGGCGGACGCATCCGCCAGGAGGGCACACGCGACGAGTTGCTCCAGGCCACCGACCGGACCACGATCGAAACCGACACGCTCGACGAGCAGACCTTGGCCGAGATCGATGAGGTCATCCGGCGTCGCAGCGGTGGAGCGAAGGCCGTCCAGCGGGTGTCCCATCCGCGTCAGAAGCTGGAAGAACTGTTCCTCAAGATCGTTGAGGATGCCCAGGCCGAGCGTCTGGAGACAGCCGGGGCTACGCACGGTGGCATGACGGCGGACTTCCTGCGGTCGCAGACGGAAGCCGAGAAGCCAGCCGAGGGCGAAGCGCTCATCAGCGACCTTGTTCGCGAGGAGCCCGAGCCGCAAGCGGAAACTGCGCCCGAAGCCGCGGCCGAGCCCGAGGCCGTCGACGATGCCGTGGTCGAGGACCTGCTCGAAGACGAGCCCAAGCCCAAGGCGGCCGAGGTTGACCCGGCCGTTGACCTTGGCATGATCGGCTCGCTCATGGACGACCCCGATGGTGACGATCCCGATGCGGACGATTCGCCCGAGAAGCGGGGCGGCGCGCGATGAGCCGGCTGTGGGCTCGCATCGACCGGTTGCAGAAGTCTCGCGGGTTCAAGATCGTCGCGTCGGTGCTGATGCTGGCTCTCGCGATCGCCGGGGGCATCACGTACCTCGCGATCTCGAATTCGGACGCGCGGGCCAGTGACAACATCGAGTTTTTTGACACGTCGGCCATCGAAGATGCCGAGATGCGGGCCCAGATCGAGCGGCAGCAAAGAATCATCCAGAACGTGCTGGCCCAGGACCGGAGCCCGGTCGCCGTCACGCTGGGGCTCGTGCTGGCCCTGGGCTTGAGTCTGGTCATCATCTGGCTTGGCCTTTACCTGACGTACCTGTTGCTGTTTGCCGGGGTGGCGCTCATCGCGGGCCCGATGCTCTTGATGGTCCAGTACGAGCGCGCCGGTCCGAACGTTGAAGCGCTCGCGCACATCATCATTGGCGCAACGCTGCTGACGTTTGCCTTCACCGCCGTCTTGGAGATTCTCCGGCTGCTGCTGTCGGTCGCTTCCGGCCCGGTCTTCGCCGTGGCGCGGAACGTGCTGGCCGAGGCGGTGCGCATGAAGATCTCGCTGGTCTTCATCGTGCTGCTCATCCTGGGGCTGGCGGCCGTGCCGATGCTGCTGAACGAGGGCACGCCCCTGCGGTATCGGATGCAGTCGTTCCTGCAATATGGCACGGCCGGCGCGTTCTGGATGATCGCGATCCTGACGCTGCTGCTCTCGGTGGCGACGCTCAGCTTCGAGCAGCGGGATCGGATCATCTGGCAGACCATGACCAAGCCCGTGTCGGTGTGGAAGTACCTGCTGGGCAAGTGGCTGGGCGTGGTCACGCTCAACGCGGCGCTGCTGCTGGTGTGCGGGGCGGGCATCTTCATGTTCGCCGAGTATCTCCGCCAGCAGCCGGCCGACGGCGAACGCGAGGCGTACGTCGCGCGTGGGGTCGAGCTGGGGTCCGGGGCCATCAGCGAGGACCGGCGCATCCTGCACAACCAGGTGCTGCAAGCCCGTGTGGCCCGTGGCATCGACATGCCGATCACCAAGAATGGCGAGGAATTCGACGCGATCGTCGACCAGTTCATCACGCAGCGCGAGGCGCTCGACTCGTTCAACGAGATGGTCCAGGAGGACCAGACCCGCACGCAGGTGCGCGATGATTTGTACAAGGACTTTACGATCCGGCTGCGATCGATCGATCCCGGCCAGCCCAAGACGTACACCTTCAGCGGGCTCGAGAAGGCCGCCCAGCAGGACGCGCCGCTGCTGCTGCGGTACCGGGTGGAGTCGGGTGCCAACCTGCCCGACGAGTTCTACCGCATCTTTTTCGACGCGGGCGGGTTCCAATACGAACGCGAGGTGGGCCTCGCCCAGACGCTCATCATCGACGACATCCCGCCGTCGGCTATCAACGAGGACGGCACGCTCGAGCTGACGATCATCAACGGGACGCTCGTTGAGGGTCGAAACGGCGAGATCGGCGTCATGGGCAACCCCAAGACCATCACCTTCCCGCCCGGTGGGCTCGAGCTGAGCTACAGCGTGGGCAGCTATCGCATGAACTTCGTGCGCGTGGTGGTGGTGCTCTGGATCAAGCTGGCGTTCCTGTCGCTGCTGGCCATCGCCGCCTCGACGGCGCTGAGCTTCCCGGTGGCCTGCCTGGTGGCGTTCGGGGCGTTCTTTGCGGCCGAGAGCGCGATGTTTCTGGAAGACTCGCTCGAGGTGTACAACCCTTTCTTCGGCGAGGGCATCGGGCCGGCCATCCTGGCGGTGGTCGAGACAATCTCGGCCGCGGTGATCTGGATCTTCCGCGTGTACGCCGAATTGAACCCAACCGATAAGCTGGTGCAGGGCGAGTATGTATCTTGGGGCAGCGTGGCTCAGGGCATGGTCGTCCTGGGCTTCTGGTGTGTGGTGCTGTTCGGGGCCGGCTGGTTCGTGTTCCGCTCGCGTGAGTTGGCGATGTATTCCGGGCAGTAACCCGGCGCGATCCGGTAGCTAATGGCCGGCGTAGCAGTGGTGGGCGCGTTGCGAGGCCCGAAGAACTTTGGAGGCGCTGAGCCATGCCGCAGGGCAGATTGACGCAATTAATCGCCGTGGTGGTGTGCCTTGCCTTGCTCGGCCTGTCCGGGCTGGTCTCGGCCGACCTCACGGCCTCGGCCGGCCGCCACAAGCTCACCTACACCGAGCGCGCCGAAGAGGGCGACCCCCCGCAGGTGGCCCTGGGCATCGCGATGGGGGCCTTCCGCGGGCTGTTCGTGAACATCCTGTGGATCCGTGCCAACGAGCTCAAGGAAGAGGGCAAGTACTACGAGGCGGTCGACCTGGCGCGTGCGATCACGCGGTTGCAGCCGCGCTTCCCGCAGGTGTGGGCCTTCCACGCCTGGAACATGGCGTACAACATTTCGGTGACCACCAACACCGAGACCGAGCGGTGGAACTGGGTGAGCCAGGGCATCGACCTCTTGCGGATGGAGGGCGTCAAGCACAACCCGACGGACATGGTGGTGCACAAGGAGCTGGCGTGGCTGTTCCTGCACAAGGTGCAGGCCTTTGCCGACGACGCGCACTGGTATTACAAGCTGCAACTGGCCGGCGAGTGGCACGAGCTCCTGGGCCCGCCGCCGATGCCCGACCCCGGCAACAACAAGCGTGAGGTCCGAATCGCGCTCTTCGAGGAGTGGCTGCAGCCCATCGTCGAAGCGCCCGAGACGCTGGATCGGGTCATCGAAGAGAATCCGAAGGTGGGCGAGCTCGTCGATCGACTGGCGGCGCTCGACATCGATCCCACCGGGCAGCAGTTGCTCAAGACGACTACGCGGGTGCGCATGGCCCGGGCCTCGGCGGTGTGGCCCGAGCTGCGCGAATCGGGCGACCAGCGATTCCGCGACACGACCGAGTTGGTCCACGATCCCGAGTTCGCCGAGGCATTGGAGGACCTGCTGGCCTTCACGCGTCGCAAGGTGCTGATCGAGGACTTTAACATGGAGCCGCGGCGGATGCTGCGGTACACCAGTACCTATGGCCCGCTCGACTGGCGCCACCCCGCGTCCCACGCGTTGTACTGGGGCCAGAAGGGCGTCGAGGGCGGCATGACCCGCATCGATGCGGTGAACCTGCAGGACTACGACTTCATCAACACCGATCGCCTCGTGGTCCAATCGATCCAGGAGCTCTGGCGCACCGGCGGCCTGTGGTTCGACTACAACGCCATGATGCTCAACCGTGGTGACCGGCGGCCGTTCTACCTTGGCATCCCCGATCCGGCGTACATCCCGGTGTACGGCGAGATCCTGCGGGACGTGATCGAGCGCAGCTACTACGACGGCGAGGAGCGGGCGTACAGCTCGTATTCGGCGGGCTACGAGAACATGATGAAGGACGCGATCCGGTTCATTTATCGGCGCGGCGATGTGGAACGTGCCAGGCAGATGAAGAACGAACTCGCGAACTTCGATATTGCCAACCTCAACGACCCGCGACGGGCGCAGTGGCTGGCGCAGGACATCGACCGGTTCGTGCGGGCCGAACTGGAGAACCGCTTGGGCTCGCCCTCGGTGGCGCTCCAGGAGATCGTGGGCTCGCTCAACGACGCGATCCTGACCGGCCTGATCGGCGGCGATGACGAGATCTTCGAGTCGAGCATCCAGTACGCCAAGGAGTACCACGCGGCCTATACCGAGCAGCAGGTCCGCGAGAGCGCCGCTGGCACGGGACGCATGGAGTTCCTCGACCGCCGCTTCGACTTCGTGGTCGGGCAGGTGTTCGCCAACATCTTGCCGTTGCTCCAGATTGATCTTGCCCAGCGTGGCTATTACAACGCGCCGCCCGAGCTGCGAAAGTGGGCGTACGACCAGATGGTGATGCGATTCAAGCCGCTGTTCGACGACGAGGAGGGCAACGCGTTCGTCGATGGGCGCAGCTTCGACACGGTCTTCCCCGAGCCCGAGGGCATGCCGGCCTTCCGCGCGATGCTCGACCGCGAGTTCGGCGAGCGCGGGCGGGACCTCGACCAGGAGCAGAAGTAGATCGCTACTCGGTGAGCAGACGCAAGGCGGTCTCGTACCGCTCGGCGGTCTGGGCGATAACGCCCTGGGGCAGATCCGGCCCGGGGGCGCTCTTGTCCCATGCGCCCTTGCCGACGAGCTCGCTCAGGTACTCGCGCACGAATTGTTTGTCGAAGCTGGGCTGGGCGTGGCCCGGCTCGTACTGGTCGGCCGGCCAGAATCGCGAGCTATCGGGCGTGAGCGCCTCGTCGGCCAGCATCGGCTCGCGCGAGCCCTTGTCGTGGTCGAGGGGGAAGGCGAACTCGAACTTGGTGTCGGCCAGGATGATGCCGCGCTCGGCCGCGTGCCGGGTGGCGGCGGCGTAGATCGCCAGCGAGCGTTCCTTGAGATCGCCGACGAGGTCGGCGCCGAGCATCTTCGAGGCCTCAGCGACCGAGATGGGCTCGTCGTGCTCGGGCGGCTCGGCCTTGGTGCTGGGCGTGAAGATCGGCTCGGGCAGGCGGTCGCACTGCCTGAGACCATTGGGTAGCTCGACGCCGCTCACGGCGCCGCTGCTCTGGTAGTCCTTCCACCCCGAGCCTTCGAGATACCCGCGCACGACGCACTCGAGCTTGATGATGTCGCCCCGCCTTGCGATGGTGGTGCGGCCGGCCAGGTCGGCCGGGCCGCTGGCGGGGTCGGTGGCGTCGGGCAGGTCGAAGGCCGAGGTGGGCAGGTCGGCCTGGTCGCTAATGAAGTGGGTGGGGCCCAGGCCCTTAGCTTCGAGCCATCGGAACCACCAGGACGACAGGGCCGTCAGCACGCGGCCCTTGCCGGGGATGGGCGTGGGCAGCACGACGTCGAAGGCCGAGAGCCGGTCGGTGGCAACGATGGCCACGCGGCCGTCGCCCAGGTCGTAGACCTCCCGGACCTTGCCGCGGTGCAGCAGCGGGAGGGCGAGGCGGGTTTGGGCTATGGTGGCCCCCTTGGACGGCTCGGCGCGTGGCATGGCCATATGGTAGAGAGCGTGGCCCAAGGTGAGGCCCGAAGGCCGGTGTGGCCACTTCTTGGCCCAATGGTTGGCCCCTTGGAGAGACGCAGGCGGATGCTGAAGTTCTTCGTGCATCGCGATGGTGGCCCGGCTGATGGCTGGCCGTTGGCCCACGCGGGCATCGTCGCGGCCGACGGGGCGACGGCCCCAGGCGAGGTCCGCATCGAGCACGGCGTCCTGACCGTGGCGCCCACGAACACTGGTCCTGTGTCGCTCGAGGTGCTGTTTCCGTTAGGCCAGGGCGAGATTGGCCCGAGGCCCGAGCGAGAAGTGCTGCTGACGACGACACTGCTGCCCCAGCGGGAGTGGCCCTACCTGCTCTCGCTCGAGCTCGCCCGCAAGCAACTCATGCGGTTCCTTAATGCGCTGGAAGAATGGAACCTGGCCATGCTGCCGGCCGACCATCCGGCGCTGGTGACGTTCGAGCGGGCCCGGGAAGACTTCTCGGCGGCCCTGGTGTCGTGGCGGAGCGTGCAGAAAGAAGGCCTGGAGGCCGACGACCCGGACATCGTCGCGGCGGAGGAGAAGTCGCGCCGTGCGCTGCGGGACGCGGCCGAAGCCAGCGAGTTGCTGGTGGTCCAGGCGGTCGCCGAAGGGTTGGCCGCGCGGGCCGACGGCTCGTGGTTCAGCGATGCCATGGAGCGGGCCGAGCGGTCCATCGGCCGGCCCGCGGGCAAGCCCGTGGCGGTGGTCAAGGCGCCCGAGGCCCACGGCGTGACGCTGGCGGGCGTGGCCCGCGTGGGGTGCGCGGTCGATCCGAACGGCTTCGAGCCTCCAGCGCAGGCGGCGCTGGTCAAGGCGGCCGATTTCATCACCGTGCCCATGCCCTGGTCGTCCATCGAGCCGGCCGAGGGCAAGTACCAGTATGCCGCGACCGATCGGTGGATCGAGTGGGCCGTGCGCAAGGGCAAGCTGCCCGTGGTGGCCGGCCCGGTACTCGACCTGGGGCCTGGCAAGCTACCCGAGTGGCTGTTCATCTGGGAGAACGACTACGACACGCTGCGTGAGCTGGTGTACGAGCACGTGCGGCAGGTGGTCACGCGGTACCGCCGGACCGTGCAGTGGTGGACGCTCGCGTCGTCGCTGGGCGTGGAGGGCGCGCTGTCGCTGCGGTTCGAGCAGATCGCCGACCTGCTGCGGGTGGCCTCGATGGTGACACGCAAGCTCCAGCCCCAGGGCCGGGTGCAGGTGGAGGTGGTCGACCCATTCGCGCTGTACGCGGCTCGTTCGCAGCGATCGGTGCCGCCATTACTTCTGGCCGAGTTGATCGCCCAGAGCGGCACGCATGTGGACGCCATCGGTTTGCGTGTCGACCTGACCGACGCGAGCACCGCCGCGGCCGTGCGCGACGCGATGGCGTTCTCGGAGGTGCTCGACCGCTATGCGGCACTCGACCGGCCGATCTCGGTGACGTTTGCCGCCTGCCCCTCGAAGCCCACCGGGACCGAGGACGAGAGCGGCGCGTGGGACGGCGCGTGGTCTGCCCAGGTGCAGGCCGATTGGATCACCCGCACGATGGCGGTGGCGGCGGCCAAGCCCTACGTCCATTCGGTGTGCTGGGGGCTCGCGCAAGACACCGCGAGGACCGTTGGCGGTACCGGGCTCGTCGACGCGGGCGGGACACCCAGGCCCGGGCTGGCGGCGATGGCTGGCTTGAGGCAGGCCGTGCGCTCGGGCGTGCAGGGTGGAGGCCAAGGGTGAACGCGAGCGGGCCATCTCCGCAGAGCTCGCGGTGGGTGGCGGCGCTCCTGATCTCCGGCGTCGGCCTGGC
Source organism: Phycisphaera sp. (assembly GCA_025916675.1). Lineage (NCBI taxonomy): Bacteria > Pseudomonadati > Planctomycetota > Phycisphaerae > Phycisphaerales > Phycisphaeraceae > Phycisphaera > Phycisphaera sp. The sequence goes on from CP098402.1 coordinate 77,335, forward strand.
CGGCGTTGGCTACAGCCTGGCGACCACGCCCACACCCGCGCCGCAGCCGGTGGTATTCGTGCCCCAGCAGGTCGAGCCGCGTGCCGGCACGCCCACGAGCGGTGCGGCCGATCCGATACAACCCGCGCCGATAGGCCAAGTGCAGGACACCTTGCCGCGGCCCGGCGTTGAACACGCCCCCGTGCCCAAGCTGGAAGCGGGCATGGCCCTCGACATCAACACCGCGAGCGCCGAGCAGTTGCAACTGCTGCCGGGCATCGGGCCTTCGCGGGCGGCGGCGATCGTCGAGGATCGTGCCAGCCGGGGGCCATTCCGCACGATCGAAGACCTCGCGCGCGTGAGCGGCATCGGTCCGGTGACGGTCGAGAATGTCCGCCCGTATGTGCGGATCGCGCCCTAACATCACCCGCGCTTGCACGAGTTGCTCGCAGAATTCGGCGGCCTTAGCGACCTTGCCCACACCATGGACGGCAAGGGCCGGCCACGCGTGCGCGGCGCGATCGGGGCCTCGCCCTCGTTCACCACGGCGGCTTTGGCCCAGAAGCTCGAGCGGCCGGCCGTGCTCATCCACGCCCATGTCGAGGATGCCCAACACGCCGCCGACGAGTTGGAGTGCCTTGGGTTGGCCGTTGTCGAGCTGCCGGCGATCGAGGCCGGGCCGGGCGGGGCGTCGGCCCGGGCATTGGCGGGCCGCGTGGCGGCGGTGCGGCGTGTTCGCGAGCTTGGTGAGAAGGGCAAGCCCTTCGTCGCCGTGGGTTCCATCCACGCGTGGATGCAGCCCGCGCCACCGGCCGAAGCGCTCGAGGCGCTCAGCAAGGCGGTGAAACGCGGTGATCGCGTCGATCCGGGCGAGTTGGTCCGATGGTTGAGCGAAGCGGGCTACGAGCGGGTCGACGCGGTCGACGAGCCGGGGCAATTCGCCCAGCGCGGCGGCATCGTCGATGTCTTCCCCGCCGCGCCCGGAACCGACCAGGACGCGTCCGTTCCGGTGCGTCTGGACTTCTTCGGCGACGAGGTCGACCGCATCGCCGAGATCGACGTGCAGAGCCTGGCCAGCGTCTCGGCGATGGACGCTGTTGACTTACCCGCAGCTATCGAGGGCGGGGTGGAGCAGGGCGAGGGCGTGTGCTTTATCGAGCACTGCCCCGCCAACGCGTTCGGCGTGCTGGTCGAGACGCTGGAGGTCAGCGAACAGGGCCGCGGGTATTACGAGCGGGTGAAGGCCGAGTCGGGAGTGATCGCGCACACCACCGTGGTCAAGCTCGCGCAAGAGCGGCTGCACGCGTTCGCCGAGGTGAACCAGTATTCGAGCACGGGCGATGCGGACGAGATTTTGCTTCCGGTCGAGCGGCCGCCGGATTTCAAGGCAGCCGGCGCCGAGAGCGCGACGGAGGTTGTCGCGGCCGCGGGGAAGTGGGCCACCGAAGCGAAGGCGCGGGTTCTGGTGCCGTGCGCCACACCGGGCGAGCTGAGCCGCCTGGGCGAGCTGATGGAAGAGGCGGGGGTCACGAATCTGGAGCCTTGGCACGCGGCGATCGCGCACGGGTTCGTGTGGCGTCAGAAGGGCACCATCGCCGTACTGCCGCTGCACGAGATGCTGGGACGCGCACCCGTTCGGCGCCGACACGCACGGCTCAAGGGCGCACGCACCGTTGATGCGTTTCTGGACTTCGCGCCCGGCGATCACGTCGTCCACGCCGACCACGGCATCGCACGGTTCCTTGGCCTGAACCTGATGGAAATCGACGGCGCGGGCCGGAGCACGGACGTTTCCAAGGCCGCCAAGGGCAAGAAGAAGAAGCCCAACGACTTCAACATCGAGGAATTCCTGACCCTCGAATTCAAGGACCGCGCCCGGCTGCACGTTCCGGCCACACAGGTGGATCTGGTGCAGAAGTACGTGGGCGGGTTCAGTGGTACGCCGCCGCTCAGCCAGCTGGGTGGGGCGCGGTGGAAAACCCAGAAGCAGAAAGTCGCTGAGTCGGTCAAGGACCTGGCCGGCGAGTTGCTCCGAGTGCGGGCCGCGCGTGAGGCCAGCCCGGGCATCGCCTACCCCGCCGACACGACGTGGCAGAAGGAGTTCGAGGCCGAGTTTCCGTATCAGGAAACCGACGACCAGCTCGCGGGCATGGCCGCCATCAAGCGGGACATGGCCAACCCCCGCCCGATGGACCGGCTCATCTGCGGCGATGTTGGCTTTGGCAAGACCGAGCTGGCCGTACGCGCGGCGTTCAAGGCGGCCGAGTTCGGCAAGCAGGTGGCGGTGCTGGTTCCGACCACGGTGCTGGCCGAGCAGCACGAGCGGACGTTCCGCGAGCGCTTCGCGGCGTACCCATTCCGCGTCGAGTCGATCTCACGCTACAAGACGACCAAGGAGGCCAACAGCACGCTCAAGTCGTTGCGCCAGGGTGAGGTCGACGTCATCATCGGCACGCACCGGCTGCTGAGCAAGGACGTGCGGTTTGCCGACCTTGGCCTGGTCGTCATCGACGAGGAGCAACGCTTCGGCGTCGAGCACAAGGAGCAGTTGCTCAGGCTCAGGACCGAAGCCGACGTGCTGACGCTGAGCGCCACGCCCATCCCGCGCACGCTGCACATGGCGATGCTGGGGCTGCGCGATATCTCGAGCCTCACCACGCCCCCGGCCGAGCGGCAGAGCGTGGTGACCGAGGTCATGCCGTTCGATCGCACGCGCATCGAGCAGGCGATCGCCCGCGAGCTGGCGCGCGAGGGCCAGGTCTTCTTCGTGCATAATCGCGTGAAGGACATCAAGGCCAGGGCGGCCGAGGTGCAGGGGCTGGCACCCGAGGCGAACATCGTCATCGGTCACGGCCAGATGCCCGGCGGCCAGCTCGAGGAGGTCATGCTCAAGTTCGTGCGCCGCGAGGCGGACATCCTGGTGAGCACGACCATCATCGAGAGCGGCATCGACCAGCCCAGCGCCAACACGATGGTCATCGCCGACGCGGACAATTTTGGTCTGGCCGACCTCCACCAGCTCCGCGGCCGCGTCGGGCGTTCGAGCCGGCGGGCGTATTGCTACTTGCTCTTGCCCGAGGACGGCATCCTGAGCGCCGTGGCCAAGAAGCGCCTGGCGGCCGTCGAGCAATACGCCATGCTCGGAGCGGGCTTCAAGATCGCCATGCGCGACCTGGAGATCCGCGGCGCGGGCAATCTTCTCGGCTCAGAACAGTCGGGGCATATCGCGGTGGTGGGGTACGACATGTACTGCCGCCTGCTCGAGCAGGCCGTGCAGGAGATGGGCGGCCACCGGGTGGTCACGCACAGCCGCATCGCGCTCGATGTTGGCCTAAAGGGCTACATCCCCGCCAGCTACATCCCCGGCGACGTGCGGCGGATGGCCGCCTACCGACGCATGTCGCTCGCGTCGAGTATGGAAGAAGTGACCGCCGTGCGTGACGACCTGGCCGAGGCGTTCGGCAAGCCGCCGGGGCAGGTCGAGCGGTTGCTGAGCCTCGCCGAGCTGCGCGTGGCGCTGGCCAAGGCCGGCGTCAGCAGCGCCGCCGTGCGCGGGGCCGACGTGATCCTGTTCGCGGCCGACCCCCGCCCGGTGCTGGACAAGCTCGAGGGCATCGCCGGCTCGCTCACGAGCCTCACGCCTAGCAGCGGCGGGGCCAAGCGCCGCGATGGCGACACGCTGAGGCCCCTGCACGAGATCTACTGGCGCCCACCCGAGGCATACCGGCAGGGGCCGACGCTGGTGGACGTGCTGTGCAAGAGGCTGATGGGCGAGGCCGAGCCTACCGCCGCCGGCGCGTCGCGAGGGTGAAGCCGGCAAGCAATGCAAACGCGCCGGCCGGCGCAGGGATGATAATCTGTGCTGCACCCTCTTGCAATCCAACCAAGCGGCTCACACTGAGCGAGCTATCCATCGACACGTAGGAGTCGAACTTCGTTGTCACGCTCTCGATGTCCAGGATCACCGGCCCGCTCGGTACGTCGTCGACCGTGAAGTCGACCTCCCAGAACGCGATCGGGTTGGTCGGGTCGGCGTAGATCCCCGCCGTGGGAAAGTTGAGCTGGCCGGCGATGATGCCATCGATGCCACCGGCGGCCAGCACGCCCGGCACCGTGCCCGGCCCGTCCATAGGGGCCACCAGCCGAAGGTTGTCGAAGGTGCCCTGGGCCTCGTTGATCTGGACGCTGGTGGCGATGCCCGCGACGGCGTAATCGCCGGATGGGTAGCTGGCGCTCATGGTGATGGTGACAGTCTCGCCGGGCAGGGTGCCGGGGCCATCAATGTCGAAGTGGATGGCCTGGGCTGCCGCCGCGGTGGGCAAGGCGGCGATCGCGAGGATGGTGGCGGCGGCACGGGTCATGATCTCTACTCCTCTTAGTGCTATGCAACGGGTCAGCCACACCCAATATACCAGAGATCGGATCCTGCGCGCCACCTTTTCATGGGTCGATTCCACCCGCTGGCTGCTATGCCAGCCGCCACCGATCATAAAAATAGCCAGCATCCGCATGGTTCGGATGCTGGCCGATGCTGTGCTGCTGTCACGGCTGGATCAGCGACGCCGACCGCCGGCCAACGCCAGCCCGCCCAGCAACGCCAGCCCGCCCGCTGGCGCGGGAATGACGATGATCAGGCTTCCTTCTTCGAGATCGGCCAAGCGGCTCTCACTGGTCGAACTCATACGGTCGATATACGTGTCATACCTCGTGGTCACGGTCTCGATATCCAAGATCACAGGCCCGCTCAACACGTCGTCGACCGTGAAGTCGGCTTCCCAGAACGCGATTGGGTTGGTCGGGTCGGCGTAGATCCCGGCCGTGGGGAAGTTGAGCTGGCCGGCGAGGATGCCGTCGATACTGCCAGCACCAAGCACACCTTCAGTTGTGCCGGGTCCGTCCATGGGTGCCACCAGCCGCAGATTGTCGAACGTCCCCTGGGCCTCGTTGATGAGCACACTGGTGGCGATGCCAGCGAGGGCGTAGTCGGTGCCGCCGTAACTGGCGCTCATGGTGATGGTCACGGTCTCTCCCGGCAGGGTGCCGAGCCCATCGGCGGTAATCTCAATGGCTTGCGCCATCGCGGCGGCGGGCATGGCGGCGACACCGGCGAGAAGACAGAGTGTCCGGATGCTAATTGTCATGGCATTGGCTCCATGGTGCCGGTGACACAGAACATCGAGCGTGCAGCCGGCGAGATAGAAAATCTTGCGGGAGATCGAGTATCGCCCGCCAATAGGTCCAATATACAACAATTCGATTCGATGGCCAGCGATCCGGCAGATCAGCCACGGCGCGTTCATGGTCGGTCTTGCCCATACCCTCCCTCATGAACACCGACCTCTCCAACCGCACCGCCCTCGTCTGCGGTGCCAGCCAGGGCATCGGTCTCGCGTCGGCTGTCGCGCTCGCCTCGCTTGGGGCTCGTGTCACGCTCTTCGCCCGCGACCCCCAGCGCCTCGGTGAGGCGATGGCCGAACTCCCAGTCGTCAACGACATCGAGCACGACATCGCCATCGCGGACTTCCACGATCCCGACATGGTGCTCGACGAGGCCGCCGGGGCGCTCGACCGGGCGGGCGGCTTCGACATCCTGGTCAACAACACCGGCGGGCCGCCCGGTGGGCCGATCGCCGAGGCCACGGGCGAGGCATTCCTCAAAGGCATAACCGCCCACCTCATCAACAACCAGAACTTGGCGGGCCTCGTGCTGCCGGGCATGAAGAGCAACGGCTTCGGTCGCATCGTCAACATCATCAGCACGTCGGTGAAGTGCCCCATCCCCGGGCTTGGCGTCAGCAACACCGTGCGGGCGGCCGTGGCGGCGTGGGCCAAGACCCTGGCCGGCGAGGTCGCCAAGGACAGGATCACCGTGAACAGCGTGCTGCCGGGCTTCACCGACACCGCCCGGCTGAGCAGCCTCTTCGACGCCAAGGCCGAGCGGCAGGGGACCGACGCCGGCAAGGTCAAAGCCGAGGCACTGGCTGGCATCCCGATGGGCCGGCTTGGCGAGGCCGAGGAGGTCGCCGCCGCGGTCGCGTTTTATTGCACGCCCGCGGCCTCGTACATCACCGGCACGGTGCTGGCGGTCGACGGCGGGCGGACGCCAACGATCTAGGGCGGCCCGGCCAGGGTGGTGCGATTGCCTTGGCTGTGGTACCCTGTGGGGATCCCGCGAGTAGGCGATTCGGGCCGGCCTGCCCCCGCACCGCTTCCTTCCACCTACGGAGCCCCTTCCCAGCCCGCTGGCCCGGCCCCCATCAACGCGAGACCCCGAAACGCGAGACCCCGAAACCGGCCGCCGATTCGGCGAACCCTGGAACGAACCAGCCAAGGGGCACGTACCCCAAGCATCAGCACATTCCCGGCCACTCCCGGCCCGACCCTTTGGAGCACTTCGAATATGAGCAATGACAGGCGAGACTACAACGACAGGGGCGAGTATCGGGGCGGTGGCCGGGGCCGTGGCGGTCAGGGCGGCGGCCGGGGTCGCGGCGGCCACGGCGGTGGTGGGGGGCGCGGGCGTGGGCGTGGCGGTCAGGGCGGACGCGGCGGCCATGGTGGCCATGGCGGACACGATCGCCAGGGCATCCCGCTGAGCGCCCTCGACCCCGAACTGACCGACATCAGCCGCCGCGTCATCGGCTGCGCCATCGAGGTGCACAAGGCCCTGGGCCCGGGCCTGCCCATCGAGATGTACAACAAGGCGCTCCAGGTCGAGATGAAAGAGGCGGGCATCGAGCACACCGCCGACCGCAAGATCGACGTGAAGTACCAGGACCAGCTCATCGGCCAGGTCACCGCGTCGCTGTTCGTCGAGGACCGCTTCATCGTCGACTTGGTCGCCCGCCCGGGCGAGGTCGGCACGGGCGAGCGCTTGCAGACGCGCGCCAAGCTGCGGGCCCTCGAGCTCGAGCTCGGCCTCATCATCAACTTCGCCCAGCGCCGCCTGAAGGACGGCCTCGTCCGCGTGCTGAATCCCGACCAGCTCAAGGAGCTGCTCGAGGAGCGGCAGAAGGCCCAGGAGGCCGAGTACGAAGAAGACGAGTACGAGGATGAGGAGGGCGAGGAGTACGAGGAAGACGACGACGAGTACGAAGACGAAGAGGACGATGAGGAAGAGGAAGAAAGCGAAGAGGACGACAGGGTCTGAGCGACCCGCCGGTTGCTCCACTCGCTTTTCTTGGGGGTCTGATTGCGCCCGTGAGTGCTTACCTGGACAACAACGCCACCACACGCCCGCTGCCCGAGGTGGTCGAGGCGATGTGCGAGTGCCTCGAGAACTGCTGGGCCAACCCCTCCAGCGTCCACAGGCCCGGGCAAGCCGCCCGCGCGCGCATCGAGCAGGCCCGGCGATCGGTTGCCGACCTCATCGGCGCGGGCCAGCGTGAGCTGGTGTTCTGCTCGGGTGGCACCGAGAGCTGCCAGATCGCCATCCGCGGCGCGCTCGAGCAAGCCCAGCAGCAGAATGGCCGCACCGTCCTGGTCACCAGCCCCGTCGAGCACTCGGCCGTGCGCGACCTGGCCAGGAACCTCGGCGACTGCGGCAAGGTCGAGGTCCGCTGGCTGCCCATCGGCTGCGGCGGGGCGATCGATCTCGAGAAGGCGCGCGAACTCATCGACGACACCGTCGCCGTCCTGAGCGTGCAGTGGGCCAACAACGAGACCGGTGCCATCCAGCCCATCAAGGAACTGGCCGAGTTTGCCAAGGAAGCCGGCGCGACGGTGCATGTGGACGGCACGCAGTGGGTGGGCCGCATGGACACCGACGTGCGGACCCTGCCCTTCGACCTGCTCACCTTCAGCGCCCATAAGTTCCACGGGCCCAAGGGTATTGGGGTGTTGTGGATCCGCCGGGGCGTGAAGCTCTGCAAGCAGACACCCGGCTCGCAGGAACTGGGCCGCCGCGGCGGCACCGAGAACGTGCCGGGCATCGTGGGTATCGGCATGGCCGCCAGGGGGGCCGGTGAGTGGCTGGCCGACCCCGAGAACCGGTCGCGCATCGCCGCTATGCGCGACCGCCTAGAAACCGCCGTGCTCGACCGCATCGAGGGGGCGTGCGTCAACGGCCCGCGCGACCCGAGCAAGCGGCTCTGGAACACGACCAACTTGGCCATCCCCGGCGTCGACGCCGAGATCATGCTGCTGACGCTGGCCGAGATGGGCGTGTGCGTGTCGGCCGGGTCGGCGTGCAGCAGCGGCTCGCTCGAGCCCAGCCCGGTGCTGTGCGCGATGGGCCTGGACAAGAAATTGGCCGCCGGCTCGCTGCGGGTGAGCCTCTCGCGTTTCACGACCGAGGCTGAGGTTGGCTCGGCTATCGAGGCGATCGTTGAGGCCCACCAGGTGGTGACGGCAACCGTTTAAGTCGACCGCGGCCTGTCGGTTGCCTCCGTTGACCGGCTTCTGAGCGGGCTACCCTGGAGGCATGAGCGACAATCCTTACGCCCAGCCCAACGACTTCGGCGGCGGTGCCGAGTACCTCGAGCCCAAGACCAGCATCCTGGCCGTCTTCGCCTTCGTGGTGTCACTGATCGGCCTCATTGCCTGTTGCATCCCCGGCATCGGCCCGATCGGCCTGCTGCTGGGCGTGCTGGCGCTCGTGCTCATCTCGATGTCGGGCAGCCGCAAGAAGGGCGGCGGCCTGGCCATCGCGGCAATCGTCATCGGCCTGATCGCCGGCGCGATCAACGTGGCCCTCATCTTCGGTGCCGGAGCCGTGGGACGAGAGTGGACCAATCTTGGCGTCGTGCTCGTTGAGGTCGAGAACCGAGACCTCCAGGCCGTCCAGGGCAGGCTGGTCAGCGCTCAAGCGCAGCAACTCGACCAGACGCAGCTTGATGCTTTCGCATCGTCAATCAACGCCCACTACGGGGCCCAACAGGATCCTCCCAAGGGTCTTATGGATGCGGTCGGCTTGATGATGGAGGTCGGCCAACGCATGCAGAATGCGCAGGTCGACGTGCAGGGCGAGTACCCCCAGAGCAGCTACGGTGTCATCCCGTTGGCCATGCGATATGACCAGGGGGCCGTGCTCTTCATGCTGATCGTGCCCACAACAGGATCCTCTGCCGGGGTCTCCTATACCAACGTGGGGTATTACGACCCGGGCGGCGACATCGTCTGGATGCTGCCCACGCCCAGCGGGCAGGGTGCGATTGTCCCACCCGCGTTGCCCGGCGAGACACCCGACCCGACAGATCCGGCCGACCCAACAGACCCGGCCGATCCAGCGGGTGGTGATGAGCCCGGCGAAGGCTGACGTATGCCATCCCGCGCCGAGGGCGGCCCGATCCTGCGTGTCCAGGGCGTGCGCAAGAGCTTCGACGGGCGCGAGATCCTCAAGGGCATCGACCTCGAGGTCATGCCCGGCGAGACCATGGTCATCATGGGTGGATCCGGCTCGGGCAAGAGCACGATGCTCCGGCTGATGATCGGCTCGCTCTCGAGCGACCAGGGCAGCATCCGGATGTTCGAGAACGACATCTGCGGCCTGAACGAGGAAGCCCTCAACAAGGTCCGCCTGAAGTTCGGCATCCTCTTCCAGAGCGGGGCGCTCTTCAACAGCATGACCGTGGCCGAGAACGTGGCCCTGCCCCTCCAGGAGCACACGAGGCTCAGCCAGGAGATCATCGACATCCAGGTCAAGATCAAGCTCGAGCAGGTGCAGCTGCGCGAGGCGGCCGACCTGTTCCCGGCGCAGATCTCCGGCGGCATGAAGAAACGTGCGGGCCTGGCCCGCGCGATGGCGCTCGATCCCCAACTGCTGTTCTGCGACGAGCCGAGCGCCGGGCTCGACCCGATCACCAGCGCCCAGATCGACCGCCTGCTGCTCGACCTGACCAAGAAGCTCGGCATCGCCTGCGTGGTGGTGACGCACGAGATGGATTCAGCGTTCGCCATCGCCGACCGCATGGCCATGCTCGACAAGGGGCGGATGCTGGCCGTCGAGCCCAAAGCGTGGTTCGAGCGGGTGCGGGATGTACCCGATAGCGAGCTCGCCTCATTGAGCGAGGATGAGCAGATCATCCACCAGTTCCTGCGCGGGCTGGCCGAGGGGCCGCTGAGCGAACGCCACAGCGAGAGCGACTGGGAACAGGACATCCTGGGGTCGCGACCAAGGGTGCCCGGCGTGCGCAGCGTGGAGTCCTCGCGTATCGTTCCAAAGACCGAAGACGAGGGTGTACTCGAGCGGCTCAGGCGCATGTTGCGGGCCTGACGCTCCGAGAGGATCTTGCGGGCCTCCCGAGCAAACCGGGGCACGCCGAAAGGGAGCAGGGACGCCATGCCGCCGCCCGGTGGACGAAACGCGATTGTTGGAGCGTTCTTTATCGCCGCCGTGGCGCTGGCGGTGGTCGTGACGGCCATCCTGAGCGATCTCACGTCGGCCCTGGTCTCGACGACCCAGTATGTCGTGCGGTTCGAGTTGGCCGACAACGCCGGCCTGCTCGCCCCGGGTGCAGAAGTGCGCGTGGGCGGCATGAAGGTCGGCAAGGTCACCGACGTCCGCTTGGGCGAGAGCGACCACCTCGACGTGCGGATCGAAGTCGACGAAGACCTCGTGCTCCACCAGGACGCGGTTGTCCGCCTCGAGGTGCCCCTGCTTGGCACGGGCACCGTGGTCAACTTCATCAGCGTCGGCACCGCCCAGCCAGTTGCCGAGGGCGGACAATTCGACGGCCGCCCATCGCCCGGCCTGCTCGCCCAGACGGGCCTGAACGACGACGACATGGAGAACATCCGCATGTCGATCCAGTCTCTGGCCGAGACGACCGCGAGGGTGAGCCGCATCCTCGCCGACGTCGAGCCCCGCGTTGGCGAGGCTGTCGACGGGCTGAATTCGGCACTCGATGATGCCAGGACCATCACCAGCGACCTGCGCACCCGGCTGCCTCGCGTTGGCGACGAATTCGAGGCCATGGTGGCCGACGCGCGTGAGGGCGTCGAGGTCGTGACCAGCCTCGCCAAACGCATCGACGAACGCACCGGCGAACTCGCCGAAGTGATCGAGAGCGTGCGTGACACGATCGACACGAACCGCCCCAACATCGATCGCGTGCTGGCCGACCTGGCAGAAATCACGACGCGCACGAACGAGGAGATCATGCCCGCAGCCCTTGAGACCGTCGAGAACGCCCGTACGGCCAGTGCCGAGGGCGCCCAATTCGCTACCGATGCCCGAGCGATGTTCGACGCCGAAGCCCCCGGCATACGACGTGCATCGGCCAATCTCCGCCTGGCCAGCGACCAGGCCAAGCTGACGATGCTCGAGGTCCGCCGCAGCCCGTGGCGGCTCCTCCAGCGTCCGACCACGCGCGAGCTCGAGGGCGAGCTGATCTACGACGCCACCCGGTCGTTCGCCCAGGCCGCTAGCGACCTGCGTGCCGCCAGCGAGAGCCTCATCTCACTCAGCACCGACGAGCAAGGGCCGGTCGACATCCCCGGCCGGCAACGCGCCATCGAGCAACTGCACGAGCAGCTCATGAGCAGCTTCACGCGCTACCGCGAGGCCGAACAGGAATTGCTCGACCGCGCGCTCGATCTGGGGGCGGGCGAACCCGCCGGCCCGAGCAACCGCGGCGGCTGACCCGCTCAATCGCAGCCCGCGTCGAAGGCGTTCTGGAACACCAGGAAGTCGAAGATGCTCAGCATGCCGTCGCCGTCGAAATCGGCCCGCAGGTCGCCCTGATCGAATAGCGTCTGGAAGGCCAGGAAGTCGAAGATGGTCAATTCGCCATCCTCGTCCAAGTCGGCCAGGCAGCGCGGCGGGGCCATGAAGGCGTTGTCACCGATCTCTTCGCCGATGCTCGTGTGGCGGCGGATGATGGTCGAGAGCGTCTGCTGGTTCACCAGATCCACCATGTCGCCGGGCAGGTAGGCCTCGTACCAGAACCGATCGCCATCGCGAAGGCGTGTGAACTGGTCGACCAGCACCGCGTGCAGCGTCGGGCCGACCATCGTGCCATCGAGCTTGTCCTCGACGAGCATGCCCACCCACGGATCGATCTGGTCGCAATCAGCGTAGACCGAGGCCAGCTTGTCCTGCATCTGCACGTCGGCGGTGATGTTGCCAAACTCGATCACGCGCGGCAGGCCAAAGGTCTCACGAATCGTGTTGTAATCCGCCAATCCATGGTCGCGCCCGCGCTGGATATTCAGCGAGGCGAGGTCGAATCCGCCAGCGCCGGGCATGCCGAACAGGAAGTTGCGCACGTCGCCGATGATGTGGCCGTCGAGTTGCTGGGCCACGGTCATGGCCATGCCGCGGAGCACGCTGTCGATGCCGTGGTCCTCGATGTGCGCGGGCAAGAAGAACGCCTGGGCGAGCGAGAGGTGCCCCTCGTCGGCTTCCGTGCCATCACTATCCATGCGGGGCAGGAACGTCGGCAGCATGGAATGGCCCATGCGGAAGCCCGCCGCGGCGAAGACGTTCGAGATGCCGGGATTCACGCCGGCGTCGTACTCGACGTAAGGCGGCAGCGCATCGCCTCCAAGAAGGATCGGCAGGAACTCGTTGTACGTAATGGCCTGCATGATGCCGCCCACCATGGCGCGGGTGTGCTCGTACACCTCGTCGCCGGTGAAGGTCGGGTTGGCGGCGCGGATCTGTCGGGCCCAGTAGTTGTGCTCGCGCACGAACAACGTATGGAGGGCCGTCAGCGAGACCTGCTCGTTGCACCGCACATCGCCCGCGAGGAACAGCGTGGGGTCGCGATGCGTGGGCGCGTTCGGGAAGCCGTTGACGTTGTAGGGCAGCAGGTCGCCGTCGCTGGTCTTGAGCTCGCCCGTGCCGTCGAGCGTTCGGAGCTCGGCGGCCCGCGGCGCGTCCGAGCCGTACACGTTCGACGCGTCGATGAACGCCGTGATGGCGTTGACCTGCTCGCGCACGCCCGACACGAGCTGGTACCCCGAGCGGTCGAGGGAGATGAGCTGAGAGCCGGTGGCACCGGGGTCGAACCATGGGTCGCCCGTCGGCACGACCACGTCGAATTCTTCGATGGGTACCGCGATGGGTGTCTCGTCGATGTCGTGGTCGAGGAACTGGCCCCAGAGCCAGAACATGTTCGAGTTGCCCGTCGTGCTGGGCATGAGCACCTCGTCCTGATCGACCACGGCCTGGCTGATCGCGCGGGCGCTCGACCCATCGCTGCGCGCCGGGATGCGACCAGCGCCATCGCCATACGCCGAGGGCACGCGCCGGACGAACGGCACGCCAACCGAGCCGTACCACGGGATCACGGGATTGTTAAATCGCCCGTTGATCGTTCGGTACTCGTCGGGGAACATCGCCGGATCGTCCACGCCCGGGCCATCGGGCATGCCAAGCGGCAGCCAGGGCGCCCAGCCCGTGGAGTACGACCGCTGGACCAGCGAGCTGCGCCGCTCGTCCTGCTCGGGGCGGTTCTTGATCGGCGAATCCTGCTGCTGCGCCATCAAGGGGGCGGCACCCGCGGCCAGGATGAGCCCGCACGCCGACATCGCACTCTTCGCAATCATGATTAAGCCCTCTCGATCTTCCGCTGTGTATCCGGACGAAGCACCCGATCCATGGAACGCGGGTGATTGTCCCTCGATTGCCTTCCAATATACCCGAAACATCCACCGCGCTCAATACCCCAACGAAAAGCTGCCGCGCAACTCACGCGCGGTGTCGTCACGAACCGAATGACCCGTACAAACGTCCTATAACACTAACAGCCCGCCGCGAACAGCGCCTGGAAGGCCAGGAAGTCGGCGAAGGTCAACGCCAAGTCGCCGTCGAAGTCCGCCAGCAGGTCGCCGGTGTTGAACGCGTTCTGAAAGGCCAGGAAGTCGAAAGTTGTCGCCAGACCGTCACCGTCGAGGTCGACGGCGCAACCGTCGGCCTGCCCCCGGGCCCGCACCATCCAGGTGCCGTTGAAGGGACTATCGCTCATGCGCAGGATGAACGGGGCCGCGCCGGGGTCCGGCAGAAGATCGCCGTCGTAGAACAGCCAGCTCCGCACGCCCAGCGTGTCCTGGTCCATGCGCGCGGCCGACTGGCGCTGCGGGATGAACGCGGCCACGGCCACGAAGAACCCGCCATCGGGCCCAACGTTCGTGGGGCGGATCGGGTACGTCGCGAAGGTGCTCGTCGACGTGGACTGCGACGCGTGCGAGGCGGCCGAGATCGGTACCGCGTTGGTCGGGTCGCCGTCGCCATCGGGGTCGTTGTACACGATGATCGTCAGCGGCGTGCCCACGGGCAGGCTGCCCGAGAACGACACGCTCACTTCGCTAATCCACGGGCATGAGGGCTCAACGTCGAAGTAATTGCCCCACGTCATCACCGCGTCGAACTCGCTGGGCCCGATGGTGAACCCGCCCGACCCGTCGTCGAGGATGAAATCGGGGCACTGGGCGAACGCGGAAACGGCGGAGAACAGCACGGCGGTGAGGGAGGTTGGTGTCTTCATGAGGCCAGCGTACGCGCTGGTCGGTTCTATACTTTCCCCCCGGCCCTGCCGCATCCGGCCGATACCCAAACACTGCCGCCCCAGGTCCGATCGCCTTGGGCGTGCCTTTCCCTCGGAGAAAGCCCGCATGAGCAACACACCCGTGATCGTCGCCGCCAAGCGCACCCCCATCGGCAAGTTCTTTGGCAGCCTCGCCGGCACGCCCGCGCCCCAGCTCGGTGCCTACGCCATCAAGGCCGCGATGGATGCCGTCCCCGCCCTCAAGGGCGACATGGTCGACGAGTGCGTCATGGGCTGCGTGCTGCAGGCCGGGCTGGGCCAGAACCCCGCCCGCCAGGCCGGGCTCGAGGCCGGCCTGCCCGACACCCTGAGCGCCAAGACCATCAACAAGGTCTGCGGCTCGGGCCTCGAGGCCGTCATGATGGCCGCCCAGTCGATCAAGGCCGGCGACAACGACGTGGTCGTCGCCGGCGGCATGGAGAACATGACCGGCGCGCCCCACTTCGCCCACGTGCGGCAGGGCGTGAAGTTCGGCGACACCAAGCTCGTCGACGTCATGGCCCACGACGGCCTGACCTGCGCCTTCGAGTGCTGGATGATGGGCAACGCCGCCGACCACATCGCCCAGAAGTACGACATCAGCCGCGAGGAGCAGGATCGCTTCGCCGCCCAGAGCCACCAGCGGGCCGAGAAGGCGACCAGCGAGGGCTGGTTCAAGGACGAGATGGTCGCGCTCACCGGCGAGCAACTGGGCAACCGCAAGGTGCCCGGCCCCGAGGGTGGTTGCTCGACGGATGAGGGCATCCGCCCGGGCAGTACGGCCGAGGGCCTCTCGAAGCTGCGCCCCGCCTTCGACAAGGCCGGCACCGTGACCGCCGGCAACGCGAGCCAGATCAACGACGGCGCGGCGGCCACCATCGTGATGAGCGAGGCCAAGGCCAGCGAGCTTGGCATCAAGCCCATGGCCAAGATCATCGCCTACGCCACAAGCGGCGTGGCGCCCAAGGACATCTTCGCCGCCCCGATCACCGGCGTGCAGAACGTGCTGAAGAAGGCCGGCCTGACCATCGACGACATCGACCTGTTCGAGCTCAACGAGGCCTTCGCCGCCCAGGTGCTCAGCAACATCAAGGAGCTGGGCATCCCCGAGGACAAGCTTAACGTCGCCGGCGGCGGCGTCGCCCTGGGCCACCCCATCGGCGCCAGTGGCACCCGCGTGCTGACAACCCTCCTCCACCAGATGAATCGCACCGGCGCCAAGCGCGGGCTGGCGGGGCTGTGCCTGGGCGGTGGGAACAGCGTGGCGATGGTGGTAGAGGCGGTGTGAGCTAGCCTGCTTTGCTCGCTTTTGCCTTCCACTCGTTATAGAGCTCTGTCTGAGCTTGCCGGCGAATTCTTGCAAGAGTCAATTTCATTTCCCGATTGTACCAAGATTTTAATTTGAGTGCATCCGGGATCAGCCTGTTGTCGAGCAAGAATCTCGGCAATCCACGCTCGCCCATCGCGACACGCGCTGCAGGAATTCGCCACACTTCACCGGTTCGGCTTATAACTTCAACTCCCCAGTAAGTACCGGGAATCTCAAGTAGTTTGAATGTGAAGAGTGGAAGTGTTGCTACGTAGGAGTCTTGTGCGGGCACTTCGATTGCCTTGTCCGATGAAATTGCGGCAAGCGGCGGTGCCCGACCAATTTGTTTGAGAAACGCTTGGTTTTCCTTGCGAGACTTTTCTGCGTTGACCGCATGTCGAAATGGGTCATCGGCGGTTGCTGCCCCTGTCAACGCAACTCCATCCAGCAGGAGCGTGCTCTTACCGGTATTGGCAACCCTCACCCACATCCGATACGGCACACGCTGAAGGAAAGGGTCGCTATCCACACAGTCGCCGGTGGTGACGAAGAACTGTGGCTTGGCATCATGCTCGCTCTTATTCCAGTAGATAGTCCAGATGAGCGCGACGGTAGCAATGACAGAACCAGCAACTGTTGCCAGTGTTGCAACCGACATTGATAATGCATTCGAGGTGAGACTCAGAATCTCAACTATGGAGGTTGTGGGCATTAAGTTTATTGTAGGCCCCGGCTCTAGGGGCACCCCGCCCCAAACGCATTCTGAAAACACAGAAAATCAAAGATGTCCAGCGCCCCCGACCCATCGCAATCCGCGATGAGGTCGCCCGCGTCGAAGGCGTTCTGGAACACCAGGAAGTCGAAGATCGTCAGCTCGCCGTCGCCGTCCAGGTCGGCGTAGCAGGAGGTGCCCACCTCCAGCACCGGCGGGGGCATCAGCGTCACCGGCCGCTCGCCCGTGTCTTCGATCACGATCGTGACCTCGGCCGTCCCCGCGTCGCTGCCGGCGGTGGCCATCAGGTCGACCTCCCACACGCCGCCGCCCAATGACACGGGTGTGCCCAGGCTGATCGTGGGCGGCCCGCCGATGATGACCCGCGGCACGGCGGTGCTCATGTCCGCGACCGCGCCCTGCCAATCGCGCAGCTCGATCCGCAGCGTCGTGCTCTCGCCCGGCGCGATCGTGTCGTCGTCGAGGGTTGCCGAACTCATCACGCCGTCGGTCAGGCCAACCAGGTCGCTTCGCCAGTCGTCGAAATCATCTCGGAGCTGGAACACCGGATCGGGGTCGCTGCGGCTCTGGAACGCGACGTTGAAGTTCATGAAGTAGTCGCCCGCGCCGCAGCCCGGGCCGGAGGCGAACGTGCCGGATTGATTGCCGATGACCGAGACGTTGCTCCCGGTCGTGCCGACCAGCTCGTCGAAGCCGTCGCCCGTGAGGTCGACCAGCTCGAAGTTGCGCGGCAGCAGGCCCGAGCCGGTGGTGTCGACCAGCGTGAGTGCGCCGCCGTCGATGCGGAAGGTCATCAGGTCGGCCGCGGTATCGCTGACGCCCACCACGAACTGCGCCGTGCCAGCCTCGGTCACGCTGCCGATGGCCGCCGAGTGGGGCGTTCGCGGCAGCGTGGCGGTGACCTCGGTGAACACGCCGCCCCCAAGGCTCACGACCACCGCCTCGCGCGACGAGCGGTTGATGCCCACCAGCTCGTCGGATCCATCGCCGTCGAGGTCGCCCGCCTTGAGCGTCGAGGCGTCGATGCTGCTGCTGCCGATGGGCCCGAGCGCGAGCCCGCCCGATCCGTCGTTGAGCACCGCCACGACGAGCCCCGAGCCCGTCACGTAGCCCACGTCGTCCAGCCCGTCGCCATCCAGGTCGCCCACGGCCCATTGCCGAGGATCGCCGGCGAACATCAGCGACTCGGCCGTGAAGCCGCCGGCTCCATCGTTGCGCAGCACGGCCGCCTGCCCGCCGCTCGAAGCGCCCACGAACAGATCGCTCGGCCCGCCGTCGCCGTCTAGATCGATCGCCAGCAGCGCGCCCTCATCCGCGGCGATGCTCGTGCGCACCGGCTCGCCAAAAGCGCCCGCGCCGATACCCACGCCCACCGCGATCGCGCCGGCGTTGGTGTCGTGGGCGATCAGGTCGTCCACGCCATCGCCCGTCACGTCGAGCAGCAATATCCGCTCGGCCCGGCCGAAGCGCGTGTCGAAGGTCGGATCCAGCAGCACGGGCATGTCGCCCAGCACGCCGCCCGCGTTGGCGCGCGTCGCGATGCGGTCGCCGAGCTGGTCGGCCACCAGCACGTCGGGCAGCCCGTCGCCGTGCGTGTCGCCGATCGCCACGTCGCGCACGGGCGGGTCGGCCTGGTAGATGCCGTTGCACGCGTCGGTGTCGCCCGTGCGCGCGATCATCATGTACCCGATATCCGCGCTCTTGAGGAATCCCGCCGGCGGCGTACCACACGGGATCGGCAGCGGCGTACACGAGCACCGCGCATCGCCGCCCTTGGCCTGGGCCGCTTCCATCCCCGCCATCAGCTTCTCGGCCAGGTCGCCCGGCGTCGTGATGATCGCCGCCACCGCGTCGTCGACCACCGCCGGCCCGGTCAGCAGGTTGCCCTGCACGGCGTAGATCACGCCGTCGATCTCACCGGTCGTCCCACCCGCCCACGCGCCCGCACCCGTGCCGCTGAACGTCGCGGCCAGCCCCGTGGTGTCGACGATGCCATACTGCCGCGTCTGGTGGCCGGAGTCGAAGGTCGAGAGGTCGGCCAGGATCTCGGAGGGCGTGAGTCCCAGCGCCAGCCCATCGCGGATGCGCACGCGATTGCGCCCCGACGAGTCCACGAAGCTCTGGGCCGTCGCCGCCCCGACGCCCGTGATGATCACCGGCGTGTTGGCCCGCAGGTCGAAGCTGGTCAGGCACGTGGCGCTGCCCAGGGCGATCTCGCCCGTGCGGGTGTCCACCAGCAGGATGGACCAGGTGGCTTGGGCCGTCCCGGCGGCACTCAGGAGGGCGGCGGCAGAGACAGCGGCAAGGGTTCGATAACCACGCATATTGAGGCTCCTGCGGGTGGAAGTCCCGGGCAGTTGGTCTTGTCACCACAGCCTACCACAAACCCGCACCGGAGCCAAGGGCGATTCCCCGCATCCGGCCCGCCCCATACCATCCTCTTTGGGCCCTTCAACACGCCCCAGGAGGCACCATGGACCTTGAGACCCGCATCGCCCAGTTCGAGAACATGTGCCGCGAGGACCCCGACAACGACATGGCCCACTTCTCGCTCGCGGGTGCCTACGCCCAGGCCGAGAGGCCCGCAGACGCCGCCGCCAGCTACATGCGCTGCATCGAGCTCAACCCCGCCATGAGCAAGGCCTACCAGCTCGCCGGCGAGCAGCTCGTGGCCGCCGAGCTCAAGGAAGAGGCCATCGAGCTCATCACCACCGGCTTCAAGAGCGCCACCGAACGCGGCGACCGCATGCCCGCCAACGCCATGAAGGCCCTGCTCGAAGAACTCGGCGCCCCCGTGCCCGAGGTCCAAACCAAGCAGCCCACCGCCGCCGAGCTCGACCAGGGCGACTTCATCTGCCAGCGCACCGGCAAGCGCGGCCACCAGCTCCCGCGCCCGCCCTTCAAGGGCCCCGTGGGCCAGTGGATCTACGAGAACATCAGCAAGGAGACCTGGGACGCCTGGATCGGCCAGGGGACGAAGGTCATCAACGAGCTGCGCCTGGACCTGAGCCAGGACGCCGACGCCGAGGCCTACGACCAGCACATGTACGAGTACCTGGGCGTCGACGAGGCGGTGCTGGCCAAGAGCCAGTAAAGAACGACACAACCGAGTCAACGAGCCCCTCGCGCAAGCGAGGGGAATAGACCCCCAAGCACCCCACGCGTCCAACACTCGAAGATGCCCCTCCTCGCCTACCTCCTCACCTGGACCACCTACGGCACCCGGGTCCACGGCGACGAACGAGGAAGCGTCGACGACGCCCACAACACGCCCGGCACCGACGCCCTGCTCCCCGACCCATCACGCGAAGCGCGTGTCGCCGTGTCGATGGCGGAGGGCCCGTTCGTGCTGGATGGGCAGATGCGAGAACTGGTGACGAGGGCGATCGAGGACCACGCCAGGCTGCGCGGCTGGCGCATCGACGCGCTCAATGTCCGCTCGAACCACGTCCACGTCGTCATCGCCGCGCCGAGCCACGCGCCCGCGGTCGTCGTCGCGCAGCTCAAGTCGTGGGCGACGCGTCGGCTTCGCGAGAGCGGGGCGATCGGGACGCGCAAGCGTGTGTGGACGAAGATGGCCAGCACGCGATACATCAACACCGAGGCGTCCCGGCTCGCGGCGGTCGACTACGTACGCAATCATCAGTAGTGGGCACGGGTGGCCTTCGGGCGTCCATTCCCCTCGCTCGCGCGAGGGGCTCGTTCACACTCAACTACGCCCGCCCCACGCCCGATATCGGGGGCACGGGCATTCTTGTTTGTCATAGTGCCCAAGATATTTTTCCGAACGGCGGGGCCGCTTCCCTTTTGCCCAGTTGGGGGGAGCGGCCCTGGTCGTTTGGTGGGCGTGGGTGCCAGGCCCCCAAGGCCATCAGCCCGACCATCAACCCAAACATTCGCCGGATCGATACGAACAGAAAACAACCCCGTAACCTTCGGGTACGGTTTTCTTTCGCTCGGAAATGATTTTCCTCTCGAAGAAAATGGCTCCCGTCTAGACCGGAGAGGCATTCCTCTCGAGGAAGATGGCTCCCGTCCAGACCGGAGGGGCATTCCTCTCGGGGAAGATGGCTCCCGTCCAGACCGGAGGGGCTTTCCTCTCGAGAACCATGGCTCCGGTCGAGTCCAGAGCGGCGTTCCTCCTCAAGAAGATGGCTCCGGCGCTGACCGGGAGGGCCGCCGCGTGGCCCCGCGGTCAAGTCCCGTTGCCTTCGGTCCGATTACCAGGGCATGCCACTGTTCAACTCGATGTCCACCCCCGAGATCGCCGTCGCCCTGTTCGTGGGCCTGCTGGGCATGGCCCTGTTCATCTATGGCAAGAAGGCCGAGCGCCCGGCCATCCTCGTCGCCGGCCTGGCGATGTGCGTGCTGCCCATGCTCGCGCACGGCGTGCTGGCCCAACTGGGCCTGGCCGCGGTGTGCGTGGTGGGGGGTGTGGGGCTGGGGAGGGTGTTTGAGGGGGGTGGGGTGGTGTGAGCGACTAGGAACTATACCTACATTGGCTGATTCAGGCTATAGTCCGATTCATGGCTAGAAAGTACTCGCCCGACGATCGGAAGCTGGTTCGTCAGATTATTGACGACACCGAAATGCCCACAGATTCCTGGCCGTACACAGATCAATTTGATCGTTGTCGTGCAGTCTTTAATACCGGCCGATTGAGTTCGTGGAATCGATCTGAGTTCTGGCACGTCGTCCTAGCTGTTCGAAAAGCTGGCGGAGATGGTGCCGCTAGGCGCAGACATGCTAGTGGCCTCGCAGCCGACGTAGTAATAGACAGAGAGGCGCTCCGGTCCGTTATGCCGCGAAGCCGAGGCGCGGTTGACAGACTGCCGTATAGCTCGACATTCGACTCAGCGTTTCGCAATTACAATCAGCGCACGAAACGCAAATTGAATGAGAATCAGTTTTGGGTCGCCATGCTTCGTATCGCAAAGAGTCGAATCAAGAAGAATGCCAGGCCACATCTAGAAAAATCTATTTGTGCATTGCGGTTAACAATTGATACATTTAACGCTAGTAGTGCCCATTTGAGAATGGACACTGTGTTGGTTCAGTTGCATTGGGCGTTTGAACAATTGCTCAAGGCGTCCCTCATCCAATACGGCGAGCCTATTAAGGAATCGAGTCGGGAGCAGACAATCTCGTTCGATCGTGCAAGCAAGATTGCCCATACAAAAGATTCTGCCAAGTTTATCTCATATCAAGATTGGAAATATTTGCAATGGTTGAAGAATGTACGTGGCGGCGCATACCACGACCTTGTTGTTTTGGATGAAGCAGAGCTATACCTTCTTGCAAAAACGGGGGTCGAGCTTTTCGACAAGGTTCTAGATGATGTTTTCTTTGAGCGGCTGGCTGATCGAATCGAATCGAGAGTGCTGCCTATTTGCACTGTGCCGCTTGTGGATATTGGTGTACTGTTGGATCGAAAACGCTCCCAGATATATGCCCTATCCAAGGCTGGCGAGGCTCAGGCGGCAAGAAATGCCGCACGATCGCTTGCAGACTTGGAGTTGGTTCTCGGTCAGGATCGGCCCGAAGACGAGTTGTTGCCAGGGGCCCGAAAGAAGCAAGTTGATGCGATCGTGAGGGCGGTTGATCGGCAAGAGCCGCTCGAAGATCATTTGCCGATGTGCTCCGCGATCCAAATCACCATGGAGGGAACCGGCCCAACTCTGAGTGTGAGCCTCGTTGGAAAGAAGAATCCTGGGGTTTCAGGAATCGAGGTAGATGGCAGTGCACCTGCTGTGGCATATAGGCGCATCAATCCGGCAGATGATTTTCAGTTGACCCATACGCAAGTTGCCCAAAAACTGAAGATATCAACATCGGTGCTTACTGGGATTATGCGTGAGTTGAATGTCCATGATGATGAATCGATGTGCTATCGACACGGCCCCGCTGGGTCTGGTATGAAACAAGTTGGTTTTCACCACAAGGTGCTCGACAAAGTGAGACGATTTCTAGCTGAACATCCCGACGAGGATCCATTGACATGGTATCGTATACATGTATCGACAAATAAAAAGCACCGGCAGAGGTAATGCCGGTGCTCCTTAAGAGAGTGGTTAGCCGCTTCAATCAATAATCAAAATCATCCCCACCCGCCATCGGCACCTTCGCCTTCTTCTCCTTCCGCTCCACCACCGCGGCCTCGGTGGTCAGCAGCAGGCCGGCGACGCTCGCGGCGTTCTCAAGGGCCACGCGCTCGACCTTGGTCGGCACGATGACGCCCATCTTGACCAGGTCGCCGTACTCGCGGGTCAGGGCGTTGAAGCCGAAGCTCGCGTCGCTGCTCTCCTCGACCTTGCTGGCGATGAGCGAGCCCTCCAGGTCGCAGTTCTTGGCGATCTGCTTGATGGGGGCGCTGACGGCACGCCAGACGATGTCGACGCCAAGCCCTTCGTCGCCGCCCAGCTTCTTACGCAGGGCCTCGAGCTTCTTGCGGGCGCGGAGCACGGCGGTGCCGCCGCCGGGCAGGATGCCCTCTTCGACGGCCGCCCGGCTGGCGTGCAGGGCGTCCTCGACGCGGGCCTTCTTCTCCTTCATCTCGACCTCGGTGGCCGCCCCGACGTTGATCTGGGCGACGCCGCCGGCCAGCTTGGCCAGCCGCTCCTCGAGCTTCTCGCGGTCGTAGTCGCTGCTGGCGGCCTCGACCTGGTGGCGGATCTGGTCGATCCGGCCCTTGATGTCGGCGCTCTTGCCGGCGCCCTCGATGATGGTCGTGTTGTCCTTGTCGATGATGACCTTCTTGGCCCGGCCCAGCTCGCGCAACTCGAGCTTCTCCATGTCGATGGCCAGCTCTTCCATCACGGCCGTGCCGCCGGTGAGGACGGCGATGTCGTCGAGCATGGCCTTGCGGCGGTCGCCGAAGCCGGGCGCCTTGACGGCCACGACCTTCAGCACGCCGCGCAGCTTGTTGACCACCAGCATCGCTAGGGCGTCGCTGTCGACGTCCTCGGCGATGATGAGCAGGCTCTTGCCGCTCTCGGCGACCTTGCCCAGGATGGGGACGAGGTCCTTGGCGTTGCTGAGCTTCTTCTCGTGGATGAGGACGTAGCAGTCCTCGAGCACGCACTCCATGTTGGCCGCGTCTGTGACGAAGTGGGGGCTCAGGTAGCCCTTGTCGAACTGCATGCCCTCGAGCAGCTCGACCTCGGTCTCGAGGCTGCGGCCCTCCTCGACGGTGATGACGCCGTCCTTGCCGACCTTGTCCATCGCCTTGGCGATGATGTCGCCGATCTCGGCATCCTGGTTGGCGCTGCAGGTGCCCACTTGGGCGATCTCCTTGCTGCTGGAGACCTTCTTGGACATGTTCTTGAGTTCGTCGACGATGGCGGCGACGGCCTTCTCGATGCCGCGCTTCACCTCGTTGGCGTTGGCGCCGGCGGTGATGTTCTTCAGGCCCTCGCTATAGATGGCCTCGGCATAAATGGTGGCGGTGGTGGTGCCGTCGCCGGCGTCCTTGCTGGACTTGCTGGCGACGCTCTTGACCATCTGGGCGCCCATGTTCTCGTAGGGGTCGTCCAGCTCGACTTCCTTGGCGACCGTCACGCCGTCCTTGGTGACGGTGGGGGCGCCGAAGGACTTCTGGATGACCACCACGCGGCCCGAGGGGCCCAGGGTGACCTTGACGGCCTGGGCGAGTTTCTGCACGCCGCGGAGGATCCGCTCGCGCGCGTCGTTGTCGTAGGCGATGTCTTTTGCTGCCATGGTGCTGTTCCTTTTGAATCGAGATTACCACAGAGGCGCAGAGGCACAGAGCGAAGATAGGACCGAATCTCTCTTTCTCTCTTCTCCCTACCCGATCCCCTCTCTTCTCTGCGCCTCTGTGCCTCTGTGGTAAAAATTCTTACTTGTTGAGCTGGGGCGGACCGATCCGCACCCACGCGACGCTCGCGGCGTCGATGATGGCGATGTTCTGCCCGTCGGTGACCTTGACCATGTGGTCGCCCTCCTCGGGCACGAGCATCGCGTTTGGCACCAGCAGCAGGGACGCCTGCTCGCCGGTATGGGTAAAGGCGAACGTGGCGTCACGCCCGCCGGTCAGTTCCTTGAGTGCTGCGCGCAGCTCGTCGGTGGTCATGAGGACCGCCCCTTCCGCCGTGGGCTATCGAATCAGCCCTCGAGCACCGCCAGCACGTCCGCCTCGGTCATGATCAGCAGCTCGTCGCCGTCGAGCTTGACCTCGGTGCCCGAGTAGCTGCTGAAGATGATGCGGTCGCCCTTTTTGACCTCCAGGGCCACGCGATCACCGGTCTCGGTGTTGAGCGCGCCGTCGCCGACGGCCTCGATCACGCCGGTCTTGGGGCGGTCCTTGCTGGTCTCGGGCAGGAAGATGCCCGAGGCGGTCTGGGTCTCGGCCTCGTCACGCCGCACGATGATCTTGTCGTGCAGCGGGCGGATGTTCAGTTTCTTGCGGGTCTTGGTCGCGGCCATCGTGCATCGCTCCTCTGCAAAAGGCCCAATCCATTTGGGCGCTGGGTGTGTGTGTCTCGAATCGATCCAAGGGCGTTCGCCCCGGTGGCCGCCCCGCCCTCCACGGCGATCGGCCACCGGCGCGTGCCGGTTGTTCATGTTGCCTCGGGCCACTGGCCCCGATAGTGGCGCGCCAGGACGCGGCGCAGCACCTCCAATAACAGCTCGACGTCCCGGTGGTGGCTCGGGCGATCGACAACCGCGAACGCGTCGGCGAGCAACGCCCGCATCGACTCGCGGCTGGCCTCCCGGGCCGTCCTCGCCCGGCGGATCACGATCGTCGGCGGGCGGCTCTCGGTCCGCTGGAGCAGTTCCAGCAGCCGCAGCCCGCCGTCCTCGGCCGAGCCGGTGTCCATGGGCAACGCCAGGTCGACCACGGCCATGTGGATGGGCATCATGGAGATGACCTTGGTGGCCTCCGTCCCCGAGTGGGCCCGCATCGTGCGGACGCCCATGGGCTCGAGCAGCGAGGGCAGCCGATCGGCCCAAGACTGGTCGGGCCGGCTGGCATCGCTCAGCAGCAGGTTCAGCCGAGGCTGGCTGGAACTGGTCGGGTTGGATGGCGATGGAACCACGCCCTGCTGCTTACAAGCCGCGTGCCTGTTGATGGGGGCGAATCCACCCCCACCAGACCACCGCAAGCGTGCCCATGGCGCTGCCAGCACTCACGCCAGTCACCCCAGAGGTGTCAACTTGGCAGGTGTTCGTGTTGAGTCCCAAAAAAACGAGGCCCTGGCGCGAGCCTGGGCTCCTGGAGCACCCAAGAGCCCAGGCTCGCGCCAGGGCCTCGTTGTGGATCAGATCTACGCCGGGCTGGGCGACATCCCACCCGCCAACTCCGGCCCCTGTTCGTCGTCGCGTTGGGGCTCGGGGGCCTTGGGCTTGCGGTCCCGCTCGGCCAGCAGCAGGTCCGAGACCGACGCCTTGTTGAGCGAGCCGCCGCCGATCAGCAGGTGGACCTCCTCGGCCGTCAGCGTCTCGTGCTTCAGCAGCGCCTCGGCCACGGCTTCCACCTTGGCCCAGTTCTGTTCGAGCATGGTGTTGGCTTCGGCGTAGGCCTCGTCGACGATCCGGCGGACCTCCTGGTCGATCAGGTCGGCCGTGCGGTCGCCGTACGCCTTGTCGGGGACGAAGCTATCGCGGGTGTCGCTGCCGGAGTATCGCAGGAAGCCGAGCTTGTCGCTCATGCCCCAATCGGTGACCATGGTGCGCGCCAGCTCGGTGGCTTGCGAGATATCCCCGCTCGCGCCGCTGGACATGTCGCCCATCGCGCGCGCCTCGGCGATCCGTCCGCCGCACATGACCTTGAGCGTGGCCAGGATCCACTTGAGCCCGTAGCCCATGCGGTCCTTTTCGGGCAGGCTGAAGGTCGCCCCGCCCATGCCACCACGCGGGATGATGGTCACCTTGTGCAGCGGGTCGCCGTCGGGCAGCAACGCCTGCAGCACGGCGTGCCCGGCCTCGTGGTAGGCGACGAGCTTGTTCTCGTCCTTCTCGCGGACGCGGCTCTTACCGGCGCGGCCGAACTTCACCTTGTCGCGGGCCTCCTCCAGGTCCTCGTGCTCAACGAAGTCCTTGTCTTCCATGGTGGCCATGATGGCCGCCTCGTTCGTAATGGCCGCAAGATCGGCACCACTGAACATGGGCGTGCCGCGCGCGATCTTCTCGAGGTCGACGTCGGGCCCGAGCTTCACCTTCTTGGCGTGCACGCTCAAGATCTCGAGCCGACCCTTCAGGTCAGGCAAACTCACCGAGATCTGGCGATCGAAACGGCCCGGCCGCACCAGGGCCGGATCGAGCACGTCGGCCCGGTTGGTGGCCGCGATCACGATCACGCCGTCGGTGGCGTTGAAGCCGTCCATCTCGACGAGGATGGCGTTGAGCGTCTGCTCACGCTCGTCGTGCCCGCCCGAGCTGTATCCCCCGCCACGCCGGCGGCCGACCGCGTCGATTTCATCAAGGAAGATCAGGCACGGCGAGTTGTCCTTGGCCTGCTTGAACAGGTCGCGTACGCGGCTGGCACCCACGCCCACGAACATCTCTACGAAGTCGCTGCCCGAGATGCTGAAGAACGGCACGTCGGCCTCGCCCGCGATGGCCTTGGCCAGCAACGTCTTACCGCAGCCGGGAGGCCCGTTGAGCAGCACGCCGCGCGGGATGCGCCCGCCCAGCTTTGTGAACTTCTTGGGCGTCTTGAGGAATTCGATGATCTCCGAGACCTCGTCCTTGGCCTCGTCGATGCCGGCCACGTCCTTGAAGTTGACGCCGGTCATCTCCTTGTTGAAGACCTTGTGCCGGCTCTTGCCAAAGCTGCCCAGCATGCCCGCCCCGCCCGCGGCCCCGCGCAGGCTGCGCAGGAAGATGAAGATCAGGAAGACGAACAGCACGATCGGCAGGCCCAGCATGAGGTAGACGGGCCAATTGCTGCTCGGTTGGCTCTTCGCGCTCAGCCCTGTTTTGTCGAGGATCTGGCGGCCGATGGTCTCGCGCGTGGTCGCGTTGATGTCGATGCGCACCGTCGTGCGATCGCTGCTGTCGGGCCCGTCGAGCCGGACGGCACGCACGGCCGAGTCCGAGATCACCACGCTTTCGGATTCGATCTGGCCCGCGTCGTACAGGCTGTAGAACTGCTGGAGGGTGATCTGCTCGCCCCGCCCGCTCTGCAGCATGAACATGACCATCACCCCTAGCAGCACCAGGGCCACCACGAGGATCATGATCCGCCCCTGGGGCATGGCCGGGCCGGCAGGCTGCTGCCCGGGCCGCTTGCCACCCGGCCCGCCTTCGGGTCCGCCCTTCCCATTGGGGGGCTGCTTTGGGTTCTGGTCTTGCTGGCTCATCGCAAATGGACGCATGCACACTCCGCGGGTGCCGACACTCGCCGGCCGCCATCGTTCCTGTTCCTGCCCCGAGCATCGGCCCGACCGGCGGTCATCCTAGAGACCGTCTGGCGCCATCTGCCGCCGCCAAGGGTTGCCAACAACACCAACCTGCCCGGCTCTGGCAGCATTCCGAGCCCCCGTGGCAAGCGTGATACGCCCGAAACGGCCGCCAGGATCGTTACCATACCGAACGCATGGCTTCCAGGATCACCCCCGCCAGTTCGTCGGCGGCTGCCGAGAGCCCGACCTCTAGCGGCTCGCCCGCGGCGGGGATGAACGATTCGGTCACGGCGACGTTGATCTGCCGCGCCAGGACACGCCCGGTGACGTTGCTCCGCCACTCGAAGTCGGCCACCACCCGCACGGCGGCCTGCTGGGTGATGCCGCCATCGGTGTCCTGGGTCAGCCGGCGGATCTGCACGTCGCGGATGGTCCCGCTCAGGGTCGTCTGGGCCGTTCCAGCGCTGGTGACGTTCCAGGGTGTGTCGCGCTGGACACGGCGGATCAACGCCCCGGTCACGTCGGTCTCGAGGCCGGGGTGGAACGTCTCGTTCTGGAACACGTTGACCGCGATGCTCTCGACCCGCGCATCGTACGAGGACGAGAAGCTGTACCCCTGGGTCGGATCGCTCGCGCAGCCGAAGCCGACCGCCGCCAATCCGAGAGCCACGGCCAGCAGGAGCGGCTTCAAGAAATCTCTCCCTCGCGCAGCCAGCCACAGTCGCGGAGCATGTCGATCGCCTCCTGCGCGGCCGTCGTCCTTGGGTGATCGCTGAGCAGCCGCCGGAGCACGTAGCGCGCCGATGCCTTCTCGCCCCGTTGGAGGTAGACCTGGGCGGTGACCAGCAGGTGCTTCCCCTGGCTCTCGTCGATGCGCACGCGCAGGGCGTCGAGCTCGGCCCTGACCTCGAGGTCGCCGGGGTACTTGCTCTCGTACACGTCCAGCAGTTCCTCGGTCTCGATGAGCCCCGAGCCGTCGTACTCCGGCCCGTTGTACTGGGCGAAGGTCGCTTCGATACGGGCCAGCAGCACCGCCCGGTAGAACGTCGACGTCGGGAAGGCTTCGAGGAAGATGCTGTACACGTCCCGGGCCAGTCCGAATTCGCCCGTCCGCCTGTAGTGGGCGCCGAGCTCGAGCATCGCGCGCTCGGCGAGTTGGCTGCCCGGCAAGCGTTCGGCGATTCGTGTCAGAAACTCTTCGCCATCGCGCCGCGCGCTGCTGATGCGCAGGCCGAGGAACTTACGCCGCTTGCCCTCGATGTAATCGATGGCGATGGCCATCTCACGCTCGGCGGCCTTGACGAATTCGGGGCTGCCGGCGTACTTGAGCGCGATCTCCTCGTAGTCGTAGAGCGCGTCGTACTCGTCGTCGAGGGCCACCTTGGCATCGCCGCGCACGAGGAGGGCCAGCGGGATCCACTGGTTCGTGCCCGAGCGGTTCTCGCGCAGCCAGGTGGTGAGCATCGTCTTGGCCTTGCCGGGCTGCCCGCCGAGCAGGATCGCCCAGGCCTCGCGTATGTAGGCCTCGTCCTCGTCCATGGGCTCGGTGGCCTGGGCGGCCTCCCAGCCCCGCTGCGAGAGCTCGAGCTCGGTGCGTTGGGCGATCGCCGGGCCGACAAGCACCACGCACACAAAAAAGAACAAGGCCACGCGCTTCAGATCGCACATGGCCCAGTATAGATCGGTGTGCCTCCCGCGAGGGGAGGGATTCGGGCGTTTCAGCCCCGGCGGCGTCGCAGGCCCGTGAGGCCCAGGCCGCTCAGCAGCGTCAGCGTCGCGGGGGCGGGCACGGTGTACTCGTACTCGTATTCCACGATCATCAGGTTGTACTCGACCGGCCCGCCGGGAGTCCGCAGCGGGAGCGTGCGGTCCATGTCGGTGCCGTCCCAGGGGTTCAGGAACGAGCTGGTCAGATCGAACACGGTGAAGTCGATGCCGCCGTTCTCGCTCACGAAGATCTTGTACTCGGTCACCGTGATATCACCGGCGAAGTCGAGGAACTCAATCGGATCGCTCCCGCCGATCTCCCAGCCGATGAATTCGGCCTCTTCACCCTCGATCAGGTAGTCGCTGGGTACCAGGGCGCTGCCATCGCGAGAGCGGAACTCGAACTGGATCACGTTCAGGCCGGTGCCGCGGATCTCCGACCACTTGGCCTCGACCACGTCCGGACCGCCAAGCAGCGGGCCGATACTCTGGAACGCCTGGTCGAGTTGGATGGATTGTTCGCCGCCGTGGATGATCTCTTCGCCGGTCCGCGAGAACGCCTTGAGCGCCACGCTGGCGGTTTCGTCGGCGTGTATGGTGCGGATGCCCATGTCGCCGGGATCGATCTGACCGCTGGCCGACGAGGCGGCCATGAGCGTCGCCCCAACCACGCTTCCGACCCTACGAACTCCAGCCCAAAGGCGTGACATCTCCACCTCCCAGTTGCGCGGTCGCACCCACAGCCAATCGCGCAACGGCAAACGCTGACGCGCTTGCGTCTACGCCGGCGGGGCGCACACACCCACCGAACTCTCCAGTAAGCAAGGTACAACAAGAATCGTGAATGGCCAGTAACTGGCGCAAAAACCGCGCCAATCAGTCCATTCCCACCCGTCTGGCGGTGTTTCAGCCGGTGGTGTTCGACAACAGGACGAACCCGTCCAGCATCACGCGGTCCTGGATGGTCCCGCCCTGGCCCTCCTCGACGCGGACCTCGAGCTCGCCGAAAGGCATGCCGGCGGGCACATCGATGGTGAAGGTCGCCTCGGGCCGCTCGCCGTGCAGCCGCTCGGTGAGTTCGGCGACCTCGCCGATCCGGACGGTCACGCCGCAGTCACCCCAGACCCGGCAGTCGTCCCGGAGCCTCGCCCGGATCGCCACGCGGCGGACGCCCGAGGGCAACGCCCATGACGCGGCCACCGGGCCAACGAGTTCCACGTCGGACGAGCCGAGCAGGATCCGATTCGGGTCTCCCACCACCGGCGGGAGCGTCCATCCGGCCAGTTCTGTCCACTTCGGGGTGCCCAGATCGGCCAGCGGCCGGACGCCGCCGCTCTCGAAGGCCACCGCCAGCACCTCGTTCATGGTGAGGGGCACCAGCATCTGGTGGTCGTTGCCCAGGGGCTGGCCCAGATCCAATTCGACGCCATCGGGCACGGTCTCGATGCCATTCGCAGCCACGATCGATCCGTCGCTGAGCCACACACGCGAGCCGGCATGCTCGGCATCGGGGTTGGCCAGCGTGATCGACGAGATCGCCGTCAGCTCGAACGTGCGTGATTGCCCGTCCACGTCCAGCACGACGTCGGGCCAGACCCGCTCAAGCAGGCCGCGTGGGCGGTCGCCATTGGCCAGCACCAGCACGTCATTCAGTTCGTCGTACTTGGCGGGCGTCGAGTTCTCGCTCAGCACGATCCGACGCAGCGCGTCGAGCGGGACACGCAGGGTGCCCAGCAGCGGGGTGCTCCACGCCAGCCCGATGTCTCCCGTCGCTTCCTCGAACGCGGCCGCCTCGGCGGTGCTCAGGTACACCGGCATGCCCACGAACCGCTGCCCGTCGGCCAGCTCGATCCACGAATCCCGCGGCCGGGGCGCGACGCCGCTGGGCTCCACGAGCGCCACGACCGACCCGTCGAGTGCCATGCTCTGGGTCTGGCCGCCGCGCTCGTACGAGATCCGCCCTTCCTCGAAACGCACCTCGGTCACGAGCTGGCGTCCGAGCTCCGAGTCGATCACGACGCGATCGGGCGACGCCTGGCCGCGCACGCTCGGAACGGCCGCGAGCAGCGCAATACTCGAAGCAATGAACAGCCGTGATGGACTCGTGCGTTGGCTCATGGACGCCCTCGTAATTCTGGTCATGCTGCTGCTGTCCTACTTCTGATAGATCGGCAGGTACCGCTTGGGCATTTGCAAGACGATGAGTGCCATGGCCGTCCCATAAGCCGTCCCTACCGTGCGATCGGGCCATGCGCCGTTGCCGTCTTGCAGGTCGATCAACTCCCGCCGAGCCGCGGGCCACCACGTGCGCCACGCGTCTCCGCCGGCCAAGAACATGGCCTGCACGGCGTAATAGTGCCCGTAGTAGAAGTACCCGCGCCGCAAGCCCTGCCCCGGCAGCGCCTCGCGGATGAGGTAGTTCACCCCCGGATCGATCGCCTCGTCGGTGAATTCGCCGGCGTAGTACAACGTGGCCACGCCCGCGGCCGACCTGGGCCACGCGCTCGACCCGTTCCGCTCCTGGTAGCGAAACCCACCGTCGGGGTTCTGGCACCGCTTGACGTAGTCCACCGCGTTGTCGATGACCTCGCTGCTCACCTCGATGCCCGCGTTCCGGGCCGAGCGCAACGCCATCACCTGGCAGATAGTGACGCTCACGTCCGCGTCGGTCGGCACGGGGTTGTACCGCCAGCCGCCCTCGTCGTTCTGCGAGCGTTCGATCAAGCGCACGGCTTTCACCAGCGCCTCGTGCAGACGCTCCCGCTGGGCCTCGTCGCCCCCGCTCATGCCGTAGACCTCGCCCAGGAACAGCGCGGCGAACCCGTGCCCGTACATCGGGCTGGGCGCCTGGTCATCGGCCAGCAGCCCGCTCTCGCCCGATCGATCGAGCACGTACTCGAGCGCCTTGCGGATGACCTCTCCGTGCTGCCCACGGTCGGGCATCTGCCCGTCGGCCATGAACGCGAGGGCCGCCAGCGACGTGACCGCGATCCCGCGTCCCCACGCGCCGTCGCCGAACGACCCGTCGGGGTTCTGCTGGCTGGCCAGGAACGTGAGCCCGAGCGCCACGCTCTCGTCGAGCTCGGGCGTGATCTCCACCATCGGGTCGGCGGGCACCGGGGCTTCCTGCGCCAGAGCCGCCACGCCGCACAGCGCCACCATCGCCAACACACACGCCACTCGTTTCAACGCCCAGCCTCCTCGGCCAACCGGCGGTAGTACGCCTCGGTGATCGCGCGGTACACCGCGCTGTAGGCGTCGGACGAGCCCTGCCGCAACGCCTCACGCACGCGCGGCGGCAGAGCGCCCCACGTGGCGCCTACGGCAGCCTCGTCGCCCAGTGCCCCGCCCTGCTGCGGCCGGCCTTGCACACCTTGCGGATCGGGATTCTGCTGTGTCTCCTGCATGTCGCCCTGTTGTTGCTGTTGCTGCTGGGGGGCCTGTTGCTGTTGCTGCTGGTTCTGTTGTTGCTGTTGCTGCTGCTGTTGTTGCTGGTTCTGCTGGTTGCGGGCAGCTTCGATCAATTGGTCGAGCGCGGCAATCGCCTCTTCCTGCACACGCTGCGTTGCCAGGCCAGTCTCGCGATCGCCATCGAGCCGCGTCGACGCCCGCTCCATCAGGTCGACAGCACGCAGGAACGCGCCCGCCAGCCCGCCCTCGAGTTCGCGTTCGAGGTCGCCGTCGGGCCGCTCGCTGACATCGCCGGGGTTGGTGATGCCGAGCAACTCGTCGAGCGTGGGCTCATCGCCACTCTGCTGGGGCTCGCTCTGCTCAGGCTCGCTTGGCTGCGTGTCCTGCTCCTGCATACCAAAACCCAGCGGCCACCGCGGCGCCGCGCCGGCGGGGTCTTGCTGCCCAGATTGCTCGTTCAAGCGCTGCACGAGCTCGCTGGCCGCCTCGCTCAACTCACGCTGCAAGAGCCCCGCGTCCTCGATCCGTTCGGGCCCGAGCACGCCGTCGTCGATCGCCCGCGTCATCTGCGCCGCCTCGACCTGCATGGTCCGAAGCAACAGAAGCTCGGCCATCGGCGGCACGACGCCCTCTTCTTCTCCCTGCTGGCCGGGCTGGCCCGAGCCCTGGTTGCCGCCCTCGTTCGCGTCGGCGAACTCCCGCTCGCCGCGCTGCGTGCTGCTGTCGAGCGCCTCGATCAGCCCGCGCAGCACCGCGATGATCGTGTCCTGCGAGTACAGCGTGTCGCCCGACACCGTGCCGCCCTCGAGCAAATCGCTCGCCCGCTCGGCCGCGCGATCGATGCGATCGTGCGCGAGCCGGAACGCCGTCGCCTCGTCGAGGCCCTCGGTGCTCTTGCGCACGTCGTCGAGCTCGGCGTGTAGCTTCTTCTGCCGCCCACCCAGGCGGCGCACCAGGATCTGCTGCCGCCGCGACAGCTCCTGGTCGGCGTACGACGCGGTCTCGTCGCGCAGGGTCGCCTGGGCGGCCAGCGCCTCGGCATAGGCCTTGCGCAGCTCCTGCCGCTGGCGTTGCAGCTCGCGCTGGCGGGCCTGCTCGTCGAGCACCCGAGCCTCGTCGAGTGCGGCTTGCAGGTGCTCCAGGCTCTCACGCTCTCGCAACAAGGCCTCGGCGTCGTCGAGCGGGTTCGACCGCAGCGCGACGATCGACGCGTCCTGCGACTCGGCCGCATCCAGCAGCTTGCGTGCGATCCCGGCCAGCGCTTCGTCGCCCGCGGCCCGATCCTGGGCCAGCGCCGCCGTGTCACGCGAGATGCCGATCATCGCCACGTCGAGCCCGTCGAACGTGCGCGCCGCCTGCGCCGCTTCGAGGCGGTTGATCTCGGTCTCCTGCCGCGCGATCAACGCCTCGATCGCCGCCGAAAGCTCGGCCAGCACGCGCCGCAGTTCCTTGTCGCGGTCCTGCCCGGCCTCGTCCAGCCGCTCGGTCACGTCCTCGAGCGCGTCGAGCGCCCGCTGCTGGCTCTGCTGGGCCGACGACATCTGGTTCTGCTCGGCCTGCTGGGCGGCCTGTTGCATCTCACGCGGGGCCTCGCCCTCGCGCCCGCGCTCGGCCGCCTCGCGCAGCGTCTCGGCGCGAGCCGGATCGCTCTCGGCGATCGCCTCGGCCCGGTCGGCGAGCTGGTCGAGCGCCTCCTGGGCGCGTCTCGCAAGCTCGGCCTGGCGCTGGGCGATCTGCTCCACGCGCGAGCGGTCCTCGGGCGAGAGCTGGTCGAGCGACTGGCCGGCGGTCTGCGTCTCGGCCTGGGCCGTTTGTTCCTGGAGTTCACGCTGCTGCTCGATCAACCGATCGAGGTCACGCCGCGCGAGCCACTCGTCCTCGTCGCGCGAGAGTAATCCGACTAATCCACCCAACTCGTCACGAACCCGCTCTTGCGCGCGCTCGGCGGCCTCTCGGGCCCGCTGCTGCTCGTCCTCGCTCTGCGCCCGGCCCGATTGCCCGAGCGACGCCTCGGCCCGGTCCGATTGCTCGGCCGCCGCGTTCAGGTGCTCCTCGGCCAGCCGCAAGAGCTCGTCGAGTTCCTGGTCGTCCAGCGCGTTGCGCTCGGCCCGCTCGGCCACCTCGCGCACCGTCTCAGCCTGGCGGGAGAGCTGGCTGGTCAGGTCACCCTGATCGCGCGCCAGGTCGCCGTCATCGTCGGTGTTGCGGGCCTCGCCAAGCTGGGCCGCCCCATCGAGCACGTCGCCCTGGGCGCGATCGAGGCGCTTGGCGCTCTCGCGCACGGCGGCCATCTCGGCGCGCAACTGGTCGACGAGTTCGCTCTCGCCGATGATCCGGATCCGACGCGTGGCCGACTCGACCGCCTTGCCGCCACGGAGGTCGGCGGCCAGCGCGGTCACGAGCAACTCATCACCCGGATCCAGGTCGAATCGTGTCAGTTCGACGACCGCCGCCGCGCGCGCTTCGAGGGGGGCGGTTGTGTCGCTCCATCGAGCAAGCTCCATGGTCTCGCCCACCGGCTCGGGCGGCGCACCCTGGCTGCCCGCGGGCGGCGTCGCGCGTTCGGCAACCAGCACCACCGAGACCAGCCCAAAATCGTCACGGCCTTCGCCCACCATCGGCAGCGTGGCCGTCGGCAGCACCGACTCATCCTGCGCCGGTTCCAGCACGGCCACCGTCGGATCGGCGTCGGCCAGCACGTCCAGGGCGATCACCAGCGGCCGCCTGGACGTGATGCCAAGCTCGTCACCGAGTTCGATTGAGAGCGATGCCGGCGTGGATGCTTCGAGCCGAACCACAGCACCGAGGCCGTCGGCCATGGGCTCGATGCTCACGTTTTGTTCGCTTCCTGTGCCGTCGGAGACGCCCATCGAGAGGTCGGGCGTCGCGGCCGTGTTGAATCGCAGGTCGATCTCGACCACCGAGCCGGCCAGCACCGGGCCCAGCACGGCGGTATCCTCTCCGCCCAAAGCCAGTGGCATGCGTTCGCTCTGGCGGCCAAGCCCCAGCACGCGCGCGCCCGAGGCGTCCTGGGCGTAGGCCGGCGGTTCGACACGCGCGCTGGCTTGGATCACGCGAGGCGGCCGCACAAGTTCGATCGTCGTGGTGTCGGTCCGGTCGTCGCTGGTCTCCAGCCACAACTCCATCGTCACGCGCTGGGTCTGCCGCAGCGCTTCGGCGGCCGGATTGACCAAGCGCTCGAACACTTCGGGGCCCGCGTTGCTGGCGGGATCGCCCTGGCTGGTGAGCGCGAGCTTCTGGGGCGCTCCGCCGTCGAGGCGGTACCACGCCTCGACGCGCGTGCGGCCGACCGGCCGATCGGTGCGTGTCAGCAGGCCACGGATAGCGATCGGATCGCCCAGCGGGTGGAACCTCGGCAGTTCGGCGAGTTCTACGGCCGTCCGCGACGGCCACTTCACACCGGTCCACGGCGCGAGCACGCGCGTGGCGCCCAGCCTGGCCATGTCGGGTTGCATGCCGGCGTACGTCGCGATCGACGCGACGACCAGCAGGCACACGCCAAGGGCGCGGAGCGTGGGCGGGCGCTTCATCAGGTCGGGCAGCGAGTCACGCGAGAGGTTGTCCAGCAATGGCTCGTATCGCGGCTCGAGCGTGCCGCTGCGGGCAAGATCGGTCGCGCTGGCCAGCCGCCCCTTCAGGTCGGGCCGGCCGCTCTCGAGTCGTAGCGCGACATCGGTCAGGCTCGGGCTCATCCGCAACGCGGGCCACACAAACTGCACCAGCGCCCAGCCGCCGCCGGCGAGGGCCCCGAAGAGCGCCGCGTAGCGCACCCATTGGGGCAGCCGGGCCGCGAAGTCGAACAGGCCCACCAGCGCCAATCCCGCGAGCACCGCCGCGATCGTCCAGCCCAGACGACGCGAGACCAGCAGCAGCCTCGCCTCACGCCGGATCCGCGACAGGCGGCCCAGCAGCTTCCTGGCGCTTGCGTGTCCGGTTTGCGTGCTGGCCATGGCGTGGGCTCCGCGGGGCAAAGAGGCGTCTACGACAGGCTATCGGCTCGACCGGCGCCCGCCTGACAAGGGCGCGATCTATAAGGGATACGTCCCAACCCCCGGCCCGTTGCGATCGGCCGGTCACGGGTTTGTCACCAGGACTCCCGGGCGGCCATCACGAACCCGCTGGCCGCTACGACCGAGGCCGTGCCGATGCGGAGCACGTGCGGCCCCAGGCCCACGGTGGCCAACCCGGCATCCCGGGCCATGCTTCGCTCCTGGTCCGAAAAGCCGCCCTCGGGGCCCACCAGCACGTGGATGCCCCGCGACCACGTCTCCGACGGAGCATCAGCAAGAACCCGCGTGGGCGTGGCTCCCCCCGCATCCGCCAGCACGGCCCCTGGCAGCGTGATGGCGTCCTCGAAGGCGACGCCGTCGGCCAATTCGAGATACCAGGGCCGGCCGCACTGCTTGGCGGCCTCCCGGGTGATCCTGGCGAGGCGATCCATCTTGGCCTGCTTGGGCTGACGCTCGGTGCGCTGGGTTTCCAGCGGCCGCCAGCTCGCCGCCCCGGCCTGGCTGAGCTCGTCGATCATGGTTTCCATCAGGTCGCCCTTGGGAGCCGGGCACAGGATGTTGACCTCGGGGCTCGGGCGCGGGTGCTCGCGATGCCGGGTAATCCCGACCAGGAGTCTCCACGAGTGTTGGGGTCCATTTTTATCGGTACCGTCGATCACCGCCTCGGCCGTGCGGCCGGCACCATCCATCAGAATGAGGGGCTCCCCTGATTCCATCCTGCGGACTCGGATTGCGTGGCGGGCTTGCTCGCCCTCGATGGCCATCTCGGTCTGGGCCGGGTCGAGGGTGTCGACGATGAGGTGGTGCATGTCGGGGCTCTATGGTTGTGAACTTGGGTTCTCGGACGGGAAGTTGGGCAGGTCCGAGATCTTCAGTCGGGGTCCGATTCGGTCGATGAACGCTGCGGCCTATGGCACGACAAGCCGAGGACATCTCGAAGATCGAGGATATCGGCGAGCGGCTCGATGCCCTGCTTGATGCGCTGGAGACTTCGTCGAGTGAGGTGGCCCGCGTGGGTTCGGCCCTCGACAAGCCGCTGGCCGAGTTGCTGGCCGAAGAACCGGCCGCCAAGCCGGACCCGAAACCAGAATCCCCCACGCCGGTCGCGCCAGAGCCGGAAACCGAAGCCGAGCCCGAGCCCGAGCCTGAAGCCGAAGCCGAAGCAGAGGTGGCCGAGCCAGAGGTCCAGCCCGAGCCGACTGCCGAGGCCGAGGTGGTCGACGAACCCGAATCGGTTGTCGAGGAGGCGAACGCGCCAGAGCCTGTGGCGGACGCCGAGCCCGAGCAAGAAGTCGAATCCCAACCCGAGGGTGTCGATCCCAAACCTGAATCCGAGCCCGAGGTTGGAGCCGCATCCGAGCCCGCGTCTGAAGCTGAGGCTGCCGGAGACGACACCCAGCTCGATGATGGTTTGCTGATCGAGCCCGAGCGCTACGAGAAGCCGCCCACCGACGACATCGACGGCGCGCCGGTAGGCCCGTTGAATCTGGAAGAAGAACTCGACGAGGAGCTCGAGTCGCTGCTAGCTTCAGGCGAGTTCGAGGATCCGCTGGCCGAGATGGGTGTCGACGAGTCGGCCGAGCCGCTCGAATTACCCGAAGAGTCGCTCCAAGATGCCGAAGACTCGCTGTTGCGGGCTGATGCTCTGGCCGAGCCCGAAGACCGCTCGCCGAACCTGCCGACCGATGAAGCGGAACTGATCGGCGAGCTCGACGAGCAACTCGCGGCTCTGGCCGACGCGCAGCTAGCCGAGGGCGACCAGCCCGAGCCGGTCGCCGCGAGCGAATCCGTCGAGACGCCCCAAGCCGAGTCGGCTCCGGCACCCTCCGCCGCCGTCCCCGAACAGGCGAAGGCCGAGCCCGCCCCCGAGCCCGAGATCGTGACAAAGCCGGTCGCGCCTGCGCCCCATCCAAAGCAGGGCTGGAAGCTGCACGCCGAGCGTGCGATACGGGTTGCGAAGCCGGTTGCCGAGAAGGCGATGGTGCGAGCGGGCACGCTGGCCGTGGCGGGCGCGACTCGTGCGAGTGCGCCGTTGAAGGACAAGCCGCACGTGAAGCAGATTGTCGGGTGGGTTGGTCTGGTGCAGGCGTTCCTGGCCGGGTGCGTGTGGACGTATCTGGTGTTGTGGCACAATCCGCCCCAGCCTCCGCCCGAGACGCCTCAGCCGACGATCGTTGCGCCGAGTGAGGGGTGATGGTTGGCGTGCTCACGTACGCGGCTCGGCTGGGATCTGACTTAGGTCAGCTTGGTGCGGATGTGGTTCGCGCCGGTGATGGTCTTGTGCACCGGGCACTTGTCGGCGATCTCGGTCAGCCGTGAGCGTTGCTCGTCGGTCAGGTCGCCATGGGCCGAGAGCGTGCACTCGATCACGCTGATAATGCCATCTTCTTGCTCGCAGTCTTCGCAGTCCTTGGCGTGCTGGCGTTGGTGGCTCAGGTCGATCTCGAGCCGGTCGAGCGGCCATCCCTTGCGGTCGGCGTACATGCGGACGGTGATCGCCTTGCACGCGCCCAGGGCCGAGAGCAGCAGGGCGTAGGGATCGGGCCCGTCGTCGGTGCCGCCCACGCTCTTGGGCTCGTCGGCCACCAGCGTGTGCCCGCCGGCGGTGATGTCGGTGTGGTAGTGGTCCTTGCCGATGCTGACACGAACGACGCGAGGCTCTGCCATGGATGTTCTCCTTGGCAGAGCCTACGTGCTCGGGCGGGTCAGCGTTGTTGTGGCTCGTTTAGCCGCCGCCTCCGGGGTCGGCCGGGTCGCTGGAGACGATGCGGCCGCCGACGACCGCGCTCACGGGCTGCTGGCCGAAGCCGTCGATCGTGGAAATGCCGGTGTCGACGCCCATGGTGACGTAGCGGCGTCCCTCGACCACAGCGCTGATGCGGCGCGTGGGCCAGTAGGTGTAGCCGACGATTCCGCGGTGCACGTAGTCGGGCGCCCGCACGATGATCGTGCCCTTGAAGTAGCGGATCGAGCCACGGGTGTTCTCGATCCAGTGATCGGGCTCGACCAGGTCTTGGATGAGGGTGAGGATCTCTTCGGCACGCTCCTCGATGGGCTGCTCCTCGGTTTCACCCCCGCCCTGATCCTGGAACGGGCTCTGCCCGCCGCCGCCCTGGCTGCTCTGGAGGGCCTGCTGGAGGTCAATCTGCGGAACCTCGGGATACTCGGGCAGCACCAACAGCAGGTCGTTGATGTCGTAGATCACGGTGCGGTTGAAGCGGTTCAGGCGGGTGGTGGGGCCGACCTGCATCTCGCCCCACTCGGTCATCTGCCAGTTGTTGCCGCTGCCGAAGGCGTCCTCGGCCTTGGTCAGCACGCGCTCGAGCACGGTGATCGCCGGCAGGTTCTCGACCTTCAGGCTGATGATCTGCTCGGGGTCGAGGCCCACGCCTGAGCGCTCGTCGAACCAGAAGATCTCGAGGTTGGCGCCGGTCTGATCGACGATGTAGTCCATGACGGCGCGGAGTGTCAGGTCCTGGAAGTCGGCGGTGATGGGCTTCATCATGCGCGACAGCGTGATGGCCTCGGGCTTGGCGCTTGTCCTGGTGTACTGCGCGGGGGCGCCGGCTTCGCCCGTAGCGGGGGTTGTCTGGGCGACCGCCGGGCCGGCCAGGAGCGCGGCCAAGCCGAGGGCGAGCGCGGGAGTGGTGCGGGACGAACTGGGGCGACGCATGGCGGCCTCCTTTATCGGACGGTTGAACGGGTGGGATGCGGGCACCCGTTTGCCGGCTCGGTCGGGCCGCCACTCGTCGTGGGGCCCTTGGTTTCCTGCCCGGATGTCGGTGCGGCCGGGGGTGTGGCCGCTGGTCATCCTATCGGCGGCTCCGGGCCGCCGGTTGTGGGCTCCATCTGTGTACCGCTGAACCGGGCAGGCGTTGCAGGGTGGCGGGCGATGGTGTGCCGCCATGGGATTGGACGCCCGAGGCCCGTGGTTTGTTCCGTGATGGGTGGAAGTACGCCGATGCGAGCCGGACGGGGCGGCAAGCTACAGGCGGAAACTGCGCGTTCGGCGAAAAAAATCGGGATTACGCGGATCGGGCAAAGTCCCCGGCTTGGGGAGCCGAAACAAGGGGTGCCAGCCAGGGCAGGAGGCCGGCTGGCACGTTCATCACTTTGGGTTATTGAGACACGAGGTTGGGCCCCGATCGGGGTTGCGCGATGGTCGCGCGCTCTTGGGGGCTCGGTTGCCCGCCGGCGACGGTTGGCGCGACATAAGGAGAGTTGTTCGCATGGACAGCCTGATCAACGGCGCCCCGAGCGCCACCCTGTTTGCCGGCTCCCTCGGCACCCCGTTCGTTTCGTCGTTTGCTTCTCCGTTCAGCAGCCCATTCAACAGCGCCGGTTTCGGCCAGATTGGAATCCCCATGTTCAACAACAGTTTTGGCCCGTTCTCGACCCCGTTCGCCGGCCAGTTTGGCGGCCCCATTGGTGGCACTTTTGGCAGCCCGATCGCGAGCCAGTTTGGCGGCCAGTTCGGTTCGCCCACCACGCCGTTCGCCAGTTCGCCCATCGGCGGCTTGGGCTTCGGCCAGCCGGCCTTTGGCCAGCCCATCTGGAACCAGGGCTTCAACACCCCGTTCGGTGGCCAGTTCGGTTTTGCTGGCGGCCAGTTTGGTAGCCCCGTGACCAGCCAGTTCGGCTCGTTCGGTTCGCCGTTCGGGTCGACCGGCATCTCGCCGTTTGGCGGCCAGTTCAACACCCCGTTTGCCAGCAACTTCGGCGGCCTGCCGACTGGCTTGTCCACCGGCGATTGGTCGGCCCTCGGCGGTCGCTTCGGTTCGTTCTCGACGCCCTTCGGCTCGTCGTTCGGCACGCCCTTTGGCGGGCAGAGCTTCAACCAGTTCGGCCTGAGCCCCTGGGGCTTCAACGGTGGCATCAACACCGGCTGGACCAACGGCCTGGGTACCGACATCACCAGCGGCTTCGGTGGCTTCTCGCCGATCGGCACGCCCTTCGGCGGTGTCTATGGCCAGCCCATCAGCGGCGGTTTCACGCCCTGGAACTCGCAGTTCGTCCAGCCCGGCCTGACCGGATTTGGCGGCGGCATCCCCAGCGGCTTTGTTGGCTCGCCGATCAGCGGCAGCACGGGCTCGTTCAACGGCTTCGGCACCCCGAGCTACAACGGCCAGGGCGTCGGCGGCTACTCGCCGGTGAGCGGCGGCAGCCCCGTGAACCCGATCACCGGGAACACCACCAACAGCACCACCGGCGTCGGCACCGGCGTGAACACCGGTACCCTGAACCAGTCGCAGCCGGGCTTCGTGCCCGTCGGCGTGACCGGCTATAGCACCCTGCCCACGCAGCTCGTGGCCGGACAATTCGGAAACCAGGGCTGGAACACGCCCGTCGGCCAGCCCTTCAACACGACCGGCCAGGTGTTCAACGGCTTCGGCCAGCCCGGCTTCCCGGTCGGCTTCCAGGGCCCGGGCTTCACCGCCCACGGCAACCCCAGCGAGCTGCGCAACGCCGCTGGCACCACGATCAACGTGGGCCAGCGCGACGCCGCGTAAGCACGACTCAAGCTTTCTCCTTCGGCAGGCCCGCGTCCCCAAGGCGCGGGCCTGTTTTTTATTCCCACTCGATCGTGGCGGGCGGCTTGCTCGAGATGTCGTAGACCACGCGGTTGACGCCGCGGACCTCGTTGATGACGCGGTTGCTGATGCGCGCGAGCACGTCGTACGGAAGGCGGGCCCAGTCGGCGGTCATGAAGTCCTCGCTCTCGACGGCGCGGACGGCGATGGCGTTCTCGTAGGTCCGCCCGTCGCCCATCACGCCCACGCTCTGCACGGGCAGCAGCACGGCGAACACCTGGCTGGTCTGGCGGTAGAGCTGGGCCGAGATGATCTCTTCGAGCACGATCTCGTCGCACTCGCGCAGCACGGCCAGTTTCTCGCGGGTGATGTCCCCCAGCACCCGAACCGCCAGGCCCGGACCCGGGAAAGGGTGGCGCCAGACCATCTGGCTGGGAAGGCCCAGGACCTCTCCGAGCGTGCGGACCTCGTCCTTGAACAGGTCGCGCAGGGGCTCGACGAGCGCGAAGCCCAGTTCGGCGGGCAGGCCGCCCACGTTGTGGTGCAGCTTGATGGTGGCCGAGACGCCGCCGTGGCCCTGCCCGCTCTCGATGACGTCGGGATAGAGCGTGCCCTGGGCCAGCACGTTGGCGTTTGGGATGTCCTTGGCGGTGTCCTTGAAGACTTCGATGAAGCGGTGGCCGATGAGGCGGCGTTTTTCTTGTGGGTCGGTGATGCCGGCGAGGTCTCCAAGGAAGTCGTCGGCCGCGTCGACCACGCGTAGGTCGGCATCGAAGTGGTCCTTGAAGGTCGATTCGACGAGCTGGCGTTCGTTCTTGCGGAGCAGGCCCGTGTCGACGAACACGCAGGTGAGCTGGTCGCCGATAGCCTTGTGCAGCAGGGCCGCGCACACGGCCGAGTCGACGCCGCCCGAGAGCCCGCAGATGACGCGCTGGTCGCCCACGGCCTCGGCGATGCGCTCCTGCTGGGTCTGGGCGAAATCGGCCATGCGCCACGTGCCCTTGCAGCCGGAAATCTCGAAGAGGAAGTTACGGAGGATGTCGATGCCGTGGGGCGTGTGGGTGACTTCGGGGTGGAACTGCACGCCGTAGAAGCGGACGCCGTCTTGCACGTGCGCGACGGCGGCGGCGGGGCAGGTGGGCGTGCGGGCGAGGATCTTGAACCCGTGGCTCTTGAGCTCGCTGATCTGGTCGCCGTGGGACATCCACACGGTGGTCTTGCCGGGGATGGCGCTCAGCAGGCCGTCGTTCTCCGCGACGTCAAGGGCCGCGCGGCCGAACTCGCGGTGGTCGGCCTTCTCGACGTGGGCGCCCAGCTTGTGGCAGGCGATCTGCATGCCGTAGCAGATGCCCAGAACGGGCAGGCCCATGTCGAGCAGCCCGTCGGTGAGGGCGGGGGCGCCGGCGTCCTCGATGCTGGCCGGGCCGCCCGAGAGGATGATGGCCTTGGGGTTGGCCTTGGCCAGCTCCGCGGCGGTGCTCTTGGGCGACACCATCATCGCGCAGACGCCGAGCTCTCGGCAGCGGCGGGCGATGAGCTGGGCCGTCTGCGAGCCGAAGTCGACGATAAGGACGACTTCGTCTGTGGGGGTGGGGATCATTCGGGGGATGCCTCCGCATTTTGGGGAAGCGCGAAGCATATGCCAGCGGCTGTGGCCGACGCGCAGTCTATCGTGTCTCATGCGGTGGATGGGTTTGGTCTGTGCGATGGTCGGTCTGGCCCTGGCGGGTTGCCGGGCGTCGCTGCCGGCCGATTTCCAGGCCCCCGACGCCGGCTCGCGCATCCGGGCGGTTGTCGCCAGCGCCCGAGAGCCCACGCATGAGGACCTGCAGGGCATGGTCGATAGCCTGCGCTCGGACGACCCGGCCTTGCGGACCCTGGCCATCGCGGCGCTGGAGAGAACGGCCCGGGACCGCTTCGGCTACGATCCCTGGGCCTCAGAGGGCGAGCGCCGCGAGGCAATCGACCGATGGAGACAGTGGCTGGACGCCACCTATGGCCCCCAGCCGGCGCTGACC
Source organism: Phycisphaera sp. (assembly GCA_025916675.1). Taxonomy (NCBI): domain Bacteria; kingdom Pseudomonadati; phylum Planctomycetota; class Phycisphaerae; order Phycisphaerales; family Phycisphaeraceae; genus Phycisphaera; species Phycisphaera sp. Next base: position 121,885 of record CP098402.1, read on the forward strand.
GAAGCCCAGTAGCGGCCGCTCTCGAGACGACCCAGGGAAACCCGCCCACCCGATGACCGACAGCCTGCCCAGCAAAGTGCAAGAGTTTCCGCCCGACATCGTGCTGCGGGTGGTCAGCGATGTTCGCTACCTCGCCGGTGCTCGCGAGATGGTGGCCGGCGTGGCCAAGCGGCTCGGATTCTCGCACGATTCCAGCTCGCACCTCGCGCTCGCGGTCGACGAGGCCTTGTGCAACGTGATCCGCCATGGGTACGAGCAGGAACTGGGGCGGCCGATCTGGATGAAGATCTGGCCGCTCGACGACGACGGCGAGCAGGGGCCGGGCGTGTGCATCGTGATCGAGGACGAGGCCCAGCAGGTCGACCCGGACCAGATCCAGGGCCGCGACCTCGACGACATCCGCCCCGGCGGGCTGGGCGTCCACATCATCCGCCAGGTCGTGGATTGCGCCGAATATGCCCCGCGGGAACACGCTGGCATGAGGCTCACGCTCGTAAAGCGGCTCGACGGGCCCAGCGCCCAGCGAACGCGAGCGTTGACCGAAGGATGCGACGATTCGCGGTGTGCTAGCGGAACATGTTCCCAACCGGCTGGGGAGCGAACGAGCAAGGATGGGCCGGCGGGAGGTGGAGCGTGAGCAGCGAGCAAAACGATGCCCAGGCTAGCGGGATCGACATCCGCGAACAGCAGCCGGGCATGATGGTCGTGAGCCTGACCGGCGAGGTCGACATCATGCGCTCGCCCGACCTGCAGACCGCGCTCCAGGACGCGATCGGCCGTATCAAGGGCAAGGGCGCGGTGGTCGTTGATCTCTCGGGCGTGACGTACATGGACAGCTCGGGCGTGGCCACGCTCGTGCGCGGCCTGCAACTCAGCCGCAAGAAGGATGTGGGGCTGGTGCTGTGCGCGTTGCAAGACCGGGTCCGTTCGATCTTCGAGATCGCGCGCCTGGACACGGTGTTCCCGATGGCCGCGACGATCGATGAGGCGATCGACGCCGCGTCGGCGGTGTAGGCATGGTGCGCTTGTTCGGGGCCGTGGGTGCGGTGGTGGTGCAGACGCTCGATCACGTGGGTGACATGCTCACCCTGCTCAAGCAGGCGTTCGTCTGGTTGGCCCGATCGGTGTTCGACCCGCGCATCCGCATGGGGTCGTCGGCGATCAACACCCAGATCATCCGCGTGGGCGTGCGATCCATCGCGATTATTTGTCTCGTGTCGGCGGCGGTCGGGCTCATCCTGAGCCTGCAGATGGCCCCGCCGCTGGGCGAGCTCGGGCAGAAGGACAAGCTGGCCAACATCATCGGCGTGGCCGTGCTCCGCGAGCTGGGGCCGCTGATCAGCGCGATCGTGCTGACGGGCTACGCCGGAGCGGCTATCACCGCCGAACTCGGCACGATGGTGGTGGGTGAGGAGATCGAGGCCCTCGAAGCGCACGCGTTGAATCCGGTGCGGTTCCTCGTCGTGCCGCGTGTGTTCGCGACGTGCACGTGCATGGGTGCGCTGGGCGTGTTCGCAAGTTTAGTGTCGATCGCCGCATCGATCGGGGTGTCGATCCTGGTGATCGACCTGCCGTTCGTGGTGTACTGGGAGAACCTGCTCTTCCAGGTGAAGTTGGTCGACTTCTTCACGGGCGTGGCCAAGAGCCTGGTGTTCGGCTTGCTCATCGGCGTGATCGCGTGCTCCAACGGCCTCCGCGTCACCGGCGGAGCGGCGGGCGTGGGTGCGGCGACGACGCGGACGGTGGTCGAGAGCGTGGTGGCGGTGGTGATCGCCGACCTTGTGTTCACGGCCATCTTCTACGCGTTAGGCTTGTTCTAAATCGCGGTATCCGACCTCGACGTGGGTTCGGTATCATGCTTCATGTCCCGCTGGATCCGACGAGCACTCCTGTGCATCGCCCTTGGTTTCGCTACCGCGTGGCTGGTGGCGTGGGGGCTCACTGTCGGCATGTGGGCCGGTTGGTATCAACCTTGGTGGGCACGGCATGCCAAAGGTGTTGGTGTCGTTGAGCCGTGGCTCCTCGAGAAGGAGGTGAATCGATACCCGGGTTGGGAAACCGAATCGTGGAACGGGGATCGGCTCGACGGCGCAAATCAGGTGTCGGAGCACCATCGGCGCCGTGCCGATCGGGTGCTGGAGATTGGTGGGGCGGACTTTGCCGAAGAGCGAGAGCGTGAAATGCTGGCGTTCCTGCCCCAACTCGAGGAAATGGTCAACGAGCCGGCGGGCAGCATGACCGAACAGTACCTCGACGCGACGGCGAACTCGCCACCTAGCCAACGCATCGACGATCAGATCGCGTCGTTTCCGCCGGCTTACCTTACAGGGCGGATGGCTGCGATGGAAGCGGACAACTTTTTCCTCTATGCGACGCGTGTCGGATGGCCGATGCCGATGCTCGAGAGCATAGTGGGCCACGAACACACGTTCGCCGCTTCCGGCCTGCAGAAGACCGATGTCGAAGAAGGACAGATCAAGATCGACGCGCTCAAACGCGCTCCGGTTCCCGGGTGGCCACCCCAGGCCCTCTCAATGCCGTTCGGCGTCATCGCACAAGCAGCGGTGACCAACACCCTCTTCTTTGCGGCCTCGTGGTTCGCCTCTTCACGGGTTTCGAGCTTCTGCGCTCTCTCCGCCGCCGCATGGCTGGCCGGTGCGTGCGATGCGACTACGACCTCCGGCGGGTCGTTGGCAAGACCTGCCCCGAGTGTGGTCGAACGAAGAAGTAGTTCGACAAGAAAATACGCACGTCACCCGCTCCGAATCATCGCCGGTAGCCCAGTGGCTGGTGTGCGAGGTGGTACGCCTCGCGGGCGACGGTCATCACGATCAGGCCCACGGTGCCCAGGCCGGCCAGGATGCCCGCGGCCATCCAGTAGCCCTCGGTGACAACCCACACCACGCCGTAGAGCACGAGCCAGATGGCGCCGTACCGACGGAGCTTCTCGGCGGCGCGTGGGCCGGGGCCGGTCTTGCGGACCTTATGGGTCATGTAGATGACGAAGGTGACCGCCAGGCCGGCGATGAGCAGGGCGCTCAGGCGGTTGGGCCAGTCGGGCCAGGTCGCCATGCCGCTGGTGTTGTACGAGCCGATCAGCAGGATGACGCACGCCCAGAAGAGCCAGCCCAGCGTGATGGCGGCGACGGCGCGGCGGCTCATGGCCGGGCTGCGGCGGCCGACGACCCAGGCCGCCCACTCGACCGCCAGCGCATGGGTCATCACCACGACGACGGGCCACACGAAGTGGAGCTGGATGTTGGGGATCACCATGTGCCCGGCGAAGATCAGGCCCAGCAGCAAGGGCCCGGCCCCGGGCACGAACTTGCCCACGACGTTGAAGGCCAGGGCCGCGGCGGCGACGACCACGGTGAGGCGAACCGCGGCGGTGCCGAAGAACGAGGCCCCCAGCACGGCGGCGAAGACCGAGCCGGCCACCACGATGGTGGCCAGGTCGAGGCCGATGCGGCCGGTGGGGATGGGGCGGTCGGCCCCCAGGGCCCGATCGCGGCGGCGGTCGACGATGTCGTTGAGCCCCAGGGTGAAGGCGTAGAGCCCGATGGCGGCGACGGCCCCGCCCAGCAGCAGCAGGGCCAGCGGGGCGGTCCGCATGGGGGCGTTGATGGGCAGGGCGGTCAGCTCGTCGGGGTTGGCCCGGGTCCACAAGATGACCAGCCACACGTTGCCCACCGCGGCGAAGGCCGTGGCAAAGCGGGTGAGCTGGAGGACGTCGGTGAGTTTGACCAGGCGTTGCCGCACGGGGCGATGGTACTGCCGACATGAGACCAAAGCGGAGCCCGGGCGGCCCCTACGATGGTCCGATGCCGAACCCTGAGCCCAATCCCCAGCACGCCCCGCCGGTGGCCATCGTCGTGAGCCGGTACAACCACTCCATCACGGGACCCATGCTGAACGGGGCCATCGAGGCCCTAGCGAAGCGGTGGCCGGGGGCCAAGCCCGCCGTCCTGCGGGCCCCGGGGGCCTTCGAGCTGGTCGCGATGAGCTCGGCCGCCCTGCGGACCGGGGCCTTCGAGGCGGTGGTGGCCCTGGGCTGTGTCATCCGCGGCGAGACCAGCCACGATCGGCACATCAACGACGCGGTGGCCCAGGGGCTGGCGCGGTTGGCCGCCGAGACGGGCGTGCCGGTGTGCTTCGGCGTCATCACGGCCAACACCGACAAGCAGGCAAAGGACCGAGCCGGCGGGGCCAAGGGCAACAAGGGGACCGAGGCGATGGGTGCGGCGCTCGAGGCCATCGACGAGCTGCGCCGGCTGCGCGTGGCGGCCATGCAGAACCGGCCCGAGATGCTCTCGCCACAGGCCATGCCGCCCCTGGCGGGTGGGGCCGACAAGGCAGCGGTCGCGAGCGCGAACGGCAAGGGGTCGGCATGATCTCGGCCCAGCGTGTACGCATCGCGGCGTTCCAGATCCTCTACGGGCTCGACGCGAACAAGGCGCAGGATGCGCCGGGCGAGCGATTGCTCGAGTCCTTGCGCGAGTCGGTAATGAACGAGAGCGAGGACCTCGAAGCCCGCGAGCTTCGGCAGGCCGAGAAGCTGGCGATCGAGGCGTACGCGGGCCGGCGTGACGCCGACCAATTGTTCGAGCAGCTGAGCCCGGCGTGGCCCGTGTCTCGGCAGCCGGCGGTCGATCGCGCGATCTTGCGGTTGGCGTACCACGAGATGGCCTCTGCCAAGGCACCGCCCAAGGTGGCCATCGACGAGGCGATCGACATGGCCCGCATGTTCAGCACCGAGAAGAGCCCGAGCTTCGTGAACGCGCTGCTCGACGCGGCCATGCGCAGGCTCGCCGGGGCCGAAACTGTGGAGACCGTCGAGCCTGTTGACTCCGTGGAGCCCAAGGCGTGCTGAAGTCTCTGGGTCGCAAGATCAAGGACTCGCTCAAGCGCACGCGGTCGGTGCTGATCGACCCGCTGCGCGACTTGGTGACCGGCCGGCGGCTTGACGAGACACTCATCAAGGAGATCGAGGCCGTGCTGCTGCGGGCCGACGTGGGCGTGCAGGCCACGCGGCGGCTGATCGACGGCCTGCGCGCCGACGTGAAGGCGGGCAAGCTCGAGAAGGGCGAGGACGCGATCGGCTACCTCAAGCGGTCGGTCTCGGCGATGTGGCCGCCCGAGGACCTGAGCCTGAAGTACGCTGGCGATGGTCCGACCGTGTTGCTGGTGACTGGTGTGAATGGCGTAGGCAAGACGACGACGATTGCCAAGCTGTGCCACGCGCTCCGCGAGGATGGCAAGACCGTGCTGCTCGGCGCGTGCGACACCTTCCGCGCGGGCGCGGTTCGCCAACTCGAGGTGTGGGCCGAGCGCATGGGTGTGGACGTCGTGCGCGGGCAGCAGGGTGGTGATCCGGCGGCCGTGGCGTTCGACGCGTGCGCTGCCGGCGCGTCGCGCGGCGTTGATGTCGTGATCCTCGACACGGCCGGTCGGTTGCAGACACAAGAGTCGCTCATGCGCCAGCTCGAGAAGATCGCGAAGGTTGCCGGCAAGTCCATCGAGGGCGCGCCGCACGAGACCTTGCTGGTGCTCGATTCGACCAGCGGCCAGAACGCGGTGGCCCAGGCCGAGCACTTCGCCAGGGCGGTGCCGTTATCGGGGCTAGTCATCACCAAGCTCGACGGTACGGCCAAGGGCGGCGTGGTGATCGCCGTGCGCGAGGCGTGCGGCGTGCCGGTGAAGTTTATCGGAGTTGGCGAGACGGCCGAGGATCTGCAGCCCTTCGACCCCGAGGCGTTCGTCGAGGGGTTGTTTGGCCCCGCCGCCGAACCGGCCTGAAGTTGGCACCCATCTAGCCCGATAGCGCAGGGAGGAAAGCCGATCGTTCCGATCGGACCGATGGTGCCGGCGCGAATTCGCGTCGGTGTGTTGGTTCGCTGTGGGTTTCTGCCCGTGTGGATGCGATTGGTTTGGTGTGGGCGTTCGTCGTGTGGCGTGTCGTCCGCATCCACGTGCCATGGGAGGGCACCGCCATGCAGCCGATCGGATTTGGCTCTTCAGCGGTCAACACGGGCCTGCGCATCCTGGGCATCAACCAGGCCGATCGCAACACCGCCCTCGAGCGATTGTCTACGGGCTTGCGGATCAACCGTGCGTCGGATGATCCCGCGGGGCTGATCTCGAGCGAACAAATTAGTGCTGCCCTGGCGTCGCTGGAGGCCGAGGGCCGCGCGCTCGATCGGAGCCAGGCGGTGGTCAACACGGCCGACGGCGCGATCTCCGAGATCTCGGGCTTGCTCATCGAGGCCGAGGGCTTGGCCGTCGCCGCGGCGAACACCGCCGGCACGTCCGAGGCCGAGCGTGAGGCGATGCAACTCGAGCTCGACTCGATCATGCAGACCATCGATCGCTTGGCCGGCGGCGCCGAGTTCAACGATCAGAAGCTGCTGGATGGCTCGTTCTCGGTGCCCTTGGGCGATGGCACCTCTGAGACCATCGCCAGCCTCGACCCGACCAAGCTGGGTGACGTGTACGACATCGAGCCCACAGAAACCGAGACCGGCGACATCATCGTCGACCCCGACGCGGTGAAGGTGCAGCTGACCGACGTGGCATCGGGTGGTGTTGGCTCGCTGCTGGAGAACCCCGAACTGGCGCAGCGCATCCTGGCTCGTGCCCGCGAGCAGGTGAACACGCAGCGTGGTGCGCTCGGCGCGCTCAGTAAGAACGTCATCTCGCCCAGGCTCGCGATGATCGGCACGCAGATCGAGTCGCTCTCGGCCGCCCGGTCGTCCATCCGTGACGCCGATTTCGCCGAGGAGAGCGCCCGGCTGATTCGCGGGAACATCCGCACCGAGGCCACGCTGGCGGCGATCAGCGCGGGTCTGGATAACCAGGCGCGCGTGCTCGATCTCCTGGGCTGATTTACCGCTCAAAGTAGCTTCGCGGTCGGGCTGCTGAGTACCCTTGGGGGTGCCGCCACCCTCCCCGACACGAACGGCGGGCTCGATGGACTTCGTCGAGCTCATGCGCGAGGCCAGCGAGGCCACGTCATTGGCCGAGCATGGCTTCCGCCTGCTGCGCCGCATGCGCGCGATGTTCGGGGCCGAGTTGTTCGTGGGCTTCCGCTGGGAGGACGAGCGCCCAGGCTGGTACACGATCACCAACATCATCGAGCTGCCCGAGGAGGGGCTCGATCCGCGCATCCTGACGCCCGAGGGCGCGTGGAAGCCGGGCGCGACAGCGAGCTCGAACGGAGGGCTGCTGGCCCAATTGGCGGCGATCGACCGACCAACAAAGATGGAGATCGAGACGCGGCCCGCCGATGCGGTGTTGTTCGATGGGCAGGATCTGCCTTCGCACGCGGTCGTGCTGCCCATCTATCGGCGGGGCGAGGCGCGCGAGTGGGCGGTGTTCTTCCGATCCACCCCGTGGAGCATTGGCGAGGCCGAGCTGCTGCTCCTCGCGCAGATGGCCAACCTGATGTCGATGGCCGGCGAGCGAGAGGACCTGGTGAATCGTGTCTCGGGTCTCAACGATCGCCTGTCGTCTTCGCTCGCGTCGATCCTCGATGCGCAGCGGTCGATCATGCCCCCCGCGCCGCCGACGGTCGAGGGGCTGCGCTTCGCCGTGTGGTACGAGCCCAGCGAGGAAGTGGGCGGCGACTACTACGACTTCCGCGACTTTGGCGACGGGCAGATCGGCGCGGTCGTGGCCGACGTCTCGGGACACGGCCCGCCCGCGTCGGTGGCGATGGGCATGCTGCGCAGCGTGCTGATGGCCTATCGCGCGTTCGGCCGGCCCGCCAACACGGTGGTGACCGATGTGAACCGCGTGCTGTTCGAGTCTTTGGGTGGCGAGCGGTTCGTGACGGCCATCTTCGTGGGCTTCTACCCGCAAGACGGCCGATTCGCCTACGCCAACGCCGGCCACCATGTGCCGCGCCTCCGCCGGACGGATGGCTCGGTCGAGGCCATCGAGGGCGACGCCAGCCCGCCGCTTGGCATCTTGGAGCACCTCGACACCGTGGGCGCCGCGGGCGTGCTCGGGCCAGGCGAGTGCATGGTGCTCTACACCGACGGCGTGATCGAGGCCTTCGACGAGCACCGCGAGCAGTTCGGCCTCGAGCGACTGGACGAGGCGATCTCGCAATCCGACGCCGACCCGGATGCCATCGCCGAGTCGATCCGCGTGGCGGTGGGGGCGTTCAGCGAAGAAGAGGTGGTGGACGATCGGTGCGTGCTGGTGGTAAAGCGGGAGGGCTAACTGAGCAGCCCGAGTTCCTGGATCGCCTTGATCACCCGCGTGTGCACGCCCGCGGGCGCGCACACGATGCCGCGGTTGCGTTCCAGGCCCTTACCGTGGGTGAAGTCCAGCGGCAGGCCCGTTGCGTCGCTGACGACGCAGCCCGCCTCGGTGGCGACGAGGGCGCCGGCGGCGTGGTCCCAGATGCGCTCGACGTAGCCCTTCTTCGTGGGCAGGCGAAGGTATACGTCGGCCTGGCCTCTCGCCACGACGGCGTACTTGCACTGGCTGTCGAGGCGCGCCGGTTCACGCGAGGGGCCGACGCGCTCCATCACGCGGGCGGTGTCGTCGGTGCTGCTGTGGGCCTTTTCGACGGACATGCAGGCGCTCACGGCGTCGCCATCGGGCACGTCACTGCGCAGGATGCGCGTGGCGTCGGCGGTCGGGTCGCTCAGTGGCGCCTCGAGCGTGCCCTCGCCGGCGACGCTGAGGTAGATGCTGCCGTGGGCGTCGACCTTGTCCAGTGGCGCGTCGTGGGCGATTGGCAGGTTCGGGCAGGCCATCGCGCCCACACTGGGCACGCCGTGGTCGAGCCACGCCAGTGCGACGGCGTACTGCTGGCCACGCAGGAAGCCCTTGGTGCCGTCGATGGGGTCGAGCGTCCAGTAGCAATGGTCGTCGGTGGGTTCGGCATCACCGAGGTCGATGGCGTCGAGGATGTCGGCCTCCGTCGCATCGGGCCAGACGAGGTGCGTGGCCTCGAGGGCGGCCTGCAGGTGCGCGGCGTGCTGGGGCTCGCGGAGGTAGGCGCTGCCCTCTTCTCCGACGAGCACAAGGGAATCGCCCACGTGCTCGCGGAGGACACGGGCGACGACCGCCTGGCTGGCGAAGTCGGCGATGGTCACCGGGCTCTTGTCGTCCTTGGTGATGGCCCGAAGGTCGTCCAGGCGGGCCTGCACGGCCCGGCAGACGATGGCGGCCTTGGCGACGGCCTCGCGGGCTGCCCGGGCGTACGCGGCGGTGTCGATCGTGTCGGGGTTGGTTGGCATCACCCAGCGTAGCCCCGGCGTGCTACTACGATGCCCGGCATGCCTCCCGTCCCCCATGACAAGCTGCCCGAGATCCGCGCCCTCGACCCGCTGGTCGTCAACCAGATCGCCGCGGGCGAGGTCGTCGAGCGGCCGGCCTCGGTGGTCAAGGAACTGGTCGAGAACGCGCTCGACGCCGGGGCGACGAGCGTGCGCGTCGAGCTGGAGGCCGGTGGTATCGAGCTGGTCCGCGTGGCCGACGACGGCTGCGGCATGTCGCCCGAGCAGCTGCCCGTGGCCGTCGCCCCGCACGCGACGAGCAAGATTACCTCGCCCGATGACCTCGACGCCGTCTCGACGATGGGCTTCCGGGGCGAGGCGCTGGCGAGCATTGCCAGTGTGAGCCGGCTGCGGATCCGATCGCGCACGCGTGGCGCGAGCGAGGCGACCGAGCTGGTCGTCGAGGGAGCGAGCGTGCAAGGGCCATCGCCCGCCAGCGGAGCGCCCGGCACGGTCATCGAGGTGCGGAATCTCTTCTTCAACACGCCCGCTCGGCGGAAGTTCCTCAGAACGGCCCAGACCGAGAAGCAGCGCTGCGTTGCGGCGGTCAAGGGCCTCGCACTCGCGCGACCGGCGATCGGCTTCACGCTGGTGTGCGATGGCCACACCACGCTCGACCTGCCCGCCGACCAGAGCGCGCCGCAGCGCGTGCGTTCCATTCTGGGCGAGGACCTCGCCGACGCGATGATCGAGGCCAAGGGAACCGCAGCCGAGACGTACAACGTGAACCTCTGGGGCCTGGTCGGCCGGCCCCACGCGGCGCGCGGGAACGCCAAGGGCCAGTGGATCGTGCTGAACGGCCGCGTCATCCGCGACGCGAGCATCGCCCACGCGCTGCGCGAGGCGTATCGCGGCCTGATCGAGCCGGGCAAGCACCCCGTCGCCGTGCTGCTGATCGACGTCGACCCCAGCATGGTCGACGTGAACGTGCATCCCGCGAAAGCAGAAGTCCGCTTTCGGGACTCGTCGGCCATCCACGCCGCGGTGCACGGCTCGGTGCGCGATGCGCTCGCGGGCGAGGATTTGACTGCTTCCCTTGAAGAGGTCAATCCGCGCAGCGTTCGCCCCTGGCAGCCGTTCGTACCCGCCGATGGGGCGATCTTTAAGGGCCCGCAAGCCACCGAGATGACGCAGGCCGCGCGCGAGGCGGCGGATCGGTTCACCGAGGCCGAGGCGCACGCCGTCCTGAATCGCCCCGAACCGCAACCCACGACGCAGATCGAACATAAGAATCCCGAGCCCACCGGGATCGACCGCGTGCCCGACGGCCCGTGGATGCGAAGGGCGATGCAGATCCGCGACAGCTATCTCGTCGCCCACGACGACGACGGCGTGGTCATCATCGACCAGCACGCCCTGCACGAGCGGGTCATGTTCGAGGCGTTGCGGTCTCGCGTGGCCAGCCAGGGAACGTTAGAAAGCCAGCGCCTGCTCACGTCCGCGATGGTGGGCGTGGCCGACGCGCCCGAGAAGCTCGAAGCGCTGGCTTCGATCTTACAAACGCTTGGCATCGACGCCACCGCCGCCGGCCCCACGCGCGTGGCGGTGCACTCGTTCCCCAGCCTGCTGTTCAGCCGCGGCGTCGACCCGGCCGACTTCATGGGCGATTTGTTGGAGAAGGACGACCTCCCGAAAGACCAGGAAGACGCGCTGCGCGAGGTCCTGGACATGATGGCCTGCAAGGCCGCCGTCAAGGCCGGCGACGCCCTGAGCGACCAGGAATTGTCGGCGCTCTTAGAACTCCGCGAGAAGGTCGAGCGCAGCGCGAGCTGCCCGCACGGCCGGCCCACGTCGGTGCGGCTGACGATGCGGGATCTCGAGAAGATGTTCGGACGCCGCTGACGAGGCCCTGGCGCGAGCCTGGGCTTTCTATCTTGAACACAGAGGTCCCAGAGGGCGCAGAGTGAGGAACTGGCGCGTTGGGGGGACCGCTCCTACCGAGCCGGTTGCGTGAGCAGCCGGACCTTCTTTCTTGAACGCGAAGGTCGCGAAGGCCGCGAAGGTCGCGAAGGGCTCGAAGCGGAGGGAAGGGCCGGAGGGGATCACCACAGAGGCGCGGCCGCTCCCGCGGCCCGGCCGTCAGGCGGCAAGCGAGCAACGCGAGCGCTCAAGCACACCACAACGCCGCAGCATCCGCCGAGCGAGCCTTCGAGCGAGAGCGCATGCGGGAGGCGCGGCCGCTGAGCGGCCCGGGCGGTAGCCCGCAAGCGAGCCACGCGAGCGCTCAAGAACACCCCCGTTGGTCGAGCGCTGGCGCGGCCGTCTTCGGCCCCGCCGAGCGGCGAAGAGCCAAGAACGCCCGAATCCCACAACGTCCAAGCACCCGTCGCCCATGAAAGACTTATCTGGACCCGGGCCACAAACTTATCTGGACCATCGCCGCGCCCAACCCGCCCCCACGGCCTGGCAACGGGGTTTTTCGGGCCCGCCGGCGGCATCATCGAGTTTTTCGCACCGGTGCGATGGGGCATCGCAAGCCTTCGGCGGGGCATCGCACGCGTTCGATCGGGCATCGCCCGGGCTCGATGGCCCGTCGCACGCGTCCGATGGCCCATTGCATGCGTCCGATGGGGCACCGCACTGGCTCGATGGGCGATGGCACGGCGTCGGTGGCCCATCGCGGGCCTTGGGCCGGCCGTCGCACGCGTGGTTGGGGAGGGCGAGGGCCGGCGGCGGGGCTTATTCCCGCTCCCAGCGGGCCACTCCGTGGGGGGTTGGGTCGAGGTCTTCCGAGACTGAGGGGGTCTTGGTTTCCTCCCCCGCCCCCGGCGGGGGAGGTGGCCGACGCGAAGCGAGGCCGGAGGGGGGCTTGCCTCCCTCTCCCCGTCCCCGGGGAGAGGGCTGGGGTGAGGGGGTCCTGCTTTTCCACTACCCTCCCCCATGCAACTCCACCGCAAACCCGACCCCAACGACAAGATCGGCTGCTCGGGCTGCATTCAAATGATGCTGCTGGCCGCCGTGGTGATGGGCGTGGGAAGCGTGGTGGTGTTCGTGCTGGCGGCTGCGGTCTTCTGAATTGGATTCCGCTTCGCGGGCTCCGACGAACCCCCGCGGTGACGCGGGGGGGCAGGGCAATGCTACAGGGCGAGGAGTATTTCTCGATCCCACCCGCATACGCTGGCGATGGTCGGAGCCCGCCATACGTCCTCCAACCCCTGTGTCGACCACGAACGGACCACTGCCAAACTCTCCCGAGAACGGACTGACACACCTATGGCGCAAGAACCAGCCTTTGCCACCGCCGGGACGAAGACGTCAGACATTGACGTACGGTTAAGCTACAAGATCGTTTCGCTGTTCTCCGAGGGCTTGTACGCCAGCCCGAATAAAGCGGTGGAAGAACTAGTCGCCAACTCCTTTGACGCTGGTGCGCTACGGGTCGCCGTTTTTATGCCTGCGGACCTCCATGAGCAGGGTGCCACGATCGGCGTTCTCGACGATGGGGAGGGGATGGACGACGAAGGCCTCAAACGACATTGGCTCATTGGCATTAGCGACAAACGAGACCTCTCCAAGCTACCTCAGGGTCGCCAGCAAATCGGCAAATTTGGTATCGGAAAGCTCGCCACATACGTCCTAGCTTCCCGCTATTCACACATCAGCAAGAAGGACGGTAAGTACTACTCAACTTCACTGGATTACAGCAAGATCGACAAGCGCGTTGAAGATGGTGTTGAACCTAAAACGCCGGTAAGGATAGCCCTACGAGAGCTGTCAGTTGCTGAAGCACAGGCCGCGCTCAAGCCGTGGACAAATACGGCGTCGTTCAAGAAGACCGGTCTGAAGCTGTTTGGAAAGGCGTCGTCAAAATCTTGGACCTTCGCGATTCTCTCGGATCTGAAGGACAAGGTCCACGAGATTCGCCCAGGCGTGCTTGAGTGGGTGTTGCGAACCGCTTTGCCGCTCCGTGATGATTTTAGCATCTACTTGAATGGCAACAAACTGACTGCGAGCAAGGCAGGTAAAGGGAGGATTAAGCGATGGGTACTGGGGAAAGACATCACCAAGTTGCCAAAGCCTGCGCCTGACACCGTGGAGGCCGAGTTCGATGAAGACAAGCCCGCAGGTGCCATTGATCGCTATGCCCTCGTGTATGGGCCGTTGGGTCGGATATGGGGATATGCGGAAGCGTACAAAGACATACTCGGTGGCAAATCAGACGACTTAGGGCGAAGTAACGGCTTCTTCGTCTACGTCCTCGGCCGGCTAATAAATGTCACCGATGGCCACTTTGGCATCAAACCAGACGAACTGCGACATGGCACCTTTGGTCGCATGCGTGTGGTCGTGCATATGGATGGCTTGGATGCATTCCTGCAGTCTGATCGGGAAAAAATTCGAGAAGGACCAGTTCTTGAAGACGCTCGAAACATACTTCGAGCAATCTTCAATCATGTCCGCAAGGCAGTGGATTCTCATGACGAGAAGGAAGACCCCAGCACCAAGCTATCCCGTAAACTAGCTGGCAGCCCGGCGAGCATATTACGCCGGCCCATTGTTGAGATCGTACGAGCGGCTCTCGAAGGCAATATAATGTCGCGGTACGTAGCTGTGCCTGCGGCAACTACTGAGGCTGAGCGAAACACGCTAGTCGAGCGATTGGAAGAGCGGGCTAGTTCCAGCGATGGGTTTGTCGCAGGCATCGATTTTTCGTATGACGCAACGACCGATGATGGGATAGCCGTGTATGACGCTGTCACGGGACGGCTGAGAATCAATGGCCTGCATCCATTTGTAGGGGCGTACTTCGACGAGTTTACAAGTAAGACCAGCGGGCTTCCGCTTGAGGTCTTTGCTTTGTCGGAGGTATTGCTGGAGGCTCAGCTATATCAAACAGGCTTTGATCAGTATCAAATTGACGACGTTATGTCCGCCCGAGACCAACTCCTCCGGTTCGTAGCCCAAGATTCCGGCCGACGCACAGCTTTGACCGTCGCGAATAGTCTCCGCAATGCTAAAAACGACGTTAACAGGCTTGAAATTGAGGTAGTCGAAGCGTTTCGCAGTCTCGGGTTCGAGGCAACGCGAGTTGGGGGCAATGGTAAGCCCGACGGGGTGGCTAAGGCGCCGCTTGCGGCGGATGGCAGCAATCAACCAAGGCGATACGCCGTGACGCTGGAGGCCAAGAGCAAGCAAAAGGAAGGTGCCCGACTAAAGACGAGAGCGTTCAGTCCCTCCGCAATCGCGAGGCATCGTGACGAGGCCCAGTGCGAACATGCGATGGTCGTAGCTCCTGCGTTTAGTCACACTCCTGGCAACGAAAGTGCCCTGGCCAAGGAAATCAAGGCCGACAGGGAGAACTCTGCAGCGAAGGGTGAGCCACGGACTATAACGGCGATTCACATCGAAGATCTTGCGCGCTTGGTCCAACTTCGCCCAGTTAAACGCCTCGGCTTGGCGCGTATCCGTGAGATGCTCCAGACGTGCAGCCTACCCGAGGAGTGCAAAGCGTGGGTCGATAGCGTGGAGGAGGAACCCGTGGAGATACCGCCGTATGCCCAGGTTGTCAACGCGATCCACGGGTTACAGAAGGACTACGAGATGGCGGCAGTTGAGTACGGCGCTCTACGAGTTGCGCTGGGAAAGGACAAGCCGTCGTACAAGGTGCGTACCAACGATGAGCTTATTGAACTTTGCAAGGGAATGGCAACGATGACAGGCGGAGAGATAAGCGCTAACCAGCGGACCGTCGAGCTCAATCAGAGCCCGGAAAATGTTTTGGCTGCCATTGAGTCGGCTACGAAGGCTCATATTGTCGATAAAGACTGATCTTAGAGCCAAGCATCACGTACGCTTAATGAGCCAATTATTGTATGTTGAAGTCACACAATCAGACCATCTTCGAGACACTTGGGCGAAACCCAATCCATCCCTTTCCCGCGCGAATGGCTCCGGGTATCGCCCTTGATGCGCTGGGCGAGAGCCAAACTCCGCTCCGGGTGCTTGATCCTATGGCGGGGTCGGGCACGGTTCTGGCCGTCGCGCGATCGAAGGGGCATAGGGCAATCGGTATGGACCTTGACCCCCTTGCCGTCTTGCTATCTGGGGTTTGGACTCGAACGGTTGATCCGCACCGCGTGAACCAGAAGGCGACGGAGGTCTTGGCTCGCGCGAAGCACGCCTGTCGCACGCTATCCTCCGGTTCGGCCTACCCAACAGGCAGCGATAGCGAGACCCGCAAGTTTATCCGCTATTGGTTCGACGACTACGCGCGCGTCCAGCTAGCGGCCCTCTCTATTGCAATCAGTCGTGTCCGTGATGAGACGACTCGTGACGTCCTCTGGTGCGGCTTCTCGCGCCTCATCATTACCAAGAGTGCGGGCGCTTCGCTGGCGATGGATCTGTCGCATAGTCGGCCTCACAAAAAGTTTGCGACAGCACCGGTCAAACCCTTCAACCGGTTCATCGCAGCAGTCGACGCCGTAATCTCAAACTGCCCGAAGTCTGGTTCTGGCCGAATTGGACCGAGGGCCGTTGTCAAGCACGGCGACGCACGGAAATTACAGATTGAGTCAAAGTCGATCGATCTGGTATTGACATCGCCGCCGTATCTCAACGCCATTGACTACATGCGATGCAGCAAGTTCTCACTTGTATGGATGGGCTACAACGTTGACGAGTTGCGAATGATTCGCGGTGATAGTGTTGGCGCTGAAGCATCATCCCAGGTAGCTATGGCATCGCCGTGGGTTCAGTCGCTCATCATGCAGTTGGGACTAAAGTCAAAGCTCTCAAGCCGCGATTCGGGACTGCTGTCACGCTACGTCCTCGACATGGGCGGCGCTTTGTCCGAGGTATCTCGCGTATTAAGAGCGGACGGGCGCGCGGTGTATGTGGTCGGCGACTCGACCGTGCGGGGGACATTCGTACGCAACTCGGCCATCGTGGAAGCCGTGGCGCAAATGCACGGGCTCGTCCTTGACGACAAGAAGTCTCGGGCCTTGCCTGCCAACCGCCGGTATCTGCCACCACCTAAGAAGGGCGCGGATTCCGCGATCGAGGGGCGGATGCGGCGCGAAGTGGTCTTGGCATTCTCGAAGCCCATCGCGTGATGCATTGCGTCCAACCCCCGCGACCGCTCCCTGACTAATCTGAAGACCCCCTCAGTCTCGGAAGACCTCGACAGCTCCCCCGCTGGGAGCGGGGGAGCGGGTCAGACGCCCCCGCCCTCACCCATCCTCCTCCGCCTCCTCCGGCGGAATCGCCCGCACATCCGAACCCGCCGCAAAGTTTCTTTTTCAAAAAAATCTTGCCTCCGACTGAAGTCGCCCCCCGATCCCCCCGATGCAATCCTCGACAGCCGCCGCTTGCCCGCCGGAAGGTCCCGCGGGCGCGGCGGGCACCGAGGGCGTCGCGATTCGTGCTGGCGTCCACCGATCAGGGACGATCCAATGCCCAGAAAACCGATCAAGGACGCCGAACTCCTCCAGTACGCCGCCAACCTCTTCGCCGTGTGGAGCGGCGGGCAGGGCACGCCGCCCGACATCGGCCTGAGCGCCGAGCAGGTTGCCAGCCTGGGCACGAGCCTCACGAGTGCTCAGGACGCCAAGACCAGCCAGACGACCAGCGCCAGCGCCGCGAAAGCGGCGAGCACCGGCAAGCGCAACGCCTTCGCCGGCCTGCGCACCAAGCTGGGCGGGCTCATCGACATCGTCGAGGGCTACGCCAAGGAGAGCGGCGACCCGGACGTGTACCAGCGGGCCCACATCGACCCGCCCGCCCCGCCGACGCCGCGCAGCGACGCGCCCCAGCCCGAGGACGTGAGCACCCGCGTGCGCACCGACGGCACCATCGAGGTCGCCTTCACCGTCACCACCGGCGGCGGCGCGACCTTCGACGTGCAGCGGCAGACCGTGCTGCTGAGCGGCGAGTTCGGCTCGTGGACGCCGTTGGCCACCATCGGCAAGAAGAGCTTCATCGACGAGGCCGTGCCGGTGGGCCTGCGGCAGGTCCTCTACCGCGTGCGCACGACGCTGAGCAACGGTGTGGCCAGCGAGTGGAGCGAGCCCTCGGTGACCAACTTCGGCAACCAGGGCAGCGCGGGCGGGCCCATGGCCGCCGGGGCGATCGAGACCGAGGCCGCCTGAGCCCCCAACACGATTGGTGTGCCGAACGCCCGCGCGGGGCCCGATGCCCGCGCGGGCGTTCTCGCGCGCTCGCGAGAAACTCATTGGGATGAACGACGCTTCACGCGGCAAAGCCGGGAAACCGTCGGAGCTATCATGCGTGTTCGTCCGGAACGCACCCACCCCCAGTGAGCCACCATGAAACTCTCGATCGCCCTCGTGCAACTGAACGTCATCCCCAACGACCCGCCGGCGAATCTTGCCAATATGGCCGAGTTCGTCGCGAAGGCGGCCAAGGCCGGCGCCCAATTGGTTGTCTTCCCCGAAGACGCCGTCACCGGGCCGCTCGAGGGCCAGACGCTGTACGTGCAGCACGCTCCGGAGTATCTCGCGTATTTCCAGGCGTTGGCGGTCAAGCACCAGATCGACATCGTGCCCGGCTCGTGGTCGGTCACCGAGGCGGGCGCGGTCGGGCCGGTGCTCTGCAACGCGGCGCACTACATCAACGCCGATGGCTCGGTCGCGGGGGTGTACAGGAAGGTGAACCTGTGGGAAACCGAGAAGGCGACGCTCGCCCCGGGGCTGGCCGTCTCGGTGTTCCCGACGGCCCACGGCATGGTGGGCCTGACGATCTGCTGGGACATCGCGTTCCCCGAGATGTTCACCGAGATGTCGCGGTTGGGGGCCGAGCTCGTCGTGTCGCCAACATACTGGTCGCTGTCTCGGCGGGCGGAACAGAGCCGGGGCGTGGCAAAAGATGAAATCGAACTCATAGATTCGCTGTGTGTGGCGAGGTCGTTCGAGAACGACATAGTCTTCGCGTACTGCAACGCGGCCGGCTTGGTCGGAGACGAAAAGGCCGACGGCGTGCTGAGCGGTCGGAGCCAGGTCACGCACCCGCACGAGAAGGTGCTGTGCAAGGCCAAGGGGAACACCGAAGAGATGCTCACGGCGTCCTTCACCCATACCCGGGCCACCGCCGCGATGCCGCAGGGCGGGTGAACGCACGCGCCCCACGAATTTCTTACCAAGGGAGATACAGCTATGAAGATCGACAGCCTCGAGAAGCTCTACGTCCACGAGCTCAAGGACCTGCACAGCGCCGAGAGCCAGATCCTCGACGCCTTGCCCAAGATGATCAGCGCCGCCAGCGATGATGAGCTCAAGAAGGCGCTCGAGAGCCACCGCAAGGAGACGCAGGAGCACCTGGCGCGCATCGAGCGGTTGTTCCAGAACCTCGACTTCGAGCCCGGCGGCCACAAGTGCAAGGGCATCGAGGGCCTGATCAAGGAAGGCGAGGACGTGCTGGCCGAGACCGAGGACGACGCCGTGCGCAACGCCGCGATCGTCGCCGCCTGCCAGCGCGTGGAGCACTACGAGATGGCCGCCTACGGCGTGGCCCGCGCGTTCGCCAGCAAGCTCGGCCGGCACGACGACGCCGAGGTGCTGACGACGACACTGGAAGAGGAAGGCCACGCCGACCGCACGCTGACCCAGATCGCCGAGCAACGCCTCAACTTCGCGGTCCGCACCGCGTAGCGCTCAGGTATTGCTCGGGATGCGAATCCCGAAGAACCGCTCCGCGTTCGCGTCGGTTGCTCGCTCGAAATCCTCGTACGACTCACCCCGCGCCCCGGCGATGATCTTGGCGGTCAGCGAGACCATCCAAGGCCGGCACGGCCGCTGCCCACGCACGCGCTGGGGGCTCAGGTAGGGAGCGTCGGTCTCGACCATGAGGCGGTCCGCCGGCGTCAGCACGGCGGCCTCGAGCACCTCCTTCGCGTTGTTGTACGTCGCCACGCCGGTATAGCTGATCATGGCACCGAAGTCGAGGACTTGTTTGGCCTCGGCCGGGCCGGCCGTGAAGCAGTGGAACACGAAGCGTTCGCCGGGTATGCCGCTGTCTTTCAGGATCGGGATGAGGTCGTCGAACGCCTCGCGGCAGTGGACGACGATGGGCTTGTTCGCGCCGGGCCTGGCCGTGCCCTTCTTCGGGGTGTCGATCTCGCGGATGAGGGCGAGTTGGTCGCGGAGCACGGGCTCCTGCTGGGCTCGCGTCGGCTCGTTGTAGTGGTTGTCAAGCCCGAGCTCGCCCCAGGCCACGCACCGCTCGTGGGCGATGCAGGTCCGCAGCGGCGTGGCGTCGAACGGTCCCTGGTCGGCGTACAGCGGGTGGATGCCCGCGCTGCTCCAGACGTTGGGGTAGGTCGTGGCGAGCCGGAGGCAGTCCAGCGCGTTGATTGGCGTGGTGCTGATGGTGATGCAGCCGGATACGCCGTGGCGGGCGGCCTCGGCCAGTTCCTCGGGCACGCGGCTCTCGAAGTCGGGGAACGTCAGGTGGCAGTGGGTGTCGATCACGGGCAACCGTAGAGCGCCAGCGTTCCCGACAGAGCGCCAGCGTGCCCGACAACCCACGCCGGGTGCCACTACGATTGGGCGATGCGACGCTTTGTTGCCATCCTGGGCGTGCTGCTGTGCGTGGCGACCGTGCTGGCGGACACCCGCTGGTACGTCGTCGAGCTCCAGGGCCAGCCCGCCGGCTGGATGACCATCGAGCGGCGCGAGGCGGGCGAGACCGTGACTACCATCACCGCGATGCGCGTGGCGGTGGGGCGGCAGGGCTCGGTCGTCGTGACGGCCTTCACCAGCGAGGTCGTCGAGCGCCGGGGCGGCAACGTGCTGTCGATGCGCCGCTCGATCGAGGGCGTCGAAGACGACGAGGCGGCATGGCGATTTGATGGCAAGGACGTCACGCTCGAACGCGACGGCCAGAACCAGACACTGCCATCACCCCAGGGTGTCTATGTCGGCCCCGACGCCGAGCGGGCGTACCTGGCCCGGCACATCGCCGAGGGCGACAAGAGCATCAGCACGCGTGTGCTGGACCCGCTCAGCGGCCTCGACCCCGTGCCCACCCTGCGCAAGCGCATCGGCGAAGAAGCCGTCGACGGGCTCGAGACGGTCCGCTTCGAGACCCGCCGCGGCGACGAGCAGCGCGTGGTCGACGAGTGGATCGACGCCCACGGCGACCTGGTGCGTGCCCGGACCTCGATCGGCGCGGTGGTGCAGGAGATCCGCCTGAGCGATGAGGCGGCCGCACGCCGGGCGCTGGCCAAGCCACCCGACCTGATCGACGCGACCCGCGTCTCGGCTTCTCGTGCGATCCGGGGCTACCAGCGGCTGCGTTCGGCGGCATTCGTTCTTCGAGGCAATGCCGATACGCCCTCGCTCACGACCGGGCCGCAGACCGCCGAGCGGATCGATGATGACGCGGTGCGGGTCACCGTCGAATTGGGCGAGACCGGCCACACCGTGGAACTGACCGATGAGGAGCACGAGGCGCTGCTCGCCGCCACCGATCTGTTGGAAGTCGGGGACGAGCTCGTGATACAACTGGCCGAGCGTGCCACGAGGAGCCTGCCGCCGGCCGCGACACCCGGGGCAAAGGCCGAAACCTTGCGGGCCTTCGTGCATCGGTACATCAACCGAAAGAACCTGGACATTGCGTTGGCCAGCGCCGCGACCGTCGCTCGCGATCGTGAGGGCGATTGCACCGAGCATGCCACATTGCTGGCGGCGTTGCTGCGTGTTGAACGGATCCCATCAAAGCTCGTCGCGGGCCTGAGCTATGAGGCCGGCAGTCGGAACGCCCCGCCAGCGTTCGTGTACCACGTGTGGACGCAGGCGTTGATCGAGGGAGAGGAAGGCTCGCACTGGGTCGACCTCGACGCCACGCATCGCCTCCGCCCGCGACACGTAACGCAGATCGCGCTCTCGATCTCCGATGGCTCGAACGCCAACGACCTGTGGCAGGGCCTGGCTCCAACCCTCGGCACGATCTCGATCGAGGTGGAGGCGACCCGTTGAGTGAGAGCCTCCCCGCGCCGCGCTTGCCCGCCCGCAAGGACACCGGGCACAAGGGCGTTTTCGGCCGCGTCGCCGTCGTGGGCGGCTGCGCGCTGGCCGAGAGCCGGATGATCGGTGCCCCCGCGCTCACGGCGCGAGCCGCCGGTCGTGCCGGGGCCGGCCTCGTGCGGCTGCTGTGCCCCGAGGGTGTGCTCAACGAGGCGTTGACGCTGGCCGACCACTGCACGGGAAAGGCACTCCCGACGAACACCGATGGCTCGATCATCGCCAGCGACGCCGTCGCCGTGCTCGACGAAGAACTCGAGGACGCCGGCGTTGTGGTGATCGGCCCGGGTCTTGGTCGCGGGCCGGGTCCAGCGGCCCTGGCGCTCCGCGCCGTCCAGCAACAGCTCACGCCCGTGGTCGTGGACGCCGACGCGCTCAACGAGCTGAGCGAGACGACGCAGCTCGCCCTCGATTTCCACGCCCCGGCCGTCGTCACGCCCCACCCCGGTGAATTCGCGCGACTGGCAAAGGCGTTGGGCATGAAAACCGACGCGACCGACGACGCCAAGCGCCCCCGGGCCGCCGAGCAACTTGCCCAGCGATTGGGGTGCGTGGTCGTGCTCAAGGGTGCCCGCACCGTCGTGAGCGACGGCATCCAGACCTGGGGCGATGGCACCGCCGACTCTGCCCTTGCAACCGGCGGCACGGGCGATGTGCTGGCCGGCCTCATCGGCGGCTTCATCGCCCAGCACGCCCGTCCCGTCACGCACGAACTCGCCCGCTCGAAGCTGGGTGATCGCGCGAGGCTGATGCCCGAAGACGGCCACCTCACGCTCTTCGAGATCTCCCGCTGCGCCGTGGTCGCCCATGCCCACGCCGCCAGGCTCTGGCGCGAGAAGCACCACGCAGACGCGGGGCTCACGCCCGGCGAGCTGGCCGACGAGTTGCCCGAGGCGGTTACGGCGTTGCGGGGATAGGGGCTTGCTGCTGTTGCTGCGGCGGAAAGCGCGGGTTCGCCTGCGCGTGCTTCCAGCGGGCGTACACGATGAAGCCAACCAGGATCAGCCCGATCCCGAAGCCCGTGAAGTAGGTCTTGAACTTCTCTTTGGTCTTCATCCGCTCGTCCGCTTCTTTCGCTTCGTCGGCTTGCTGCCCGGCGTGCCCGGCTTGCCGGCCTTGCTCCGGCGCTGCCGCTTGTTCTGCTTGCCCTCGTCGAGCTCGCTCCGCCGCACCTTAGCCGTATCGCCCTGGGCCAGCCGCTCCTTGAGCTTGCGGGCCTGGTCGCGCAATCGCGCCGCCTTCTCGAACTCCAGCGACTGGGCCGCCTCGAGCATCTCGGCCTCCAGCTCACGCTGCAACTCGGCGATGTCGAACGCCTCTTCGGCTGATCCCGCCGCCTCGCGTGCCGTCTTGCGGGCCCGCAGTTGCATCTCGATGCCCCGGCGGATCTCCTTCTTGATCGTCGCCGGCGTGATGCCCATCTGCTCGTTGTAGGCCGTCTGCTTCTCGCGGCGGCGGTCGGTCTCGTCCAGCGCGTGCTGCATGCCGGGCGTGACCTTGTCGGCGTACATGACCACCCGGCCATTAACGTTCCGCGCCGCACGTCCCATGAGCTGGATCAGGCTCGTCGGGCTGCGCAGGAAGCCCTCCTTGTCGGCGTCCAGGATCGCCACGAGCGCCACCTCGGGCAGGTCGAGGCCCTCGCGCAGCAGGTTGACGCCCACCAGCACGTCGAACGTGCCCTCGCGCAGGTCGGTGATGATCTCCAGCCGCTCGAGCGTCTCGATGTCGCTGTGCAGGTACCGCGTCCGCAGGCCGTTCTGGTCGAGGTAGCTGGCCAGGTCCTCGCACAGCCGCTTGGTGAGCGCCGTCACCAGCACCCGCTCGCCGCGCGCGACTGTGGCCTTGCATTCTTCCAGCAAGTCGGGCACCTGCCCGTCGGCGGGCTTGACCTCCACGCCGGGGTCGAGCAGGCCCGTCGGCCGGATCACCTGCTCGGCGATCTCCCCGCCCGTGCGCTCGAGCTCGTACGGCCCGGGCGTCGCGCTCACGAACATGAGCTGGGGCGCCATCCGCTCGAATTCCTCGAAGCGCATCGGCCGGTTGTCCAGGGCGCTGCTCAGCCGGAAGCCGTGGTCCACCAGCGTCTCCTTGCGCATGCGATCGCCGTTGAACATCGCCCGCACCTGCGGCAGCGTCACGTGGCTCTCGTCGACGATCACGAGCCAATCATCGATGTTGGGGCGTTTGGCCCGCCGCTCGTCGTCACGCCGGACAAGCTGGTCGTCACTCTTGGCTCGCGGCATCATCTTCGCGCCTTCTTCGCCCGGCCGCGGCGCGTAATCGAAGTAGTCCATCAGCGTGAACGGCCGTTCGCCGGGCATGCGCCCATCGAAGAACCGGCTGTAGTTTTCCACGCCCGGGCAGCTCCCGGTCTCCTTGAGCAGGTCCAGGTCGTACTTCGTGCGGGCCAGCAGCCGCTGGGCTTCCAGCAGCTTGCCCTCGGCTCGCAGTTCCAGCACCCGCGAGTCCAGCTCCCTGGAGATATCGTCGCAGATGCTCCCGAGCTGCTCCTCGGGCAGCACGTAGTGGACGGCCGGGAACAGGTGGAACGTCTCCTCATCCGCGAGCACTTCGCCAGAAGTCGGATTGATCAGCTCCAGCCGGTCCAGCTCATCACCAAACAAATCCAGCCGGACGGCGAACCGCTCGGACGCCGGCCACACCTCGATCACGTCACCACGGGCCCGGAAGCGGCCGCGAGAAAACTCGTAATCGCTCCGCTTGTACTGCATCGCCGTCAGCGACGCGAACAACTGCCGCCGATCGACACGCCCGCCCTTGCTGAACGTAAGCACCTTGTCGCCGTACGCCTCGGGCGAGCCCAAGCCAAAGATGCACGACACGCTGGCGACGACAACCGTGTCGCGCCGGCTCAGGATGTTGCTGGTCGCCGCCAGGCGCAGCTGGTCGAGGTCGTCGTTTCGGCTGGCGTCCTTCTCGATGTAGATGTCGCGTTGGGGGATGTACGCCTCGGGCTGGTAATAGTCGTAGTAGCTCACGAAGTAGTTCACGCTGTTGTGCGGCAGGAACTCCTTGAGCTCCTCGTAGAGCTGGGCGGCCAGCGTCTTGTTGTGGCTGATGATCAGCGTGGGCTTGCCCAGCCGCTCGATGACGTTGGCCATCGTGAACGTCTTGCCCGTGCCCGTCGCCCCCAGGAGCGTGGCCGAATCCGCGCCCGTGTTGAGGCGCTTGACGAGCGATTCGATCGCCGAGGGCTGGTCGCCCATGGGCTGGAACGGGCTGACGATCTCGAAGGGGCGAGGGGGCATGTTGGATGGTAGGAAGTCGACCGGGAAGCCCGAGAACCGTCCGGGCGTTCCGGGAACCCGCGTTCTCGTCCTCGAACCGGCGGTTCTGGTTCGTGAAGTTGCGATCCTGGTCCGCGAACCCACGCCGGCCATCACCAAAACCTATGGGTTGGCCACCAAGACCTGCCCGGCGGTCACGAAGGCGTGGGCCGAGGTCGTGTTCCCTTGAGCTCTTGCCATGTTCCTTCACGCCTTCGTCGTGTTCCCTCACGCCATTGCCATGTCCCTTCACGCTTTGGCCATGTTCCTTCACGGCTTGGTTGTGATCCTTCACGCTCTCGCCGTGTTGCCTCGAGCGATCACGGCCGTGGTGCACGCCCTTCTCGCCCCCGGCCGGGCTGCCGCGGCCTCCGGTTGGTGGAGTGGAGGGGGTCGTGGGGGGGCGGGGGGTCGTGGGGGTGATCCCCGGGCGTCGCCCGCGGATCCGTGATAAGCTTCTCCCGGCCATCCGTGGGGGGCCGCCCCGAGCACCACCGGCCGGGCCAAGAAAAGGGGATCGGTATGACACGATCGAGGATTCGCATGGCACGATCGAGGATCGGGGCCGGCGGCCGTTCGATGGCCGCGGCGGCGTGCATCGCAACGCTGGCGCTCGTGCCGTCGGTCGCGTACGGCCAATGGGAGTACACCAACTTGCAGGTGCCCGGCGAGCCCTTCGCGTCCGCGCATGGGATCGACGGCGGCGTTCCCGTGGGCAGCAACGGCGAGGCCGGGTTCTGGAGCGAGTACACGCCCGATTCTTTCGTAAGCCTCCAGCCCCCGTCGCTGCAGCACGGCTCGCAGTGCCTGGGTGCGCACGAGGGACAGCAGGTCGGGTCAGTGAACTACTTGCGATCTTTCTATGGGATCTATGAGAATCGTGCGAGCCTGTGGAGCGGGTCGGCGGACACGTGGGTCAGCCTGCACACCCAGGATCGCCACGGGATCTCGCACTCCACGGCGGTTGCCACCCACGGCGGGCAGCAGG
The DNA here is from genome assembly GCA_025916675.1 of Phycisphaera sp. NCBI lineage: Bacteria > Pseudomonadati > Planctomycetota > Phycisphaerae > Phycisphaerales > Phycisphaeraceae > Phycisphaera > Phycisphaera sp. The sequence continues at coordinate 147,431 of CP098402.1, forward strand.
TCGGCTGGACCTGGACCGAGCCGGTCACCGAGCGCGCCGCGCTGTGGACCGGCACGGCGGCCTCGGTGGTCGATCTCATGCCCGCGGGCGCTCGGGTGTCGCTGGCCCTGGGCGTTCACGACGGCGTGCAGGTCGGTAGCGCGTTGTTCGACGAGACGCGGCGCGCGGGGCTCTGGCGGGGCACCGCCGATTCCTGGGTCGACCTCCACCCCGCCGGCGCCTCGCGGTCCTCCGCCAATGCCGCCGACGCGGGCATCCAGGGGGGCGAAGTGTGGATCGATGGCGTGTCGCACGCGGCCCTGTGGCGCGGCACGGCCGAGTCGTGGGAGAACCTGGGCCCGGGCGTCATCTACGCGATGCACGATGGGTGGCAGGTGGGCGTGGAGGTCAACCAGCCGCTCGTCTGGAACGGCACCGCCGCCTCGCGTGAACCGCTGCCGATCCCCGATGGGTTCGATCGCGTGGTCACCACGGATATCTGGCACGACGGCCAGACGCTCTACGTCGTGGGCCAGGCGCGAGGAACGTTTACCCAAGCGGCGCATGTGTGGACCAGGCCGATGGCGGCGTGCCGCGCCGACTTGGACGGCGACGGATCGCTGACCATCTTCGACTTCCTGGCGTTCCAGAACCTCTTCGACACGGGCGACCCTATCGCCGACTTCGACGGCGACGGCGAGTTGACGATCTTCGACTTCCTGGCCTTCCAGAACGCCTTCGACGCCGGCTGCCCGTAAACACGAAAGGCGGGCCCGACCCGAAAGCCAGAGCCCGCCCGAGAGAGCAAGGGTTGAGTCGTGTGTGGGGGGTCAGGCGTGGGTGGCCTGGCCGTTCCCAGCAGCCTGCATGATCTCGTCGAGGTTCACGCCCAGCTTGTCGGCCACACGCTTGCCGTAATCCTCATCGGCGCGGAAGAAGTGGCAGAGCTGCCGCATCTGCACTTCCTTCCTGGCCTGCCCCAACACACCGGCGATGCGCGTCGCCAGACGGTCCTTGTGGGCGTCGTCGAACATCCGGTACAGGTTGCCCGGCTGGGTGTAGTCGTCATGATCGACGGTGCTGTCGAAGCGGTCGACGGTCGTCTGCCCCAGGTCCCAAGCCGGGTCCTTGTACTGCGGCTCGGTGTCGGGCATGCCCTGCCGGCTGCTCGGCCAGTAGTTCGGCCGGCTGCCGTAGCTCTCGGCGGTGGCCATCTGCCCGTCGCGCTGGCTGTTGAAGACCGGGCACCTGGGCTTGTTGACCGGCAACTGGTGGTAGTTGTTACCCACGCGGTAGCGGTGGGCGTCGGCGTAGCTCATGAGCCGCGCTTGCAGCATCTTGTCGGGGCTCGGGCCGATGCCCGGCACCAGAGCGCTGGGGCTGTAGCTGGCCTGCTCGATCTCGGCGTGATAGTTCTCGGCGTTGCGGTTGAGTTCCAGCACGCCCACCTCGTGCAGCGGGAAGTCGTCGTGCGGCCAGACCTTGGTCAGGTCGAAGGGGTTCCAGCCGGTCTTCTTCTCCCAGGCGTCGGCCTCGCCCTGGGTCATGGCCTGGACCTTCATGGTCCACTTGGGGTAGTCGCCCTTCTTGATGGCCTCGAAGAGATCCTTCTGGGAGCTCTCGCGATCCTGGCCGATGAGCTCGTCGCCCTCCTCGTCCATCAGGTTCTCGCAGCCCTGCTGGCTCTTGAAGTGGAACTTGCACCACACCCTCTCGCCGTCCTTGTTGATGAAGCTGTACGTGTGGCTGCCGAAGCCGTGCATGTGGCGGTAGCCCACCGGCCGGCCGCGATCGCTGAACAGGATGGTCACCTGGTGCAGGCTCTCGGGGCACAGGCTCCAGAAGTCCCACTGCATGTCCATGTCGCGCAGGTTCGTCTTGGGGTCGCGCTTCTGGGTGTGGATGAAGTTCTGGAACTTGTACGGGTCGCGCACGAAGAACACGGGCGTGTTGTTGCCCACCATGTCCCAGTTGCCCTCGTCGGTGTAGAACTTCAGCGCGAACCCACGCACGTCACGTTCGGCGTCGGCCGCCCCGCGCTCGCCCGCCACTGTGCTGAACCGCGAGATGACCTCGGTGGTCTTGCCCACCTTGCTCAGGAAGTCGGCCTTGGTCCACTTGCTGATGTCGTGGGTGACGGTGAACGTGCCATACGCCCCGCTGCCCTTGGCATGCACCGAACGCTCGGGGATGCGCTCGCGGTTGAAGTGCTGCATCTGCTCGAGCAACTGCACGTCCTGCATCAGCAGCGGGCCCCTTGAGCCGGCGGTCATCGCCTGCTGCATGCCGATGGGGTTGCCGTCCGCGGTGGTCATCACCGGGCACTTGCCCTGGCCGTGCTTGCCGTCGGTGCTCTTGGGGGTCGTCATGGGTTGGGGCCTCCTCTTTACAGAGCTTTTTACCGAGAGTGGTCATGGCCGTAGATTAGAATCATTCTAATACAAAGCTGGAATGGTTCTCAAAGAGCATGCGGCCGTCCGGGCAAACAATTACTTTCAGGCATCCGCGTCGAAGCACGCCCACGCCTCTTTTTGAGAGATAGCCTGCCCCGGCGCGATGCCTTCCTCCCGGGGCATGCCCGCCCGCCCCCGGTGTGTCGCCGCCAGGATCGAATCCTCCGGGTCGGGCCGCACGATGGGAGTGTCACTGCCGAACATGATGTCGCGGCCCGGCGTCATGCCACTGTCGATCAGTTCGCGCAGTGGCAGCACGCGCTCCAGCCGATCGGGGCACGCACGCCGCAACGCTTCGATGTCATACAGCAAGTGGCACGGCTGCACGCTGGCGATGACCCCAAGCTCGGCAAACCGTGGCACGTCCGCCTCGTCGATCACCTCGGCGTGCTCGATGCGCACCGTGCCACGCGGCACCCTCGCCCGCTGCGTCGCGTCCAACACCGCCCGCACCGCCGCATCGCCGATGGCGTGGGCCGCCAGCTGCACGCCCTCGCTCGCGCACAGCCGGATGGCGTCCTCGATCGCCTTGTCGCTCATCAGTTGCATGCCGCTCGGGTGCTCGCTCCGCCCGTCGGCGAAGGGGTGGAGCATCCAGGCCGTACGCGAGTTGAGCGTGCCGTCGACGAAGATCTTGCCGCCGCCAAGGCGGATCTGGTCGGATTGCCAGTCGTGGCGAGTCTTGAGGGTCTCGGGGAGGTCTTGGACGAGGGGATACAGCACAAACTCCACTGGGCTGTTGCCCAAAACCCCGGCCAGTGCCCTGCCGAGCCCGACTTGGGCTTTCATGTCATGGATACGGACGAAGCCATGCTCGGCCAAGTCCCAGATCGCACTCTCGAGCACGGCCGTATCGATGCCCTGGGGTTCCAGATGATTCCAGGCCATGCCGGCCGCCGCTTCGTATAGAACGCCCGAGAGCCTGCCATCGGCCAGCCGACCGATCTGGCCACCCTCGGGATCGGCACTGCTGGCGTCGATACCCACGGCCTGCATGGCGTGCGAGTTCACCATCATCGCGTGGTAGTCGAAGCACCACACTGCGACCGCTGCTTTGGGGCTGGCTTGGTCGAGCAATTCGAGCGTCGGCCAGCCCGGCTCGATCCACGCCTCGGGCCGCGCACCGTGAGCAAGCACGAGCGACGAACCTACCGCCGCGTCCGCGATCGCGTCGAGCATTTCCTGGGCGGTCGTGCACCGTTCCAGTTGGACCATCTCGAGCGAACGACCGTGCGCGAACACATGGCCATGTGCTTCTCGCAATTTCGTGGGCCGCTCACCCATCCAGCACCTCCCCGATCGCCGCCCGGGCCGCGGCCTCGTCCATCGCCGGTTCATCGAACCCAAGCCGGAGTACGTCGAACGCCGCCTTGACATGCACGCCCGAGTCGTCCACCCCGACCGCGACGGGCGACTCGGGCCGCACGCCGGTCAGCCGAGCGCACGCCTCGGCCAGCCTCGCCTTGTCACTATTCAGCAGCTTGCACAGCGCGGGCACCGCCGACCGCAGCGGATTCGGTGTCAGCACCTCCTCGGCCACGCGCGTCCGACCATCGCCGCCGGCGTACCGAGCGAACGAGATCGCAAGCGACACTAACCGACACTTTGGCGGCGTCGAGCCGTGGTACGCCAGCCAGCGGTCGGCCTCGATCTCGTCGGGCTCGGGCAGGTCGCCCTGAGAGCCATCAACCGGTTCGAGGCACAGCTCAATCGCTGGGTCCAGTTCCTGCGGAGCGGCGAATGACCATTGGCCCGCCTCGTCCAGATCGCGGTGCATCGGCAGTGTCACCGAGCCGCCCCGCTCGGCCGCGACCAGCCGGCACGGCTCGGCCCCGGCCTCGCACACCAGCACGCCCGCGAGGTTGGCCAGCATCCGGCTGCGGGCTTGCCGGCATTCATCAACGTTCGCCTGTGACATGGGCGATTGTTGCCCGACGCGAGCCACGGCGCGTGCGCCAACAAAAAGCGACGATCCGGCGTGAACCGGACCGTCGCAAAGCATCACTGGGATGTACGTCTCGATGACTCCGCCGGAGCGGACTCAAGACGCTCCTGAACTCACCGGCGGACGGTGGAGCGGCGTGTGGCCTTCTTCCGGGTCGCCTTCTTGCGTGTGGCCTTCTTCCGGGTACCAGCCTTGCGTGCGGCCTTCTTCCGGGTTGCCTTCTTCCGGGTGGTCTTCTTAGCGGCCTTCTTGCGGGTCGCCTTCTTGCGTGTGGCCTTCTTCCGGGTGGTCTTCTTGGCGGCCTTCTTGCGAGTCGCCTTCTTCCGGGTGGTCTTCTTGGCCGCCTTCTTGCGTGTGGCCTTCTTCCGGGTGGTCTTCTTGGCGGCCTTCTTACGGGCACCAGTCTTCCGGGCGGCGGTCTTGCGAGTGGCCTTCTTGCGGGTCGATTTCTTACGCGTGGTCTTCTTGGCCGCCTTCTTGCGGGTGGCCTTCTTCCTTGCGGCTTTCTTCGCCATGAGCAAACTCCTGCTCTGATGCCCGGCTTCGCCTTGTCACTACACGCGCCGAAAATTGCGGGCCGGGCATCTCCGCGGACAAAGGGCGCGCGCAGCGTGTATCGGGTCTGTTACCCATACGGCTTGAGTAGTCTACAAGAACTTTCCGATTCGTCCACATTTTTTTCGAGTCCCGCTCACGCCCGAACGACCAACGACGCCCCGCGCAACACGCGCCCATCGTCGTGGTCGTGGGCGCGTCGGGCACCGTTGGCGATCGTGTTGTCACGCTGTCTTCGCTCGACGATCAGTTCGCTGCCACGGCACGCATCAATCGCGATCATCCGCGCGCGCAAGCGCTCGATGCCGATCAAAAAATCACGAATTCCTCGTAAATTTCTCGAATTTCCACGCTGTGCATGACTCGAGCCAGCACGCTCGCACACACCCGGCACCATCGTTTGCGGGCACGACCACGCTCGGGCGCGAACACCTGGAGGCGCTCGCGAGACCGGCTGCCGACGCATCGGTTCTGGTTGTGCCCAACACGTCCGCGGGGTGCGTCATACGCATCCAGATGGTCCGAAAAATTTCTTGCACGAAATGCAAAAATTTTTGTTCGTCAATCACTGAATGGCACCGTTCCGGTAAGGTTGAGACCCCATACGGTACCGTCGGCGCGCTGCGCGAGCAGATCGAAAACACGCAATATGGGGCGCGCACTTCGGTCCACACGCCGTCGCATCGGTTCGCGCAGCGGGTGCCGTTACCAAGTATCTCGCCCGTTTCGACGGCGCCGATGAGACGATCGAGCCAACACACAAGCCCCAATCACCGGGCCACTGTTGCGCGCGGCGTCCACCGCGCCGCGGAGTGGCTCGTCGACCGGAAACCGGGCGTTGGACGACACGACGCACAACGCTGGCATTGACCCCAAATGGCCCCCCAGGGGCCCTGAGAGCACGCCTAGAGCGGTTTTTGGGGCTCCTGCGCGGGATCGGCGGGGGTCTTTGATGGGTCATCGGTTGTTTCGGACACCGGCTGCTCTGCAACCGGATCGGGCTCGCTCTGGTGCCGGGTTTCGGGTTCGGGCATAGCGGGGGCTTCGCTCTCTGGATCGACGCGACGCACCTTCACCACGTTGTCTGGCGCGGCGACGGCACCCGTCGACTCGGCCATCTGCCGCACACGCTCGGAGATCTCGCGCAGCCGCTCCGCTTCGTCGTGTTCCTGTTCGGCGTTGCGCAGGCCGCCCTCGGGGGCCAGCGTCGCCAGGAACACGCCGTTCACGCGATTGTACAACGCGAGCGTTTCATCCTCGTTGATCTGGGGCGCAACTCTTGCGCGTACCACGCCCCGATACGGGTTGTACCAGAAGCTCGCGGCCTTCTGGCCGCCCATGTCGAACGCGACGGGATCGGCTGGATGGTCGCGGTCGGCGTCTTCGGCGGGCGCGAGTTCCACCCAGGGGCGATCGCCGGTCAGCAGGTGGTTGCGGGGCGGGTCGTCTTCAAACCAGTGGCCCTCGATCGTGTTGGGCCACCCGCGGCCGTTGACAGCCACGCCACTGGTTGTCGCTTGGACCTTCAGGACCTCGTGAAAGTGCGCAAGCGACAGCTCGGTGCGTACCACTACGCTCTCGACCGACTCGCTGCGGGTCTGCTGGATCACCACGAGCGTGACCACCACCAGGCACAGGCCCAGGGCGACCACGTCCACAATCCGGCGCAGGTTGGAGCGTTCCTTCGACATCGCGACCCTCTTCTAGATAAGTAAGAGATCGGCCCTGGCCCCGCCTCTCTTGTGGCTCGCTGGCCCGCGTCCGCGAGGATTGGGTAATTTCGCGATGATCGTGCCGGTCCTGCCGCGTCCGGCCCGCCCCGTCAGCGTCCGCTAAACTGCGCCCACCTATGGCTATCGAGATCCGAGAACTGGAATGCGGGGCGGTGCTGCTGGTCGAGCCCATGGCCGGCGTGAAGAGCTGCGCCCTGAATTGGACCCTACCCGCCGGTGCCGCCGCCGAGCCCGAGGGCAAGCTGGGGCTGGCCGGCATCGTCGCCGAGATGGTCCAGAGGGGCGCGGGCGGGCTCAACTCCCGCCAGCACGCCGACGCGCTCGACGCGGCCGGGGTCAGCCGGAGCCTGGACACCGGCGTGCGCACCAGCCGCCTGGCCGCCACCTTCGTGGGCCAGGACCTGGACAAGGCGGTCCCATTGCTGGCCGACATGATCGTGCGCCCGTCCATGGACAAGGACGCCTTCGATCCCGCGAAGAGCCTCGCACTGCAGGAACTCGACGCGCTCGCCGACGATCCGCAGGAATGGGCCGGCGTTGAGGCGATGGCGCGCCACTTGCCTGCACCGCTCAACCGCTCGACCTACGGCACGCGCGAGGGCCTCGAGGCCTGCACCCACGCCGCCGCCCAAGCGTTCCTGAACACAGGGTTCGTGCCGGGTGGCAGCCTCATCGCGCTCGCGGGCGATGTCGATCCGCTACTCGCCCAGGAGACATTAAATAAGGCCCTCGACGGCTGGACGGGCACCGCCAGCGAGCCCATGGCCACCGGCACGCCGCAGCGCGGCCGGGCCCATGTCGACGACGATGGTGCCCAGGTCCAGGTCATGGTGATCCGCGAAGCCCCACGCGATGGCACGCCCGAGGCCGCGTGCGAGCGCCTAGCCACGGCGGTGCTCAGCGGCGGCATGTCGGGCCGGCTGTTTACCGAAGTGCGCGAGAAGCGGGGGCTGTGCTACGCCGTCCACGCCGGCTACACGGCCGAACGCGAGACCGGCTGGCTGACGGCGTACGTGGGCACCACGCCCGAGCGGGCCGCCGAATCGCTCGAGGTGCTCCAGGCCGAACTCGACCGTCTGGCGACGCCGGATGGCGGGCCCACCGAGGAAGAGTTCGAGCGGGCCCGCGTGGGCCTGAAGTCCCGCATCGTCTTCGGCGGCGAATCGACGGGTGCCCGCGCGGGCGCAATGGCCAGCGACTACCGCAAGCTGGCTCGCTGCCGAACGCTCGAGGAGCGTGTCGCCGAGATCGACGCCGTGACGCTGCCCGCCCTGCGCGAGCACCTGGCCAGCTTCGATCGCGGCAACGCCACCGTGCTCACGCTGGGCCAGTCGCTGAATAACCAGCCCGTCAAGGCGGAGGCCTGAGCCCATGCACGCCCTGGCCCTGCGCCGGCTCATCGAGCAGACGCTGGTCGTGCTGCTCATCGCGTTCCTGGGCCTGGCGCTCATCTACCCGATCATCCTGACCATCCGCGGCGGGTTCGCGATCGATCCCAGCGGCGACGGCGGATGGACTCTGACCCACGTCCTGCGCGTGTTCCGAGACCCCGTCACGCGCGAGGGGCTGTTCAACGCGTCGTGGATCGCCACCGGAACGACCCTTCTAAGCGCCGCCATCGCCGTGCCCCTGGCGTTGCTGGCCGCCCGCCACCGCTTCCCGCTCAAGGGCGCCTTCAGCGCCATGATCCTGGTGCCTCTGATTCTCCCGCCGTTCGTCGGCGCCATCGGCTTCCGCGCCATCATGGGCCGTGAGGGCATGATCAACACCCTTCTGGGCACCGACTGGGACGTGATGGGCGAGGCCAAGGGCCTGGGCGTCATCATCGTGCAGGCCTTGCACCTGTATCCAATCCTGTACCTCAACGCCACCGCGGCCCTGGCCAATCTCGACCCGGCAATGAACGAGGCCGCCGAGAACCTGGGTGCGGGCCCGTGGCGCCGTTTCACTAGAATCACGCTGCCGCTCATCCGCCCGGGCCTGTTCGCCGGCGGCACGATCGTTTTCATCTGGGCGTTCACCGAGCTGGGCACGCCGCTCATGTTCGACTACGACCGCGTGACGTCCGTCCAGATCTTCTACGGGCTCAGCGAGGTCGAGGGCTCGGCCCGGCCCTACGCGCTCACGTTCGTGCTGCTGGCCGCTTCCCTCCTCGCGTACGCCGCGGGCAAGCTGGCCTTCGGCCGGCGGGGATACGCCATGAGTACCCGCGCCACGCGCGCCAGTAGCGAGGTGACACTCAAGGGTGCCAAGGGCTGGCTGGCGGCGGCGGCGTTCCTAGTGGTCACGATCCTGGCTGTCGCCCCGCACGTCGGCGTCATCCTCATGAGCTTCAGCGGCGTGGGCCAGTGGTACCAGAGCCTGCTGCCCAAGAGCTTCACGATGGCCCACTTCGGCGTGGCCCTGGGCAGCGACGCCGCCTTCCGCTCGATCGCCAACAGCCTGTTCTACTCGGCCCTGGCCGTGCTGCTGAACGTCTCCATCGGTGTGACGGTGGGCTACCTCATCGTGCGCACGCGGGCGGTCGGGCGAAGCGTGCTCGACACGCTATGCATGCTGCCGCTAGCCGTGCCGGGGCTGGTGCTGGCCTTCGGCTTCGTCGCCGTCAGCCTGGCGTGGCCCTTCCGCGGCACGCTCGATCTGGGATTCACCGAGCTCGGTGCGCCGCTCGATGGCGTGGTGTCGGTCGTGGGCGTGAATCCCAACCCCATCCCCCTGCTCGTGCTGGCCTACGCGGTGCGGCGGCTGCCCTACATCGTGCGCGCCGTGGTGGCGGGGCTCGAGCAGACCAGCGGCGAGATGGAAGAGGCCGCCCTGAACCTGGGTGCCTCGCGGATGCGGGCGATCCGAAGCGTGGTGCTGCCGCTCATCGTGGCCAACATCATCGCCGGGGCGCTGCTCGTGTTCGCCTTCAGCATGCTGGAGGTCTCCGACAGCCTGCTTCTCGCCCAGAAGCAGGACGACTGGCCGATCACCCGGGCGATCTATGCCTTCAGCAACCGCCAGGGCGATGGCCCCTACATCGCCAGCGCCATGGGCGTCTGGGGCATGGCCCTGCTGACCGTGACCCTGGTGGGCGCGAGCGCCCTGCTGGGCAAGAAGATGGGGGCGATCTTCAGGGTCTGAGCAGATTCGATAAGTTTGCTGAAACTAACCTGAGCGACTTCCCATATACCAGTGGACGACGAACTCGTGACCTCCCCAACGGAAAAGGAAGATAGTGATGCGACCGAACACCATGCGAACCCGCCTGCTCATCGGCACCTGCCTTGCGAGCGCAATGCTCCTCGCCCAGGGCTGCGTCTTCTCGATCGGAGGCGGCAAGAAGGAGTACATCGTCGAGGACAAAGCGCCGCTCACCTCGGCCCAGCAGGACCGCGCCCCGGTGGTGCGTTCCAAGGCTGACGTGCCCAGCTTCAGCCAGGCCGAGAACGCGCGACTTGGCAAGCTCGGGCCGGACACGACCGTGGAGGCGTTCCGCAAGATCTTCCCCGAGGCCGTCTTCCGCAGCTCACGCAAGCACGACTCGGGCGACGTGCTCATCTACGAGGTCCGCGACCGTCGCGTGTACCGCTTCGAGAGCTCCAACTTTGGCCACATCCACGACGAGCCGGTGTTCTTCCGCTTCGTCCGCGGCACGCTCGAGGGCTGGCACCACTCGCCCAGCGGCGACGACATCCCCCAGCGCTGGCTCGAGATCAACCTGATCGAGACGGGCGACGACGGCTGAGTTCTCGTCCGAACGAGGCCCCGGCGCAAGCCCGGGCTCTTCTCAATTAGTCCGCCATCACGCATCGCCCCTGCGCCCACTGGCGTAGCTGGGCGACTTTTTCGGCCATCGTCACACTGAGCGGTGGGCTGGCCTTGAGCACGCCCAGCAGGCTCTCGGTCGAGACCTTCTCACGCCGCGAGAACGCCTCGTGCCTCGCGGCGATGATGCCCTGCTCGATCTCGGCGCCGCTGAAGCCATCTGTTGCCTTGACGAGCTTGTCCAGGTCGAAGTCGGCCGCGTCCAGCCGCCGCTTGCGCAGGTGGATCTCCAGGATCGCCCGGCGGCCGTCCTCGCCCGGCAGGTCGACGAAGAAGATCTCGTCGAAGCGGCCCTTGCGCATCAGCTCGGGCGGCAGGCTCTCGATGTCGTTGGCCGTCGCCACGATGAACACCGGCTCGCGGTGCTCCTGCATCCAGGTCAGCAGGCTGCCGAACATGCGTCGGCTGAGCCCGCCGTCGGTGCCGCCCGAGCCCATCGAGGCGAAGCCCTTCTCGATCTCGTCGATCCACAGGATGATCGGGGCCATGAGCTCGGCCTGGTGCAGCGCGGCGCGCAGGCGGCTCTCGCTCGAGCCCACGAAGCGGTCGTACAGGGCCGTGGGGTCGAGCCGGAGCAGCGGCCGCTTCCAGGCGGCGCTGATGGCCTTGGCGCACAGGCTCTTGCCCGCGCCCTGCACGCCCAGCATCAGCACGCCGCGGGGCGAGTCGAGCCCGTGCTCCTCGGCCTCGGCCTCGGTGGTCAGCAGCCGGCTGGAGAGCCAGCTCTTGAGCGTCTTGAGCCCGCCGATGTCTTCGAGGGTCGCGGGGGCCTCGATGAACTCGAGCAAGCCATCGGCCCGGACGTACTCGCGTTTGCGCGCGACGATGCGGGGCAAGTCGCCGCTGTCGAAGCGCTGGTCGTCGCGGACGACCTCGGCCACGATGTTCTTGATCTGCCGGCGAGTGAGCCCGCGCAAGTTGCGAATCATCGCGTCCCACTCGCTGCGCTTGACGTCGACTTCAATTGGAGTGTGGCGGTGGTGGGCGCGCAGCTGCGTGCGCACGAGCCGTTCGATCTCGTCGGTCTCGGGCGGCATGATCTCGAACTCGGCCGCGTACTGGCGGAGCACCGGCTCCTTGATGCGCTCGTGGTCGATGAGCACGATGAGCTGGGCCTGCTCGTTGGCGCGAAACAGAGCCTCGCGCAGCGCCCGAGCCACCTTCACCTCGTCGATGTGGTGGCCCAGGTCGAGCATCACGTACACGCCCGGCTGGCGATTGCCTGCGATCTGCCGCAGGGCCTTCTCGGGAGCCGCGGTGTCGCTCGCCCGGCCGTCGTCCTCAACGGCCGCGTCCTGCAACCCGCCGGTGAGCGTCCAGCGGTGGCACACCATGCCCTGGTCGGCGGCGGTATCCCGCACGAGGTCGAGGGCGTAGACCTCCTCAGCGGTGGCGATGGTGATCGCCGGCTGGCTGGTAACACGCATCAGCCCCCGGAGCCGGTCTAGGTTGCTCTCGCCCATATCGCCCAGCATAAGCATGCCGGGTCGTCGTGTACGTATATGGCCCGATAAACCGTCAGACGTCAGAAACACGACATCACGGCGGGCTCGCGTTGGCCCGAAGCGAGCAATCGTGGTAGGTTGCACAAGTCGGGCGGGCTGTTGCCGTAACGCCTCGTGAGAGGGGGGGCTAACCCCCCGCGTACCCATGACCCGGAGCATGCCTGCCTGTGTGCTCATGTTCGGGTCTTGTCAACCCGTCCCGCTCGAGACCAAGCTCGGCGGGGCACATCCGGGGAGGTTGATCTTCATGATCGGACGTTCTTTGACTCGCGGGTCCGCCGCGAGCGTGTTGGCGTGTGCGGTGGCGTTTTTCGCCTCGGCCACGGTTTCGCTGGCCCAGGGCTCTTTGTCGCAAGAGGGCGCACCCGCCGCGAGCGGGCCGCAATCGCCGCTCGTCTTCGATGACCTGATCGAGTACTCGATCGAGCGGATGGGCTTCAACGTCGATGCCCAGGGCTCGATCAGCACGTCGGTCATGCTCGGCGAGCAGGCCGTGTCGATCGACCTGTGGCCGCACAGCCTGCGCTCGCCCGACTTCCAGGTGCTGGCGCAGCAGGCCGATGGCTCGCTGAAGCGCATCGTGCCGCCCGCCCCCACGACGTATCGCGGGGTTGTCGAGGGTGTGCCCGGCAGCAGCATCACCGCCGGCTTCTTCGAGGGCTCGCTCTCGGCCGTCATCTCGCTCGGCGAGGGCGCTGGGGGCACCTGGATCGTCCAGCCCCTGAGCGAGCGCGTGCCCGGGGCGGACGCTTCGTTGCATGTCGTCCACCTCAACGCAGACGACATCTCGGCCGTTGGCGGTGTCTGCGGTACGGTGGATAACCCACTTGGCGGCTTGTTCAACAACGAGAATCCCGACGGTCCCGGTGTGGATGAGACGCTGTTGCTCGAGTTGGCCATCGACGCCGACCACGAGTTCTACCTCCTCCGCGGTTCGTCCGAGGCGTCGGTCACTTCGGCCGTGGAGGCCCAGGTGAACGCGGTCTCGAACATCTACGAGCGTGACGTGGACACGGCCATCGAGATCACCACGATTATCATCCGGTCGGATCCCGACGATCCGTACACCACGTCCGATGGTGGTGGCCTGCTTAACCAGATGACCAACTGGTGGCGCACGCGTCACTCGACCGTCCGTCGCGATACGGCTTCGTTGATCAGCGGGCGGAACTTCGCCGGTGGCACGCTGGGCGTGGCCTGGCTGTCGGGCACCTGCACGACCACCCGCGGATACAACGTAAACCAGTATGTTTCGCTCGGCACGGGGGCCCGCATCGCGGTCCATGCCCACGAGTTGGGGCACAACAACAACGCCCCGCACTGTTCCGGCGGCGACTGCCGCATCATGTGCGCAGGTATCGGCGGGTGCGCGGGCGACATCAGCCGCTTCGGCAACTCGTCGAAGAACATCATCCGCAACTTCCTGGACGCGGTGCCGTGCGTGACCGAGCTCGTGACCGAGCCCGATCCGCAGCCGCTGCCGTTCATCGACAACTTCGACGCGTCGCGTGACCTCGACCCGGACAAGTGGGCCGAGGCTTCATCGGTGCTCATCACCCCGTCGGTGCTCAACCCGTTCACCGCGCCCAACGCCCTGACCTTCCAGCCGGGCGGCACGTTGACCACGACCCGCCACGACGTGCCCGCCCCGGGCGTGAAGCCCTCCTTCGTCAGCATCTGGTCCCAGCACCGCTTCGTGGAGAGCGGCAAGTTCCTCCGCGTCGAGTACTTCTCGACCTTCAACGAGGTCTGGGAGCCGGTGGGTGCGATCCAGTCCGATGGCAGCGACCAGAACCAGTTCGTGCTGAACCAGTGGAAGCTGCCCCTGGAGGCCAGCGGCACCGAGTTCCGGCTGCGCATCTCGGCCATCGGGTCGGACGCCGCCGACGCGTGGTTCATCGATAGCGTCAGCGTCGACGAGTTCTGCCGCATCGACCTGAACATGGACGGTGCAACCAATATCTTCGACTTCCTGGCGTTCCAGACCTTCTTCAGCAGCGGCGATCCTCGGGCCGACTTCAACAACGACACGGTGCTCAACGTGTTCGACTTCCTGGAGTTCCAGAACCAGTTCGGCGCGGGTTGCAACTGATCAACCTCCGGCGACTCGACTGAGCTTCCCTTCGCCCGGCCAGCACCATGCTGGTCGGGCGTTTTCTATTCGGCCAGGGCGTACATTTGGGTGATGACCCCACACGCCCAGACCGTCCGCCCGGCCCAGGGTGCGATCGCGCTCATCGCCCGCGACATCAAGCTGGCGCACTCGGTGTTCGCGTTGCCGTTTGCGGTGCTTGGCGCGTTCATGGTGGCTCCGCGTGTCGGGTCCGGTGGTGTCGATTGGCCCCGCATGGCCGGGTTGCTGGCATTGGTGTTGGTGTGCATGGTGGCGGCCCGGACGTGGGCCATGGTGGTCAACCGCATGGCCGATCGGGCCATCGACGCGGCCAACCCCCGCACCAGGGGGCGCGTGTTCGCCTCGGGCACCTTGCCACCGGCGGCGGGCTGGACAACGCTGGCCGCGTGCGCCGGGCTGTTTTTAGCGGCGTGCGCGCTCTTCGGGGTGTTCTTCGGTAACTGGTGGCCGGCCATCTTGGGCGCGCCCGTGCTGGCGTGGATCGCGTTCTATTCATTCACCAAGCGGTTCACCTGGCTGTGCCACGTGTTCCTGGGCGGGGCGCTGGCGGCCAGCCCGCTGGCCGCGGCGATCGCGGTTGGTGGGATCGAGACACTCTCCAACCCGGCACTCTGGCTGCTGGCGGGCATGGTACTGCTGTGGGTCGCCGGCTTCGACGCGATCTACGCGCTGCAGGACCTGGACTTCGACCGGGAGGCGGGCCTGCGGAGCATCCCAGCACGCTTTGGTTGGAAACGCGCGAACACACTCAGCCGAATCATGCACGTTGGCGCGATTGCTTGCTTGATCGGAGTGTTGATCGCCGATCCAAAGTTCGGCGTGGTCTTCGGTATCGGTGTGGTCGCTGCCATCGCGCTACTGGTGTACGAGCACGTCGTGCTGGCCAAGCGTGGGGCCGCGGGCATCCCGATGGCGTTCTTCACGCTCAACGGCATGGTCAGCGTGCTGCTGGGTATCACCGGCCTCGTTGACGTGCTGGTCTAGGCCGCTCAGCCGAACAGCACGTGGGCGAACGCGAACAGCAGGGTGAGCACGACGGCGTTGTTGAGCGCGTGAGCCACGATGCAGCCGTAGAGCGAGCCGCGCCACGCACGGATCAACGCGAAGTTGAAGCCGATGACCGTGACTGGGATGAGCTGGACGCCCGCGTAGCCGTGCATCATGCCGAACACCAGGGCGCTGAGGATGGCCGCGAGTGGTATGGCCATGCGTGATCGCAGGTGGCGGAACAGCGCGCCGCGGAAGATCAGCTCTTCGCAGAGCGGTGCCCAGATCGTGGCCAGCGCAAAGAGCAGTACCAGGATGAACGGGTCCAGGGAGCGGGCCATCTCCAGGATGGGATTGGAGGGGCCCGCGGCATCGGGATCACTCGGGAAGATCAGCTCTTGGACCCCCAGCAGCACGAGCATGATGCCTACGCCGGCCATCAGGAGTGGCAGCAACGCGAGATAGCCCCCGACGCCCGCGAGGATCTCGACCATCACGCCCTTCGGTGCCCGCAGCCCGAGGTCGTCGCGGAGCTGGCCCCACGAGACGCCGCGGAGCAGCGGCCACAACGGCACGAGCAGCAGCAGCCATTGGGCGAGTGTGCCCAGGAGGCCCGCGACGAGCTCGGCGGTCTCGCCGAACTGTGCCGCGATCGTCTGGGTGGCCGAAATCAACGCGAAGCCCACCACGAACAGCACCGCCGATTCGAGGTACACGCTCCCGCCACGCATGGGCCTGTCCATCGCGACTCGCACACGCTTGCCGGCGATCAGTATGATCGCCGTGATGCCCAGTCCCAGCCCGGCGAGGATGCACACGCCGATGAGCACCATCATGGCGGTCATGAGAACCAAGGGCGGCATCGCGCCGTCGAGCAGCTCCTCGCGGAGTTCGTGGTCTTCAGGCAGCTTGGCAATGCGGGCGAGCTCGCCAAAGTAGCCGTGCCGCTCGATGATGCCTTCGAGCACGTCATCGTCGAGCGCCTCGGCGGCATCGCCCGATTCGGCAATGTCCCGGTAGTAGTCCCTGAGCGTTTGGGCATCGGTCAGCAACTGGGCTTTGCGCGCCTCGTCATCGGGGTCGCCGGGGTAGTAGTACTTCTTTGCTCCACCTTCGAGATCGTTGATAACCCCGTCCAGCCGGTCGGCCGCTTCTTCGGGGCCAACGAGTTCCCCAGCCGCGACGGCGGCGCGGAATTCCTGGAGCGGGGTCATGACCGTCTCGTCGAGTTGCTGCTGGAGGGCCGATGCCGCTGGCGGGTAGCCGTACGCCACACGCGTGCCCAGCCGGGCCGAGATCTCGACATCCTCGCCCTGCGGGGCGGCGATCTTGGACTTGTCGACCTCCGGGCCGCCATACGCCTGGAGTTGCTGCATGACCACCACCAGCGGCAGCACCACGAGCAACACCAGCCACGCCAGGCGGGCCGCCCCGCGAGAGCCCGCGTCGGGTGGGGGCCCGGGTGTCGGCGACGGCGGCTCGGTGGGGGGGTGTAGCTCGCCGGGGGTCTGGTCATGCTCGTCCATCGCCCCAATCATCGGCCAGGGGAGGGGCCCGGGCCACCCCGGGTGGCCAGCCACCTCGCCGGTGGCGGGGGTGTGGGGCTTGACGGGCTGGAGAGCGGGTCTACGCTTCCCCTCACGCCTGACGGTGGTGGCTGGTGGCCATTGCCCCGCCCGGCGGACCGAGATGGTCAATCTTGCACCCCGGCCCACCAGCCTGGGTGCCCGCCCCGCCCGGTAGGCGGCGTATGTGAAGTGCCCCCGGCGACGTTTTTTTGTGTCGCCGGCCGCAGGAGATTGCAATGCGTCGGCAAACCTATATGGCCAAGGCCGGTGAGGTCGAGCAGAATTGGCACGTGGTAGACGCCACGGACCAGGTGCTCGGCCGCATGGCCACCGAGATCGCCCAGGTGCTCATGGGCAAGCATCGCCCCGAGTACACCCCTCACGTGGACACGGGTGACTACGTCGTCGTGACCAACGCCAAGGCCGTGAAGCTCACGGGCCGCAAGGACGCCCAGAGCGTGCGGACCCGCTACACGGGTTACCCCGGCGGCCTCAAGGTCGAGACCTTCGGCTCGCTGCGTGAGCGCCGGCCCGAGATGCTGGTCGAGGACGCCGTCCGTCGCATGCTGCCCAAGAACCGGCTCGGCCGGGTCATGCTCAAGAAGCTCAAGGTGTACGCGGGCGGCGAGCACCCGCATCAGGCCCAGCAACCGGTGGAGATGAAGCTCTAATGGCTGACGAGAACACCCCGACTTCGACCGAAACCACCCCCGGTGCCAGCCAGAGCGGCTCGAGCCTCCTGGGCGGCAGCGCTTTGGCCCAGGCCGTCGCCGCCGACGAGGGCACCGACCAGGGCGGGCCCATGACCCGCAAGGTGCGCGAGGCCGTCCCGCCCGACCGCCACGGCTGGTGGTGGGGCACCGGCCGCCGCAAGAGCGCGGTGGCCCGCGTGCGCATGAAGCCCGCCGCCGACGAGGGCAAGGGCGACGTGCAGATCCAGTGCACCCGCAAGAAGCTCAAGCCCGTCACCGAGTACTTCACCGAGGATCGCGACCGCGCCGACGTGTACTCGCCGCTGGACGTCACCGGCACCAAGGGCCGCTTCGACGTGGTCGTCCGCTGCAACGGCGGCGGCTACATGGGTCAGGCCCAGGCCGTCCGCCTGGGCATCTCCCGCGCCCTGCGCGACTACGACCCGAGCCTCGAGGACGCCCTCCGCGATGCCGGCTTCCTGTCCCGCGACGCCCGCAAGGTCGAGCGCAAGAAGCCCGGCCAGCCCGGTGCCCGCCGCCGCTTCCAGTTCTCGAAGCGGTAAGCACCAATCCAGCAATGCTTTCTTCAACGCCCGGTCATCCGGGCGTTTTTCTTTGTGCGCATGGCTGATTGAGACGCTGAAAAGGTCTTGCATAGCCGGCCGGTTTCTTGTATGCTGGCTGTACGAAGGAGATACGCCATGCCCCATCCCACTCTCCAGTTGGCTCGTACTCTGTTCGCAGCCGTGTGCTGCTCGGCTGCTGTGGCGTCCGCCCAGTCGGTGTGTGGGGAGTGGGTGCCACTGATCGAAACCATTCGTGGCGGGTTCCCCGAGGCTGGCGCCCGAATCTCCGAGATGATCGTGTTCGATGATGGCTCCGGCCCGATGCTCTATGCCGGTGGCAACTTCGAGGTCATCATCGATCCCGTGTTCGGCGAAGTGCGAGCGCCGGGTCTAGCGAGGTGGGACGGTACACGCTGGTCGGCGGTCCCCGGGCTTGTCGGCCCGGGGCTGGAGCTGGACGGCCGCGTCATCGCGCTAGAGGTGTGGGACAACGGCACCGGGCCGGCGCTCTATATGGGTGGCGCGTTTTCCACGGCTGCTGGGCTCGACGCCAATCGCATCGTCCGCTGGGACGGTGCGACGTGGACCACGCTCGGTGATCGATCGTTGCCCGGCTTGCTCGGCCGCGTAATTGCTATCCAGCCGCACGATTTCGGCGATGGCGAGCACTTGTATGTTGGTGGCGACTTCGTGTTTGGTCCAGCACAACCTGCCCCTGGCGTGCATCGATGGGACGGCATCGCTTGGTCGACGGCCGGAGAGAGCGGTCCGACCGATGGTGCGGTATACGAGATGACCAGCTTCGCCGGCGACCTCTACGCATCGGGGCGATTCATCAGGCTTGGAGATGCCACTGGCGCAGGAATCGGGCGATTTGATGGCTCGGAGTGGTCGGTGCCCGCTGGGCCCGGGCAGGAAGTACTCAGCAACGAGTTCTGGCCATTGCTGCCACACACCATCGATGGCGCGGAGGTGCTGGTGGCTGGTGGACGCTTCGGGATCCGGGAAGGTGGTGACCATATCGCGACACGGCTGGCCAACTGGGACGGCACGCGTTGGTCGCCGATGGATCCAGCCTTGCCGCTGCCCTTTCAGCCAATCGACATCGTGGCCTTCGATGATGGTTCGGGTGAAACGCTCTTCGTGAGCGGCAACGAGATCGCACAGCGATCGGGCATCGGCCGCCTACGAGATGGTGAAATACAGCCACTGCAACAGGGTGTCGATTCGGGCGGATTCGACATGTTTGTTCACGACGACGGGTCGGGGCCAGCACTGTACGTCGCCGGAAACTTCATTGACTTCAGCGGTGGCCCCAGCTTCCTCGCCCGCTGGCAGCCTGGGCCGCGCTGCCGTCTCGACCTCAGCGGCGATTGCCTCTTGGACGTGTACGACTTTCTTGCGTTCCAAGATCTTTTCATGTCTGGCGACCCAGCCGCCGACTTCGATGGTGACGGCTCCCTGACCATCTTCGACTTCCTCGCCTTCCAGAACGCCTTCGATGCCGGGTGTCCCTAATGGGCGATCGCCCTCACGCCGGGGCCGTTGCCATCCGATAATTGGGGCATGGATCAGCAAGCCCAGCCCCGCCCACTCGAAGACCTCCGCCGCCTCATCGACGACGCCGATGAGCGGCTCGTGGCGTTGCTCAACGAGCGGGCCAACCTGGTCGTCGAGGTCGGCCAGCGCAAGCAGAGCGACGGCACGCCCATCTACGCCCCCGATCGCGAGCGCATGGTGCTTGACAGGGCCAAGGCCCGCAACAAGGGCCCGCTCAGCGACACCACGATCGAGGCCATCTACCGCCAGCTCATGAGCGGCTCGTTCGCACTGGAGCGTCCCTTGCGCATCGGCTACCTCGGCCCCGCCGGCTCGTACTCGCACCTGGCCGCCCGGGCCCACTTCGGCGCCAGCGTCGAGTTCGCCAGCGTCACCAGCATCGGCGCGGTCTTCGACGAGGTCATCAAGGGCCACGTCGACTACGGCCTCGCCCCGATCGAGAACAGCACGGCAGGCGGCATCGTCGAGACGCTCGACGCCTTCATCGAGAACGCTGGCGAGGTGTCGATCTACGCCGAGGCCCAGGTCGCCGTGCGCCATGCCCTCATGGCCGGCTGTCCGGCCGAAGACGTGACGCGCATCCACAGCAAGCCCGAGGTGTTCGCCCAGTGCCAGAACTGGCTGACGGCCCGGTACCCCAAGGCCGAGCTCATCCCCGCGGCGTCGTCCAGCCGCGCAGCGATTACGGCTTCCGAAGAAACCGAGAAGGCCCGCGCGATCGGTGCCCGTCCCGGCAGCGCCGCCATCGGCACCACGCTCGCCGCCGAGTTGTACGGCCTGAACGTGCTCATCGAATCAATCCAGGACCAAGCCAACAACATCACCCGCTTTGTCATCCTCAGCCGCGAGCGCACCGGCCGCACCGGCCAGGACAAGACCAGCATGCTCTTCGAGACCAGCGACGAGCCGGGCGCGCTCGCCGACGTGCTGGCCGTCTTCCGCGCCCACGGCGTGAACCTGACGCACATCGAGAAGCGCCCCAGCGGCCGTGAGAACTGGACCTACATGTTCTTCATCGACGCCGCCGGCCACATGCAGGACGAGGCGGTGGTGGGGGCCATCGAGGATGCGAAGACCAAGTGCCGGCGGCTGACGGTGCTGGGGAGTTATCCGCGGGCGAAGGGGCTGCTGTAATGGCTCAGTCCGACAAGATCGCGGCCTCGATCGCCTTGCCCTGATCGTCGTAGTTCACGACCAGCCATTCGTGGTCGATCGACAACCAACCGCGTTCGGGGCCCAAGACGTAGACCTCGTCCCAATCACTGAAATAGTCGGTCTGCTCGGGCACGCCCATGATCGCTTGGATTTCGTCGCGGCTCTTGCCTCTAAAAGTGCCCCAACTCAACAGGCCTTCCGCAAGCCGGAAGCGTTCGCGCTCCGACTCGGAGAGTTCGGGCCCATCCGAAGGCAAGAGCAGCACGGCCGGACCGATTCCAAAGCCGCCCATGAGCACGATGGCCACGATGATCGCGGTCCAAGTACGTTTCGAAGCCCATCGCCTTGTCATGCCTGATCATAGTGACGATCTCCGTCCTGGCACGCCGCGTTTCTCGGGCCGCCCGATCTAGCATCCCGCGTGGCCAATCCCAAACGCACCTTCCCAAGTCCACGACCCATTGCTCCAAAGCGTGTGTGCGGGCAGTGCGGGCGAGACCTCACGGGCCGATCGCTGAACGAGCCATGCGAGGGCTGCGGCTGGCTTTCGGCCATGCCGTGCATCAGCTGCGGGTACGAACTCAAGGGCCTCGACGCGGACGGTCCCTGCCCAGAGTGCGGCGCGCCAGTCGTCGAGTCGTTCTATGGCGAGGGTCTCGTGCACGCAAGCCCGGCCTACCTTGCCCGCCTCGAACGCGGGCTGTGGCTGGTGCGCGTCGCGATCGGGATGATCGTCATCACCCTCGTCGGTGGAATTGTCGTGTCTATCGTGCTCGGCATGATCCTGCCATGGACGCTGCCCTCGTGGGCGTCCGAGGTCTTGGTCGTCGTCACGGCGATGGTGTGTGTGGGCGCGTATGTCGCCGGGTGGTGGCTGGTTACCACGCCCGACCCGAGGTTCTCGCAGCACGCCGACACACGCAGTGCCACGTGCGCCCGATGGTCTGCGGTGGCGCTGATCGCGACGCTGGTGTTCTTTGTCGTGTTTAGCCTGGTCGTGCCCGCGGTCCTCGCGTTGTTTGGTCCCGCGGTCGCCATCCTCTTCATCGTGCAGCACAGTTGCGGCTCCGTATATCTGCGTGCCATCGCTCGCCGAGCAACGAACCGTCGGGCCATGTCGCTCGCGAAGAAGTCGCTCATCGCCGTGCTCGTCGTCTGTGCGGGTGCGGTCGTCCAGATCGGGTTCAACGGGTTCGGAGTCCAAGCACCCGGCGGAGGCTTGATGCGGGCCCTCTTGCGGTTCCTCATATCTACCGTGCCCATTGTCATACTGGTCGCCGCCCTCACCGCCATCGTCCAGCAATTCTCCGCCCTCGGCCTTCTCCGCGACGACCTCCGCCGCCTCCTCTTCACAGCGAATCAGCGCGGATAGCCTTAGCCATGGCCAAGTTCCTCGCTCTCGTGCTCAGCATCGTCTTGTTCACCACCGGTGCCTGCGCCCGCAAGCCCCAACGCCTCATGCCCACGCCAGAGTCGATCGTACTTGGCATCGTCGATCCGTTCGCCGAGGTTCCAGAGTCTCGCCAGGGATCGGTTCCGGTATTCATCGCCAGCGTGCGCCGGCCGGCGGTCCCCGAGGACGCGACCCACCCCTTCGACGACGAGCGCAGCCCGCTCACCCGCCTGGGCATCGCTCGTGTCGAGATCGGTGCGGAGCGAGCCTGGGACGAACTCGTTGCGGCTTCGAGCACCGACAAGCGAACGGGCCAATCGCCCAAGGTCGAGCTCGCGGGCTACGAGCACCACGGCGTGATGCCAGGCACACTGCCGATCCCCGCGATTGCCGAAGCGATCGACGAGACGCACAAGGCCATCGACCCGGCGGGCGTCGACTCCTGGCTCGGCGCATTCAACGGCCTGCTGGAAGACACCCACCGCCCCGACATCATCATCTACGTCCACGGCTACAACACGACCTTCCCTGATAACACCGGACTGGCCGCCGAGTTCTGGCACTTCGCCGGCCGCAAGGGCGTGGTGCTCAGCTTCGCCTGGCCCAGTCGCCACGCCATCCTGGGCTACAACGCCGACAAGGCCAACGCCGCCAACGCCGCCTACGCCACGCGGCAGTTCCGCCAGCTCATCGAGTTCCTGGCCGACAATACCAACGCGCGGAATATCCACATCATCGCCCACAGCGCGGGCTCGCCCATCGCCATCCATGGCCTGCGCGAGCTGCGCTTGATGAACCACGACCTATCACGCGAGCAACTGCTCGAACGCTTCCGCATCGGCCGCTTCGTGCTGGCCGCGCCCGACATGGACCTCATGGGCTTCTTCGCCGCCCGCGAAGACGGCTTCCACGAGATGGCCGAGCGCGTCGTGTTCTACGCGAATCGCAGCGACCGCGCCCTCTCGCTCAGCCGCTGGCTGAGCCACCAGGACCGCCTGGGCGACTCGGTCGGCCACCTGCACGACTGGGAGCTCGAGGCCATCCACCATTTCGACCACACCGAGGCCATCGACGTGTCCCGGGCCGAGAAGAAGTTCGGCGACCTGCTGGGCCACAGCTATTACCAACGCGACCCCTGGGTCAGCGGCGACGTGGGCCTGCTGCTGATCTACGGACTTTCGCCCGAGCAACGGGGGCTCGTGAAGAACGACGACACCGGTTTTTGGGAGTTTCCTAAGGATTACCTCGAACGCCTCGCCGATGTGCGCGTCGACGAAGGCCAATAGAAAAGCGGCCAAGTTGGCCGCTTCATTCGTCGGTGTTCTAGGTCTTCTCAGCCATCGGCCGCATCTTGCACGGCCTCACCGGCATCCTCAACGTCTTCACCGGCACCTTCCATCGTGTTGCACGCGGCGGCGGCCACGGCCATCGCGACGAGCACTCCAGTCAGGGCGGTGCGAACCAAGCTTGTCTTCGTTTCGGTGTTGCGGTCCATGCTGCTTCTCCATGTTTGCCCCGGCGGCATGCCGGTGTTACGAACTGGAATATATGCCCCAACGGCCCGCCCTGCCCGGGGGTGAACCCGAATTCACCCATCGCCCCGCGGGGACCGCCTACATCGCCCCGCCCTCGAAGATCACCCGCTCCTTCACCCGCCTCGGGTCGGGTTCGGGCACGGCGCTCAGCAGGCTCTTGGTGTACAGGTGCTGGGGATTCTTCAGGATGTCGTCGCGCGAGCCGGTCTCGACGATCTGCCCCTTGTACATCACCGCGATGCGCTTGCACACGTGCTGGATGACCGCCATGTCGTGACTAATGAAGAGATAACTCAGCCCAAACTCTTCCTGGAGGTCGGTTAGCAGGTTGATGATCTGGGCTTGGATGCTCACGTCGAGCGCGCTCGTCGGCTCGTCGCACACGATGAACTTGGGCTCGAGCGCGAGCGCCCGGGCGATGCCGATGCGCTGGCGCTGTCCGCCGCTGAACTCGTGCGGGTACCGATCCGCCGCCGCCGCGGGCATGCCGCAGCGCACGAGCAGTTCCTCGACCTGCTTGCGGAGCTGGCGGCGGTCTTTCACCATGCCGTGGACGATCAGTGGCTCGCCCACGATGCTGGCGATCCGCATGCGCGGGTTCAGGCTGCCGGCGGGGTCCTGGAAGATGATCTGCATGTCCCGCCGCAGGGCCTTCATCTCGGCGCCCTGGGCCCTCATGACATCCTTGCCCTCGAAAGTCACCGTGCCGCCCGAGCCGGGGATGAGCTTCAGCAGCGTCCGGCCGACCGTGGTCTTGCCGCAGCCACTCTCTCCTACGAGCCCCAGCGTTTCGCCCCGGCCCAGGTCGAAGCTAACGCCATCGACGGCCTTCACATACCCTGTCACCCGCTGCAGCAGGCCGCTGCGGACGGGGAAGTGGGTCTTGAGGTTCTTTACAGACAGCAGCGGCGGCTCGCCGTCGCCGGGAAGGCTTGGCTTGGTGGCGGGATCGGTGGGAGCGACTGGGGCGGCTGGTGGGGTCATGGCGGCCATCCTATGGGGCTCGATGGGGCCGGGCAGGCCTCGCTTGATCAGGCGATCATTCGTTGCCGAAGCCACAAGATGGTGCCGGGCGCACCCAACGCGACCACCCCCCGCCACGCCCGTACGTACCCCACGCCGCACTCCGGGCACGCTGTAATCCGATCGGGCTGCACCGCCTCGGCCCGCAGGCCAGCGTGCCACACGGCACCGCAGCATCTTCCGCGGTCGATCAAGACCCGCCGCCAACGCCAGCAGCCACAACGCCACCAATCCACTGGCGGCGGCATCCCTGGCCCCCCATTCCCACGAGATTAGTGGAGACTATCCTTGCTGCCCCGCCCGGTCTTGCCACGGTCCGGCCCAGGAGCCCCACATGCGAATTGCCATCGCCGTCTGCTTCATATTCGCCGCGCCCGTGGCCATGGCCCAATCCGAGGAAGCTCCTCCCGAGCAGCCCGCGCAGGCATCGGCTGCGCCCGAAGCTGGCCCCGAGGACGCCCAGCCCCAGCAGCCGTCCCGGCCTCGATTTCTCTACAAGGTCGGCGCGTCCATCGACGCCCAGAGCGTGCCGCACATTGGCGGCGGGGGCGACGCCACGACCGTCAGCACGCGCACCGACTTCTCCATCACCTGGCTCGCCTCGCAGCGCACCCAGATGATCCTCGACGTCAGCAACGAGTTCGCCCACTACGACTTCGACGGGGCGTTCGGCCTCGACCCCGTCGACGGCGCGCCATTCAGCAGTTTCACCCGCCAGAACTTCGATCTGCTCGTCGCCCACGCCATTGACCGGCGATGGAGCGTGCTGGCCGTGGGCGGTGTCGGGGTCGCCCGCGAGCGCACCGCTGACGTGGGCGACTCCATCGTCTGGCGTGCTGGCGTGGGCGCCACCTACCGCGTTGCGCCAACCGTCACGCTGGGCGTGACCGTGTTCGCCCAGAGCCAGCTCGAGAACGACACCGAGATCTTCCCGATCCCCCAGGTCGACGCCGAGTTCCAGCTCGCCGAGCAATGGACCCTGAAGCTGGCCACCATCGGTGGCGCCGTCCTCTCGTACCAAGCCACCGAAGAGCTCGCCTTCAACCTCAAGGCCGGCTACGACGAGCGCCAATTCCGCCTGGACGACACCGATTTTGCGCCCGATGGCGTGTTCCAGGACAAGGCCATCGACCTCATGCTGGGCGTGAACTGGACGCCCGCGCCGGGGGTCGAGGTCACCGCCGGCGTGGGCTCGCAGCTCTGGCGGCGTTTTAAGGTCAAGGACAGCGACGGCAACCGCCTCAGCCGCGTCGAGACCGACCCCACGCTCATGCTCCACGCGGGCCTGTCGTACAGCTTCTGATCCGAGCCTCGCCGGCTATCGCTCGCCGGCGCCGGGATTGACCGGCCGCGTCACGGGCTCGGGCCCGGTGCCAAAGGGCGGCGCGTCGACCAGCTCGGCCGTCGTGATGCGGGGCGGCTCGACCGGCTTGCCCTTCCGGGCGTCGGCCAGGGGCGTGCGCTCGATGGCCACGATCGCCTCCGCTCCCTCGACGGCTTCGCCAAAGGCCGTGTACACCCCGTTGAGGTGGACCGTCGCCTCGCGGCTGAGCGCGACGAAGAATTGCGAGCCGTTGGAATCGGGGTCCGGGGTCCGGGCCATCGACAGCACGCCGAAATCGTGCTCGAGCGTGCTGGGTTCGAGATCGATGAACACACCCGGCCCGCCGTTGCCCGTCGCGATCGGGTCGCCCACCTGGATGACGAACGGCTTGCCCGAGGGGTGCGTCGGGAGCACACGATGGAAGGCGATGTCGGTGTAGAAGCCGCCGGCCGCCAACTCGCGGATATGCCACACGGTATTGGGCGCCTCGTCGGGACGGAGCCGGAACACCATCGTGCCCTCCGTGGTGTTCAGCTTCAGCAACTTGTCGACATAAATACGAAGGCCCGAGAAGATCCGAGGTGCGTTGTCCCACTCGATCTGGCCGCTGGCCGTTGAAGCGCGCCTCGGCGTGACCATCGGCTGCACAACCAGCGGGGCACCGACGGGCGTTCCATTGGCCTGATCGCCCTCGCCGCCCTCACCACCCTCGGCTCCTACGAAGAGCTGCGCGTACAGCACGATGGGCGTTGTCTGGTCCCAAAGGATCGGGAAGAAGCTCGCAAGGTCGACCCGGCCGGGGAGCACCTCGGCCCGCGCAACCCGGTCGCCCCTGGCGTTGAACAGCACGATGCTGGTCTCGCCCTCTTGTCCCTCGGGCATGGCCACCGTGACTGGGACTTCACGATCGAATCCGTAGTACGTGCGATCGGGAGAGAGTTGGGCATGCGTCGTTGCTGGCAGCAAGGCCAGCAGCACGACGATGGCCACAACAACTCGCAGGCCGGTGAGCGTGCCCGCCAGGGCTCGATGGGTACCCATGATCGATCCTCCTCGGTGACTCGTGTTTCAGGTGTGTGCCCGCTCGTTCCATCCGTCGGGCGAAACCCGCAGAACACAACGGTACGGTGGTTGGTCCCGCAGGGTCGAAGAATCTACTTCACGCGATAAATCCAAACAAAAACGGAGTGGGGCAATGCCCAACTCCGCATCCAACACGACTTGGAGTCGCCGTCTCAGTTGACTCTGGGTGAACCCGAATCGCCCCGGTCTGATCCTCCGCCATCCAACTGGCGGTCGATGAGATCCCAGGCTTCCATAACAATCGACGACCGGGCACTGGCCTCATCGAGGGGCAAGCGGGACAAGATCCTGCCACCGTAATCACGGAACCATGTCACCGAGAGATCGGCGCGCATGACGTTGGATCCGTCGTTGTGGTTGTAGTCGCTGCGGAGACGCATGCCATCAGCGATGAGGGCCGTGCGGCGGGGTTCGATCTTGCCCAAGTGGCGTTGGCCATCGGGACCCGCTCCGCGGTATTGGTAGTTGCCAACAACGATCGCCGGAATGTCACCAAAGCTATCCGAATACTCCGAAATCGGGTGCGCGCCATCGTGCGAGGGGCAATAGAAGCACGCGGCGTTGTCAAGATACTCGCCATGGTAGAGCAGGCCCAGCCCGTCCCAGCCTCCGGTTTCGGGACTGAAATCGGTTGGGGCCGACGACACGCCCGAAAGCCGCAAGATGAGCATTTGCTCGGCCCGATTCTCCGAGGGGTCATAAAACGTGGTGGGGGGGATGTAGTCCTGATTCGAGTCGGCGTACATCAGCATACCAATGCCGATCTGCCGAACGTTGGACGAGCACACGACGCGGTGGGCGGTCTCGGTGGCCTTCCAGATCGCGGGCATCATCAACGAAATAAGCACCGTAATAACCGCGATCGAGACCATGACGTCCACCAATGAAAACGCCCCTCGGTGACCCCGAGGTCCGCGAGTCGCATGCCGAATCTGGCTCATTGGACGTAATTTCACGGTCACCCCACTCATCCGCGTTCCCCAAGCGGCTGGTCGTGTGCGTCAAGTATACACGAAAGCAATAGGTGAAAACAAGGCTTTTATTTGCTCTTCGTCAAGATCCGAACAGTAATTATCCAAACATATACCAATCAAATTGCTCGAGTTGGGCACTTGGTCGTATCGATCGGAAATTTTCGCACGGATCCTGATCGGTTGCGTAACGAATAGAAACATTGGGCCATCGGCTGGCATATCCGTGCTGCCGGTATAGCCCGGCTCGGCAGGTGGGATATGACCAGGCATCCAAGGGACCCAAAAGCTGATCTCGAATTGATGAGCCGAGTCGCGACCGGTGAGGAGGCCGCCTTAGGCGATCTTTACGACCGCTTCGGCTCGCTCGTGTATCGGATGGCCTACCAGACCATGCCCACGCGGGCCGACGCTGAGGATGCCGTCCAAGAGATCTTCGTCCGCCTCTGGAAGACCGCCGACCGCTACGACCCCAAGCGGGCCGCCCTGGTGACCTGGGTCATGCTGCTCAGCCGGCGGCACCTCGTCGACCGGCTCCGTCGGAGCCAGGCGAGGCTGAAGACGACCGCATTAGGGGATTCCAGCGGCAACATGCCCGGCGATGGATCGGGCGAAATGAAGCATCTGGAGCAAGACGAGCGTTATCGAGACGTTCTCGAACTCGTAAAGACCTTGCCCGAACTGCAACAGCGCGTGGTGGTTCGTGCGTATCTAGGGGGGCAGACGCTCCGGCAGATTGGCGAGGAATTGGACACGCCCATCGGCACGGTCAAGTCCGCTCTGAGCAGAGCGCTGGTACGTCTCCGAGAGAGAGCTGTCGAGGAATCCGCCACATGAACCTTATCGATCTCATTGAACTCGCTGTCCTTGACGCGCTCGGTATGCTCGAGGAGGATGAATCCGCCGAGTTCGACGCGGCCTTCGACGCCGCTCCGCCCGCGACGCAACTGCGCGTGCGCGACGAGCAGGCCCGTTTAGCCAACTTGGAGGGCGTGTTGCCCGCAGTATCCCCATCACCTGAAATGCGCAGCCGGGTCATTTCCGCCGTGCGTGAAGCCATGCTGGCCGACGCGGTCGCCAAGGCTTCGGAAGCCGACGACGACGCCCCCCTGAGCATCCGCAAGAGTGGGGGGGTTTCTCGCGGCTGGCGCATCGGGACCATCGCCGCCGCTGCCGCTGCGGTCGCGTTCGGCGTGGCGTTTGGCCACTCGACGCTCCGGTACCAGGATCTCAACGATCGCTTCGAGGGCAAGGTGGCCCTCGATAGCGCGGTCGGTGCGTATGGCGCCGAAGCGAGAGACCTCCTGCTCAGGCCACACCTGGCGAAGAACTTTTACTTCACGCCGGTTGATCCCACATCCAACGTGGCGGTTACGCTGCAACACCTCGACGAGAAGCAACTCGCCTACCTGAATTGTGAGTTCCTTCCGACCGAAGAGAATGTCGAATACGCACTGGTCACGCTCGACGCCAACGGCCGTATCGGCCGCACGATCCGCCAGTTCGCTTCGGAGGGTCCCCTGACCCGCCAGCGGATCGAAGATATCACGCTCGACAACGGCATGCGTCTTGCTTTGGTGAGCGTCAACGTGGCCACCGGTATGCGTCAGGTTATGCTCGACGCGACCATCGCGATCTAACACCGGCGTCAAACAAAAATGCACACCACGAGGAGGCCGCGGTCAACCGATGTTGATGCGGCCTTCGTGCTGTTCGCCCATGTCGTTCATGTCGGTGTGGCCCTCGGCGGCGACCTCATCGCGCACCCGCTTCACGCGGCGTGACACAAGCCCGCCCAGGGCCGCGCTCACCAGCGCGAGCCCCACCAACACCCCGCCAGCAAGCATCGGTTGCTCGTTGGTCAGCGGGCGATCGTCCGGGGTGGCTTCTTTGGAGATCACGCTGGGGAGCCCATCGGGGCGGCGTTCGCGGGCGGTGTTGGCCTGGCCCACCAGCGCGATCGCCAGCGTCTCGGCGACACGCCGGGCCCGGCCCGCGCCTTGCTCGCGGACTTCGATCATCAGCTCGCCGTCTCGTCCAGAGACCCAACTGACCGAGCCCTCGACGAACGCCTTGACCGACACCGCGTCGCCCAACTCCAGCAGGCCGCGCTGCCGCATGCGATCGGCGGCGAACTCGTAGAACCGCGGGTCGTCCATCAGCGATTCGTGGAAGGCCTGCCATCCGGCCAGATCTTCGGCTAGCACCTCGCGGCCCCGAGCATCGTGGGCCACGGTGACGCTGGCGGCGTACGTCGGTGCCGCGATCTCGCCCGCGGCGATCCAGCTCACCCCCGCGAGCACGGCGAGGGCCACCGCGACGCCGGCCATGCCCATGCCCATCCGTGCGATAGCAGCCATGGGGCCGGTCGCGGCGGGCTTGGTCTTGGCGTGGGTTGCCACACCGCCCGCGCCCTGCTGGACGAACGCGGCGGATCGCTGTCGCATCAACTCGCTGGCCTTGGCGATCTTGGCGTGCTCCTGCTGGAGCGTCTGGCGAACGAAGCGAAGCCTCCGCTGGCGACGGCGGATGTGCTCGCCGTCGGGGCTCGCGGGCTGGGCATCGCCGCCCGATCCTGCCCGGTCGGCCTGCTCGCGGAGCTTGGCGATGATCCCGGCCGCGTCGCGCAGCTTGCCGCGAGTCAGTTCGAGTTCCTCGGCGACCGTTTCATCGATCTCGGCCGACGCGACCTGCGTCTGCGAGGCTTCTGCGAGCTGCTCTCTGGCCGCTTCGAGTTCGTCTTCGAGCTTCTTCACGCGGGCGCGGAGCACGTCGGCCTGCTTGGTCTGCTCGGCCAGCCACTGCTTCTGCTGCTCCAGGTCGGAGCTATCGCCCGAGAGCTTCTCGCGCTGCTCGGCGGCCTCGCGGCTCAGGTTGGCCAGCTTCTGGTCCTGCTGTTTGAGCTGCTCGGCCCGGGCGTCAAGGGCCTGGCGTTGCTGCTCGATCTCGCGCACGCGCTCGGCCAGCGTCGAGGCCTGGTCGTCCAGATCCTTCTGCCGTTCGTCGATCTCGCGGGCGGTTGCTTCGAGCGCTGCCCGATCGTCTTCGACGTCCTTCACCTGCTGGGCGGCTTCCTCTGCCAGTTCGTGCGTGCGAGCCCGTTCGGCCTCGAAGCCTTCGCGTTCGGTGCCGAATGCTTCGCGATCGCGTTCGAGTTGCTCGCTCTGCCGGGCCAGCTCGTTGCGCACGGCGTCGTGCTCGGACTTCGCCTTCTCGAACGCCTCGCGGGCCTGGACCTCGCGCTGATCGAGCTCGACGAACCGGGCCTCGGCGGCAGCAACGGCCCGCTCGTGCTCCTGCTGGCGTTCGGCGAGTTCCGTTGCCGCGGCATCGAGCTCCCGCGCCTTGTGCTCAACAGCCGCGCTGCGTGATTCGAGCTCTTCTCGCTCGCGTTCGCGGTCGGCGTGGGCTACACGCAGGCGGTCGAGCCGGCGTTCGATGTCGGACATCACGCCTCGGATATCCTCGGTCAGGCCGGCGGAGGTGAGGCGTTGCTGTTCGTTGGTGCTCTGGTCCATGTTCGTCTCGTTCATAGCTCTTTGGGCCTAGTTCACCAGCCGTAGCTCGGGGCGGCGGCGCACGCTCACGGGCAGTGGCATCGAGGTGATTGCCAGCGGCGTGCGGGGGTCGAGCCGACGCGAACGCTCGCGTCGCTCGCTCTCGGAAAGCTTGTCGCCAAGCTCGCGCAGCTTGGAGTCGCATGCGGCCTGGTCGTCGGCCAGGCGCAGGGCCTCCTTCTGCACGCGCTGCTCGCGCTGGGTCAAGTGGCTCTCTCGGGTTGCGAGGTCTGCTTCCAAACGCAAAGAACGTTGTTCCATCAGCAGCTTCTCTCGGCTTAGGCCCTCGACGCGAGACTCGAGCTGCGCGATCCGCGCTCGTGCAGCATCAAGGGCAGAGCGAGCCTCCGCGGCCTCGTGCCCGGCTTCCTCTGCCCGTTCGGCGCTCTCGCGCACTTCCAAGCGACCCTCGCGCACCTGGTCGCTCAGGTCGCGCACGCGGTTCGCGAGGCCGCAAGCATCGCTCAGGCGTTCGATCAGTTCGAGCGACGCCTGCTCGCGCTTGTGCAGCAGGGATTCCATGCTCTGGGCATGCTCGGCGGTCAGGCCCGCCTGCTCCTCGACGAGTTGCCTGACTTCCTTGAGCCGGGCCGCTTCTTGCTCGACCGCCTCGGCGTCTGCTTTGATCGCATCCGAATCCACCGCGAGGCTCGCCTCGCGCTTGGCCAGTTCCTGGGCCCGCGCTTCCAACTCCTCGGCCGCCTCACGGGCGTGGTCGTCCACCGCCCTGGTCGTGAGCGCCGACATCCGCTCTCGGCGGCGGCGCAGCCGGGCGGCCAGGCGACGCTTGCGTTCGGCTAGTTGGGCCTCGGAACGCACGACCTCGTCCGCAAGACCACGCAACTCGGCGGTCTGGCGGTCGATCTCGACCTGCCGCTTCATGGCGATCTGGATGGTGCGATCGATCTCGGCCTGGCGCTGGGTGAGTTCCTTGGAATGCTGGGCGGCCGTCTGCTCGCACCGCTCGACCAGGGCGCTCAACTCCTGTTCGATCGACGCCAGCACGTTGTCGACGTCGGCGTCGTGCGGGTCGTGGGCCTCGTTGGCATCTCCGTCGTGCTCGTAGCCCTCGCGCTCCCCGATATCGGGGCCGCCTTCGACATGGTGCTGGTCTTCGTGTGGTGCCATTGGCCGACCTGTTTTCGGGCGTGCGTACCTGGATCCGAGTCCCAGGACGTCATCGGCCAGTGCGCAGCCGGCCTGAACGTCCGGCGTGGGTTGTGCGGGTGAATCCGGGCGGATCCGCCGTTATCGGCCGGACACTCACCTTCTAGGAGATATCCCTATAAGGGACAAACCTTTCTGAGATCGGGAACAAATCGGGCCGAATCAGGTATCTTGTGTATGCGAAGCCGCTGGCAGCGTGCCGTGCGGTGGATACGCTTGGGGGACTCAAGCACCAATTGACGCTCGCCTGCCTTCCGAATTCGGCCCGGCGAGACACGACCTTTTCAGGAGGCAGCAGATGAAGCGCAAGGGTTCGACCACCAGCATCGTGATCGCGACGATCGCCGGCCTTTCCGTACTGGGTGTTGCGGGCTACCGCATGATGTCGGGCGACTGCTCGACCTGCCCGATCAGCGGCACCGAGATGAACGCCCAGGCCGTTTCCACAGAGAGCACGGGTGACTCCTGCTGCGCCCTGAAGGCCGGCAGCGAGAGCACCGCCACCCTGGTCGCGACCGACGCGGCCGGCGAGTCGTGCGGCAGCGAGAGCGCCTGCGGCATGGAGACCGCCTGCACCGACAAGGCCGCCGAGGTCGAGATGATCTCCACGACCACCGAGAGCTGCGAGAGCTCGTGCTCGGAGAAGACCTCCTGCTCGAGCGAGGCCGCCGAGGTCGAGATGATCTCGACCACCACCGAAGCCGCCGAGTGCGGCTCGGCTTGCGCGGGCGACGCCTGCGGCGAGGATGCCGACGCCTGCGGCGAGGATGCCGACGCCTGCGGCGAGGATGCCGACGCCTGCTGCGGCAAGTGCGAGGCCGGTAAGGAACTGGCCAAGGCCCCCCAGTAAACTCCGAACTTCCATGCCAAATTCTGAGCAACCGCGTGCCCAGCACGCGGTTGTTTGTTTTTGGCTATCCTGGTGCATGGCGATGTGGCTGATCAAGACCGAGCCTGGCGATTACTCGTGGGACGACATGGTGAAGGACAAACGCACCGCGTGGACGGGCGTGGCCAACAACGCTGCCCGCATGCACATGCGCGCCACGCGCAAGGGCGATGAGGCGTTCTTCTACCACACGGGCGACGACAAGGCCATCATGGGCGTGGTCAAGATCGTCACAAATCCCTACGAGGATCCGTCCGACCCGGGCCTCAACGGCAAAGGCGAGATGAAGGCGCCGCTGTTCGACGTGTCGGCCGGCAAGAAGGCCAAGACGCCCGTGACGCTCAAGGAGATCAAGGCCGACGATCGCTTCCAGGACTTCGAGCTCGTGCGACAGGCGAGGCTCAGCGTGCTGCCGGTGCCGGCCAAGCTCGAGAAGATCATCCGGCAGATGGCGGGCCTGTAGGCTTCGTTTTGGCGGACCCTTCCATCGCCGACGCGGCTAGGAGTTCCAGCCGAGTCAGCGCCCGATCGGCCAGCCCCTTGAAGATCGCGTAGGGGAAGAGCGCCGCGACGGCGATCGCCAGGCCGAAGGCCGTGGTGTACAGCGCCTGAGCGATGCCGCCGGCCACCAGTCTCGGGTCGCTGTCGCCCGCCTCGCCGATGGCCGCGAAGCTCGTGATGATGCCCGTGACCGTTCCCAAGATGCCCAGCATCGGGGCCGCGGTGATGATGATGCTCAGCGTCCCCTGGAACCGTTCGACGGCGTACCGCTGGGCCTCAATCGCCTCGCGGGACTGGGCCTCGCCGATGGGTTCGGTGACGTCCCCAGAGAGATCTCGCGCGAGCCGGGAGTACGGGTCTCGCCGCTCTGCTGTCGATTTGATGACGCCGGCGAATTCACCCTGCCGCAGCTTGGCCGCCAGCTTGGAGGTGCGCGTGCGGACCGCCGGCCCGGTAAGCCTGGCCCAGAACAGCGATCGCTCGAACACCACCGTGAGCCCCAGCAGGCTGACCAGGGCCAGCGGCAGCATGACCCAGCCGCCGACGTCGAACCAATGCCTGATGGCGGTGAGAAGGGCTTCCACGCTGTCGCTCCGGTGCCGAAGGGGTCGGGATCGTACCGTATGCCCCATGACCGGCCAGCCCGCGCCCCAACTCGATGCCCTGGAAGCCCGCATGCAGTCGCGCGTGGCTGAGTTGGCGTCGCTGGTGGATGGTGAGTTGAGCGAGGTCATCGACGCCGTCTGCCAATCGGCACCCATGCACGAGGCGGCCCGCTACGCCGTCCTGGTCGGTGGCAAGCGGTTGCGCCCGGCCCTTACCCTCATGTCCGCCAGGGCCTGCGGCGGAGACACCAAGGCCGCCCTGCCCGCCGCCGTTGCGGTCGAACTCGTCCACGCCTTCAGCCTCGTCCACGACGACATGCCCTGCATGGACGACGACGATCTGCGGCGGGGCAAGCCCACCCTGCACGTGCACGCGGACGAGGCCACCGCCCTGCTCGCCGGCGATTCCATGCTCAACGCGGCCTATTGGACGTTGGCGCATCGCGTGAGCGACCCCGCCCTCTCGGGCGTGCTCATCGGCGAATTGGCCGACGCCAGCGCCCGGATGATCGACGGCCAGACCCTCGACTCGCTGGGCGGGTTCGATCAGAGCGTGTCGGATGATGAGGAGCGGTTGCGGCTGATCCACCGCTGGAAAACGGGCGCGTTGCTCCGGGCAGCCTGCCGGATGGGCGCGATCAGCACGAAGGCCAGCGAGGCCAACCTCGATGCCATCACCCGATACGCCGAGGCGGTGGGGTTGATGTTCCAGGTGGTCGACGACCTGATCGATGTCGAGCAATCGACCGAACAGGCGGGCAAGCGCACGGGTAAGGATGCCGAGGCCGGCAAGCTGACTTTTCCCGGCGTGCTGGGGGTCGAGGCATCGCGAGCCGAAGTCGCCAAATTGCTGAACGAGTGCCTGTCGGTGATCGAGCCGATGGGCGAGGGTGGTGGAGATCTGGCCGATCTGGCACGTGTGCTGGCCAGCCGAACGCGATGAGGCCGATGGGGTCGGGGTTCTCGGGCGGAGGGATCATCCTGATATTTTCAAGAATCATTGAAAACAATTGGGATTCCGCCTAAGAAATAGGGTTGGGGGCCGCCTTTTGTCGGCCGGCACGGGATTTGGAGGATTCGCATGGCACTACTGGACACGCTGACCGGCCCTGGAAGCCTGCGCGAGATGTCCATGGATCAGCTCGAGCAGCTGGCCGGCGAGATCCGGGCGGCCATCTGCGAGCAGGTCTCGCGCACCGGCGGCCACCTGGCACCCAACCTGGGCGTGGTCGAGCTGACCATCGCCATGCACCGCGTGTTCGATTTCGGCTGGGACCGCCTGCTGTTCGACGTCGGCCACCAGTGCTATCCCCACAAGCTGCTGACCGGCCGCCTGCCGCTCTTGAGCAAGCTGCGCACGCGCGAGGGCATGGGCGGCTTCCCCGAGCCCGACGAGAGCAAGTACGACCTCTTCCGCGTTGGCCACGCGGGAACCGGCATCTCCACCGCCGTGGGCATGGCTCGCGGCGACACGCTCAACGGCGAGGCGTACGACCCAAAGACCCGTAAAGATGGCCGCCGCGTCGTGACCCTGATCGGCGACTCGTCGATCGTCAACGGCGTCGCGATGGAGGGGCTCAACAACGCCGGCACATTAAAACGACAAATGCTGGTCGTGCTCAACGACAACGGCATGTCCATCGCCGGCCCGCAGGGGGCGCTCGCCCAGCACTTCGATCGGGTGCGCGTCAGCCACACCTATACCGGGCTCAAGAAGAACGCCAAGGAGTTGCTCAAGGGCGTGCCCGGCGGCGAGGCCATCCGCGACGCCTACCACCGCATGGGCGAGGCCGCCAAGGCCATGGTCGGCGACGGTGCCCCCGAGAACACCTGGTTCGAGCACTTCGGTCTGCTCACCGTCGGCCCCATCGACGGCCACCACCTGCCCACGCTTATCGAGTTCCTCGAAACGGTCAAGGACCTCGATCGGCCGTGCGTGCTGCACGTCAAGACCGTCAAGGGCAAGGGCTTCGCGTTCGCCGAGGGCGACGCGCGGACGTTCCACTCGCCCCAGCCGTTCACCGCGAGCGAGGGGCAGGAGCTCGAATCCGAGGGCTGCAAGGTCGTCGTCAAGAGCGGCGGGCGCAGCTTCACCAGCGCGTTCGGCGATGCCCTGGTCGACCTGATGGAGCGCGACGAGTCGGTCGTCGCCTGCACCGCCGCCATGCCCGACGGCACCGGCACGACGCCGGCGATGGAGAAGTTTCCCAGCCGAGTCTGGGACACGGGCATCTGCGAGAGCCACGCGCTCGACATGATGGCGGGCCTGGCCAAGACCGGATCCAAGCCCTTCTTCGCGGTGTACAGCACATTCCTGCAGCGGGCCTATGACCAGGCCTTCCAGGAGGCTTCGCTCCAGGGACTGCCGGTGCGGCTGTGCCTCGATCGTGCTGGTTTGGTGGGCGGCGACGGAGCGGTGCATCACGGCTTTGCCGATGTCTCGCTCCTGCGCACGCTGCCCGACGCGGCCATCATGGCCGCCATCGACGAGTCGAGCCTGATCGCCTCGCTCGAGTTCATGCGCGAGTACGACCGGGGGCTGTCGAGCGTGCGCTACCCGCGCGACGACGTGTCCGATCGGTTCGCTGATTCGTGCCCGCCATTCGAGCTCGGCAAGGCCCGACTCCTCACCGAGCCGAGCGAGAAACCCGACGCTGCCATCCTCGCCTTCGGCGTGCCGGCGCTCGCCGCGGTGCAAGCGGCCGAGGCGATGGCGGGCGACGCGAGCATCGCCGTCTACGACGCCCGCTTCGCCAAGCCCGTCGATCGCTCGCTCATCCGCGAGTTGGTCGAGGCCGGCGTGCCCATCCTGACCCTCGAAGAGCACACCCTGTTGGGCGGCTTCGGCAGCGCCGTGCTCGAAGCCATCGAAGAGATGGGCCTGAGGAACGCCGATGTCCGCCGTCACGGCATGCCCGACCGCTGGATCAAGCAGGACAGCCGCAAGGCGCAGCTGGCCGAGGTGGGGCTCGACGCGGCTGGCATTGAGAAGCAGGTGCGGGCGCTGCTGGCTGTATCAAGCGGTGCGCCGGAAGGCGTCGAGGTCTGAATCAGGCCCCTTACGGACAGCCGGCATCGAACTCGTTCTGGAACGCGAGAAAATCGAATATGGTGAGTTCTTCGTCGCCGTCGAAGTCGGCAAGAAGGTCTCCCGCGTCGAACAGGTTCTGGAAGGCCAGGAAGTCGAATATGGTGAGTTCGTCATCGCCGTCGAGGTCAACCCGGCAGGTGTCGGGCCTCGTACCTCGAATGTACGCAAACCCGCCGCCCGCGCCGCCCCCGGTCCATCCCGTGAACTGGATGTCGATGTAGATGTCCTCGCTGACCAGGTGAACGACCAATGGGCCAACAAGCGTGATGACCGACGGTCGGGTAATCAGGCACTCCCAGCAATCAAACACCAGCGAGCCGAGGTCGGCTGTGGTGCCCGCTGCCCAGCGGGTGTCCTCGGGGCTGAAGCTCTTTGTATAGCTGCTCTCGGTCACGATGTTGAAGATGCCCTGCGTGTCCGCGCGCGTGATCCACACGGCGTCGGTCAGGCGATCCTGATTCTCAGGCAGCGTCCAGTCGGCACCGTCGGTCTTGCTGAACTCAACGTCGTACCCGGCCCAGATTTCCTGCGCCACGGCTGTTCCGGTGATGGTTCCGACTAGGGCAATCGTTGCGGCGCGCTTCATCATGACCCCACCTCTCTGCTGGCAGTTCCCATTTAATGATCCATGATCACTGTGAGCAGTATACCAGAATCCATTGGATTCCCAAGGAGATTTCGGTTGGGTTTTTCCAATCTATGAAGCCGAATTTCCCGAATCTGGCTCGCCATCGGTGCTCGAACCCGGAGCATCGTTGTCGCTCGTCAGTTTCCAACCGCACTCCACGCACCGCCCCTGCCCGTCCACCTCGCCCGTGTGCCCGCACGCCGGGCAGCCCGGGTCGGGCATGGCGATGGCAAGGCGGCTGAGCGGTCGGGCAGTGAGGATGAGGGCGAGCCCCAAGATCGTGGCGGCGACGCCGGCGGCCATCATGTGGCTCTCGCCCACGCCCATGTGGGCGTTCCAGCCACGGGCGATGTCTGCCTGGCTGAGGCCGAACGCCAACCGGTTGAGGCACAGGTATACACCCCGGATGAGCATCGCGAGCCCCGCGAGGCGGAGCGTCCAGAGCGTGATCGACCGCATCAGCCGGACCCTGCTCGCAACGGCTGGTGGAGTGGTTTCGAGCCGCATGGGACACCATACCGGTCCTTCGATCGATGGTTGCGACCCGTCGGGGGGTAAGTGGCGCGAAACGAGCCTCTGGGAGGCGGCGTAGACGCCATCAGCACGCCGGCCGGACAGGGGACCGCTCGGGTTGTGTTGGGGTTCTTTGTTTTCCCTACCCTACGGGTCGCCAAGGGCCCACTGAATTCCGAGGAGTGGACCGTGAGCAATCTCACCAAGGTATCGAAGAGCGTTCGCCGGGGCGGCCTGGCGGCGATGATGATGGCGTGCGTGTGCGGCGGTGCCCTGAGCGTGACGGCCTCGGCCCAGGCCCAGGTCGCCGACCCGCTCCAGCAGTACGACGTGGTGAGCCATTTGGACAGCGGCCCGCTGGGCCTGCCCGGCGCCGGCCAGGGCGAGGAGGTCATCTTCAGCGCCACGCTGACCGCGCCCGGTGCGGGGTGGAGCCGCGTGCGGTTCGATGCCGAGTCGACGGTGCTGCCTGCCAACATGCGGCTGCGTATCACGAGCCTGAAGGACGAGCACGACCAGCACCTGACCAGCCACACCATCAAGCAGTGGAAGCACAAGACCGCCTACTTCAACGGCGACACGCTGCTGGTCGAGGTGCTGGCCCGTCCGGGCGATGGCGTCGGCCGCGTGGTGATCGACGGCCTGACCGCCGGCAGCGGCTTCACCCAGGGTGCCGGCTTTGACAGCATCTGTGGCCCGACCGATGACCGCATGCCTTCCGATGACGCACGCAACGCCCGGCTGCTGCCTGTTGGCTGCACGGCATGGCTCATCGACGACTGCGCCAAGTGCTTCATCACGGCCGGCCACTGCACGTTCAGCGCCGACGTGGTCGAGTTCAACGTGCCCATGAGCACCTCGACCGGCTCCATCGTGATGGCCGCACCCGAAGACCAGTATCCCGTCGACGACGACTCGATGCAGAGCAACGGCGGCCAGGGCATCGGCAACGACTGGGCCTACTTCGGCGCCTTCCCCAACAGCGACACCGGCCTGACCGCCGGCCAGGCCCAGGGCGAGTTCTACCAACTCGCCATGGAAGCCCCCATCTCGACCGGTGACATCCGCATCACCGGCTACGGCACGACCGGCAGCGGCGTGCCCCGCGAGTGGAACCAGATCCAGAAGACCCACCTCGGGCCGTACGTCGCGAAGGACGGCTTTGGCATCTCGTACCAGACCGATACCAGCGGCGGCAACTCGGGCTCGCCCGTGCTCGACGAGACCACCGGCCTTGCCATCGGCGTCCACACCCACGCGGGCTGCAGCACCACGTCGGGCAACAACGGGACGGCCATCGACCGTCCCGAGTTCCAGGATGCGCTCGCCAACCCGCTGGGCGTCTGCTGCCCGCCCATCCGCGGCATCGAGATTTCCGTCCCCGACCTGGACCTGGTCGATCCCGGCTCGCCGCAAAGCTT
This sequence comes from Phycisphaera sp., assembly GCA_025916675.1. Lineage (NCBI taxonomy): Bacteria > Pseudomonadati > Planctomycetota > Phycisphaerae > Phycisphaerales > Phycisphaeraceae > Phycisphaera > Phycisphaera sp. Next base: position 187,774 of record CP098402.1, read on the forward strand.
CGAGGTGACCATCATCGAGGTCGACGGCACGCTCGATCCCGGCTCGGCCGAGTTGTTCTACTCGGTCGAGGGCGGCGCGTTCCAGAGTGCGCCACTGGTCGCCGTTGGCGGCGACCAGTTCGAGGCCACGTTCCCGACGCTCGAGTGCGGCGAGGTCGTCGAGTACTACGTCCGCGCGACGTCGGATGGTCGCGAGACCATCGAGCCGTTCGGCGCCCCCACGACCGCCTTCGACGCGCTGGCGGCCACCGCCGTGATCACGACGGTCAACCAGGACTTCCAGAGCGCGCCCGGGTGGGCCATCAGCGGCGACGTGGCCGAGGGCGGCTGGGAGCTTGGCGAGCCCGATGGCTTCCGCGGCACCCCGGGGGCCGACTTCGATGGTTCGGGCAACGCCTACCTCACCGGCTCCGATCGCGGTATCGACCTGGACGGCGGCCCCACCTCGCTGACCACCCCGGTGTTCGACCTCACCAGCGTGCCGGGCAACGCCGTTCTCAGCTACGCCCGGTGGTTCTCCAACGACGACCAGCGCGCCGGCGTTGCCGATGGCGATCGCCTGCTGATCGAGATCACCGACGACGCGGGAGCCCGCTGGGTGACCCTCGAGGAGGTCGACCACTCGATGGGCGGCGACGCGTGGTCCAACATGCGATGGACCCTGTCCGACCACATCAGCCTGACCGATCAGGTGCAGGTGCGATTCACCGTCTCGGACAGCCCCAACGACTCGGTGATGGAAGTCGCCATCGACGCGTTCATCATCGAGGGCCTCGAGTGTGGTGATTGCCGTGTCGACCTCGACGGCGACGGCAACCTGACCATCTTCGACTTCCTGGCCTTCCAGAGCGCCTTCAGCTCGGGCGACCTCCTTGCCGACTTCGACGGCGACGGCAGCCTGACCCTGTTCGACTTCCTGGCGTTCCAAAGCGAATTCGACGCCGGCTGCTAAACGCAACCGGCTTCAGCGGTGTCCCCTCCTTGGAGCAAACCGGGGTCGGCCTTGCGGTCGATCCCGGTTTGTGTTTTGGTTATCGGCGTACGAACGGGTTGTGCGACCGCTCCTGGGCCACCGTGGTCGTGGGGCCATGCCCCGGCAGGCACAGGCACGAGCCGTCGAGCGAGTAGATTTCGCGGCGGATGCTGTCGGCCAACTGATCGAAGTCGCCGCCGGGGAAGTCGGTCCGCCCGACGCTGCCGCTGAAGAGCGTGTCGCCCACGATGGCCAGCCGACCGCCGGGAGCGACGAACACGCAGCCGCCCGGGCTGTGGCCCGGCGTGTGCCGGACGGTCCAGGCCTCGTCGCCGATGGAGATCTCCTGGCCGTGCTGGAGCAGCCTCGTGGGCTCGGGCCCGCTGAACGGCGTGCCGAACGCGGCACTGAGATTCAGCGCCGGGTCGCTCGGCCAGTCTTTCTCGGCCTCGTGGATCAGCAGGGGCGTCCCCGCGAAGGCGTCCATGAAGTCGTTGAGGCCCAGGATGTGGTCGGCGTGAGCGTGGGTGAGCAGGACCGCCGTGACGCCCAGCCCGGCGTCCTTGACCTGGTCGATCACGGCCTTGGGTCCCAAGCCGGGGTCAACCACCCACGCGTTGGCGCCATCGGGCGTGTAGACGTACGTGTTGGACTCGAAGGGGCCCAGGCTGATCGTCCACAGGGCGGCACTGTTGCCTTGCTCGGGCACGAGTCCGGAAATATCGATGGGCTCCATAGGCCCAGTGTACCCACCTTCCCGGCCCGCACGGGCGGCCACAGGGGCGAACCAAGGCCGGAATCGGCCCGTTTGGGCATCTTGGAGTGCATCAAGACGGCCCCAAAGCCGTTATAGTGTTCAGGCGGGGATGCGCCGAACCGGCATGGAGGGCCGAACCATGAGCCACCATCAGCAGCCCGAGACGAATCCCAACGTGCACAACGCTCCCGAACCGAACGTGCCCAAGGCCCGGCCCAGCCGCTGGCCCATGGCTTTGGTCCTGTTGGTGCACGGCTTCGTGTTCACCCTTGGCGCGGCCGCCGTCGTGATGTGGGCCCTCCGACCGGCCGCGGTGGCCGGCGCCGCGGGCATCGACATCGAGGGACTCCTGTCGGGCGACCCCCAGGCGGCGCTGACGCCCGGCGAAGTCGTGACCACCGCCGGCCTGCTCGTGCCCGAGAGCATGGGCGTGGCGGGGCTGCTGGCCATGGTGCTGGCCGTCGTGCTCGCGCCCGCGTCGGTCGGGCTGGTGTACCTCGTCCGCGACGTCCGTAAGACCCGCGAGGACTTGCACACCACGACCATGGCCCTGCGATCCCTCGGCGAGCAGGCCGCCCTCAGCGACGACGCCCGCCGCGTGCTGCATCGCACGCGCGAGCGCACGCTGCTGCGTCGTGCGATCGAAGAAGACATCGCCGCCGAAGACTGGGATGCCGCCCTGGTGCTCTCGAGCGAACTGGCCGACCGTTTTGGGTATCGCCAGGACGCCGAAGACTTCCGGCGCCGCATCGACCGATCCCGCCGGGCAACGCTCGAACACCAGCTCGGGTCTGCGATCGCGCAGCTTGAGGAACTGGTGCTGCACCGCCAGTGGGATGAGGCCCAGCGCGAGGCCGTCCGCATCGCGCGGACCTTCCCCGATTCTCCGCGCGCCCAGGCCGCCCCCGAGCGGGTGCATCGCGAGGTCGAGCGGTTCAAGGCCGACCTGGAACGCCAGTTCCTGGAAGCCGCCGAGGACGATCGCGTCGAAGAAGCCATGGAGCTGCTCAAGCGGCTCGACCAGCACCTGCGCGAGGACGAGGCCGCCCCGTTCCGTGAGGTGGCTCGTGGCGTCATCGGCAAGGCGCGTGACAACCTGGGTGCCAAGTTCAAGCTGGCCGTGCGCGACAAGCGATGGGTCGAGGCATCGAACCACGGCGAGCGGATCATCGCCGAGTTCCCCAACAGCACCATGGCCGCGGAGGTGCGAGACCTGCTCGACGGCATCCGCGAGCGCGCCGCCAAGATGGTCTCCAGCGGTTACTGATCGTCGTCAGGAACGACCGGTTCGCTCAGCACGAGTGCGGCGCGAGACGCGGCCAGGCTCGGCGCGTCGAGATACTCGCGGGTCACGCCACCACCGACGATCAGGGCACCAGCGGCACCGCCCGGCGCTTCGACGACAATGAGCGTCAGTCCATCGGCGGAGCCGAGGGGGTCGCCCGAGATCGTCGTTGCGTTGACCGTGACGGGCCGCGAAGCGCGGCCCAGCGGCTGGGGGGTTTCGGTCAGTTCTACGCCAGACATCGCCGTTGTAGTGAGCATTGCGGCGATGGCATCCAAAGCCGCGGCGCGTTCGGTTGGCAACGCTACTTCGCCCTCGGCCCAGCCGTCGGCGGTGCGTGTGTATTCGCGGTCATCGAGCCGCAGGCCCGCGACGAGCGACGCGTCGCCCTCCAGCGCCGTGGTGGCGACGAATCCACGGGCTTCGAGCGTGACCTGTTGCAGGGGTTCGAGGTCGAGGGCGACGTAGGTGGTGCCAAGCGATTCCACGCTCGCATCCGCTCGGCGTTCCGCGCGCTCGCGCGTGACGCCAACCAGCGTGAGCCGGCCGCCCGTATCCGCCGGGCCGTGCAGGGTCAGGATGACGCGCTCGGTGGCGCGCATCGGTCGCGCGGGGTCTTCGCCCGGCGTGCTGGTGTCGGCCTCGATGGTGATGGTCACCGGCTCGGCTGCGTCCAGCAGAGGCGGCGCGGGCTCACCGAACCGTTCGACGCGCAACCGCGCGATGGCCTGGAGCAGGCCGTCGACGGCGTCGCCACCGGCGCGGGTGGCGACCGGCGCGCGTAAGGACCACCTGCCTTCGACGCGCGCCAGCTCCAGCGTGGAGGCGCCGCGTGTCAGTTCGATCCGCGCCGGGCGGCCCGGCAGCGCCCCGAGCAGCCCCTCGTCCCGCCACGCCGACAGCCCGGTCTGGGCGAACGCCTCGTACAACGGCTCGTCGATCGAGAACCGTTGCATGGTGCCGTCGGCGTCGATGCGGTCGATCACACGCCGCCCGCCGACCACCGGCTCGCGCAGGCCGAGCGACATCTTCCGGCCTCGCGCATCGGTGATGGTCAGCGTCGAGGCCACCGGTGGCAGCTCGCCGGGGCTTTCCACCGGCCGGCCCCGAAGGTCCGCGAGGATGCGCGCCGCGGCGCGTGCTCGACCATCCTGGACGGCCCACGGCGGGCCGCTCTCGCCCACCAGTTGCCAGCCCAACAGGGTCCTTTCGACGCGGCTGATGCCGCCATCCTGTCCCGTTGTCTCGAAGGCGACGATCGACGCGGCGTCGGTATCGAGAACCGGCTGCGGCCCGGCGGTCGCGCTGGCCGATGGTGTTCGCAGCAGCCACATCGAGGCCACCACGATGATGATGGCCGCCGCCAACGCAATGATCACCGGCTTCTTGGGCATTGGCGCAGCATACTCCCACGCCCCAACACGGGCCGCTCGAACGCACCATCGGCATGGAGGCCGGCTATGGGCCAGCAACCAAGGATTCGCCCGCTGATCGGCATCGCCGGCGATGTCGACATCGCGCCAAGCAGCGACCCCGCGGCCCCGCCCGCCCCGCGCTCCTGCTGCCGCATGACGTACATCGATGCCATCATCGCCGCCGGGGGCCTGCCGATCGTCCTGCCGCCAGTGGTTGAGCAGATCCCCGAGCAACTTTCGCTCGTCAACGGCGTGCTGCTGATTGGTGGAGACGACCCACGCACCGAACCATTCGGCGAGCCCACGGATCCCCGCATCACGCCCGTGGAAGAACTCCGCCAGAGCTACGACGCGGCGCTCATTGCCGCGTTGGAAGGCCACCCCAACCTGCCCGCGCTCGGCGTCTGCTACGGCATGCAGATGATGGCCCTGCTGGCCGGCGGCCGGCTCGACCAGTACTTGCCCGACACGCTGGGCGAGGCCTGGGCGGCGCATTGGCACAAGCCCCACGCCATCGAGGCAAAATTGGGCGCACCAAATTGGCTCACGACAGCCTCCGATAATCCACTCAGCCGACACCGCCAAGCGGTCGCCGATGCGGGCTCACTGGCCGTGGCGGGGGTTGCGCGCGATGGGGTAGTGGAAGTTATCCACAACCCCGAGCGGTCGTTTTACGTAGGGATCCAGTGGCACCCCGAGCTTAGCGGAAACGGTCCGCTCGGTTTGGGCGTGTACAGTGTGTTCGTTCAGGCTTGCCGGGGTTAGGACGACTCCGCACGCAAGGCCTGGGCTTCGGGCAAGGGAGGCGCCACCCGGCGATGGCCGATCCGCAGCCCAACGCGACGGCTCTGGACTCCAGCGATCCGCTGGCGCTCGGGGCCATGCTCGCCCCGGCCGTTAAGCAGGCGGCGGGGGACAACCTCGGTGACATCGAATGGTTCCGGACCAGTTGGCAGCGCGGCGGCGCCGCCACCGGTTTTTCGACGTGGACCCTTGACGACGGCCAGACCGTGCCGTGCATGGTCAAGGTGCCCGTCGGCCCGGTCGAGCGACGCTGGGCCACCGCCCTGGGCGAGTGCTGGAAGCGGGGCTGGACCTCTCCGGACTGCCAGACCCTCTCGACCCCACGCGTGCTGGCGTCGGCCGATCAGTTGGGCTCGTACGACTTGTGCTGGTTGGTCGTCGAGCGGTTCGAGGGCGGCACGGTGGCCACCAGCTTCGATAAGCACGCCCTGGAGGCTCTGATCGAGGCCGCCAGCGATTTCCAGATCCGGGCCCATCGGCAGTTCGACCCGCACGGCACGGCCTTCGACCCCGACTGGGCCCACGCCCACGAGCAGGCGCGACAGATGGCCCACGACGGGGCCGTCCCCGACGCCCAGCACTGGAACAACGCCCTCAAGCACGCCCGCAAGCTGCTGCCCGAGGCCCTCTCGATGTGGAAGGCGCGCCCGGTCAACGCCTGGCTGCACGGCGACGTGCATCCTGCCAACGCCATGTGGCGGCAGGCGTCGAACAACGGCCACGGCCACGAGGGCCAGAAGTGTGCCCTGATCGACCTGGGGCTGGTTCGCCCGGGCCACTGGGCCGAGGACGGCCTGTACCTCGAGCGGCAGTTCTGGGGCCGCAGCGAGCGGTTGTACGGGCTCAAGCCCGTCTCACGGATCGCCCGGGCCCGCCGGGACGCGGGCCTGCCGGTCGAGCCCGACTACGCCAGGCTGCTCCAGAGCAAGCGGCTGATCGCCTCGGCGGCGGCCCCAGCCAACCTCGATCACGAGGGCGACGGGATCTACCTAAGTGGTGCCCTGGCGGTGCTGGAGCGTTCCGTGAGGACTCTGGGGGGATAGACTGGGGTCTGGCAGGACGCTGTTCGGTCGGAATTTTTCGAATTGGCCCGCTCCGGTGTCTTGGGGCGGTGCCCACGCTTGCCCCGGCCGTTGGGGGTGGGAAGTATCACAGCCGGCCCGTGGGGCCGAAATGCACCGGGCCTTATGTGGGAGACCAGTCCATGGAAAAATATGAGCAGATGAAGCAGGTCCTCGATTCCATCGCCGAGGACATGGACAAGGTCAAGGCGGGCAATAAGGCCGCCGGCACGCGTGTTCGTACGGCGATGCAGGAGATCAAGAACCTGGCTCAGGATCTCCGCAAGGAAGTCCTGGAGATGCGCAAGCAGGACTGATCGAACCCGATGCCGACGATCTCGAGCGACACTTCGGTCACCAGCCCCGCGGGCGCGAGCGCCCGTGGTGGCCCCGCGTCCGCATCGGGGGAGGTCAAGGGCTTGTTATTCTCTCTCGATGGCATCGATCGTTCGGCTTCGGTGTATGACGCGGCCGGCGTCGAGCGCGTGCTGCCCCATCGCGGGCACATGCGCCTGATCGATCGCCTCATCTGGCACAACGAGGGCTTCACGAAGGCCATCTCGGCCAAGACCATTTCAAAAGACGACTTCTGGGTCGCGGGCCACTTCCCGGGCAAGCCCATGTTCCCCGGCGTGCTCCAGATCGAAGCCGGCGCGCAGCTGGCGTGCTTCATGTTCCTGGCGCGGCAGAGCGAGCCCTACCTGGCCGCGTTCCTGCGCATCGAGAACGCCGCGTTCCGCTCGATGGTTGCCCCCGGCGACGAGCTCATCGTGCTGGGCGAAGAGGTGAAGTTCGGCCGCCGCCGCTTCAGCGCGAACGTCCAGGGGCTGGTGGGCGATCGCGTCGCGTTCGAGGCCACCGTCTCGGGCATGGCGATCGATCCCGTGGCCAACGAGAACGCCTAAGCGCGCTCCCGTGCCGCCCAATGCACCAATACCGCTGCCCTTCGTACTCGAACCCAGGCTTTTTGAGAAGGTCTGGGGCGGTCGGCGTCTGGCCACGCTGGGCAAGGACCTGCCCGATAGTGCCAACATCGGCGAGAGCTGGGAATTGGCCGACCTCGACGCCACGAGCTCGTCGGGCGCGGGCGGCGGCGGGGTGTCGTCCATCATCGCGCGTGGCGCGATGGAGGGTAAGACCATCCGGGATGCCGTGGCCATGTGGGGTGCCGACCTGCTCGGTTCGGTGGCGTCGCTCGACGGCCGCTTCCCGCTGCTGGTCAAGTACCTCGACGCGCGAGAGGACTTGTCGGTGCAGGTGCATCCGAGCCAGGCGTACGCGGCATCGAACGCCGATGCGCACGTCAAGACCGAGTGCTGGTACGTGGCGCAGGCCGACGAGCGTGCGCGCATTTTCAAGGGCCTGGCTCCAGGCGTGACACCCGAAGACATCCGCACCGTCGCGCGAGAGGGCGGTGACGTGCCCGCCATGCTGCACAGCGCACCATCGAAGGTCGGCGACCTGCACGCGCTGCCGACCGGCACGATCCACGCGCTCGGCGCGGGCACGCTGGTGGCCGAGGTGCAGACGCCCAGCGACACGACCTTCCGTGTCTACGACTGGGCCAAGGAGTACGGCCGAACGGGGCGCGAGTTGCACCTCGACGAGGCGGTCCAGTGCATCCTCGAAGGGCCGCCGCCCGCCACGACCCGATTGGGGCCGGGTGATGAGGCCGGACGCCTGTGCGCGCTCGACGCGTTCTCGATCGACGAGGCCCGGCCGCACGGCGGCGACGAGATCCCGCTTGTCTTCGACGGCCGCTGCCAGGTGCTGATGCTCGTGAGCGGCGTGGGCGAGGTCGTGGTCAAGGGCGACGACGCCGCGAATTTGCCGATCCACGCGGGGCACACGGTGGTCGTGCCCGCCGCGTGCGCCGACCGCGTGTCGTTCGTGTGCGATCCGGCAGCGCCGATGGGGCACACCACGCTGCTACGCGTCGGTGTTGGTGCGGCGCGATAGGAGTTGATTTGGATCAGCCGTCGTGCTGATCGACGGGGCCGAGTTCGATGGCGTTCTTGCCCTGGTGCTTGCTCTCGAGCGCCCGCTGGTCGGCGGCGCGCACGAGCGAGGCCCCGTCGAGCCCGTCCCACGGGAACGTCGCGAGACCTCCGGAAATCGTGAGCCGCCCCGGCGCGTCGTCGCCCAGCTTGGGGAATCGCTTGGTGGCGACCTGCTGCTGGAAGCGTTTGGCGACGCCCACGACCGACGTCGGATGGCGGCTCGCCGGCTCACGCGGGCCCGACGGATCGTCGAAGATCACCGCGAACTCGTCGCCGCCGATGCGGCAGACCTTGTCGGTGGGCCGGATGACGCTCTGGAGCAACTGCACGACCTGGCACAGGATCTCGTCGCCGGCCTCGTGCCCGTGCTGGTCGTTGTAGCGTTTGAAGTCGTCGATGTCGAAGACGAGCACCGAGAGGTCGCGCCTCGCATCGCCCGCCTGCTCGATGGCGTCGGCGAGGGTCGTGTCGAAGAATCGCCGATTCCAGGCACCCGTCAGCGGATCGGTGCTGGCCTGCATCGCGAGCGTGCGCTGCCGGGCTTCGAGCTTGATCCAGCCCGCCAGCCATGCCGCGGCCTGTTCGAGCGCTTCGCCGGTCGCGCGTGGGCCGACGAGCACCCTGCCATCAATCCCCGGTAGGGGCGCGCGCCCCGGGCCCACTGGCGCGTCGGCAACGTCCCGGAGCTCTAACGGCACGCCCAATCGGCCGGACGCGAGTTCGATCGCTGCGGACACAACGCCCTTGTCCTCGAGCAGGAGCGCGACGAGTTCGGCGTCGTCGTCCGCCGCGTGCGGCAACTCGGGCGCGGCGACCTCGACCGGTTTGCTCGGCGCTATTCTCTCGCGCGGCATCGCCCTCGCGTTGCGCTGGCCCTGGAGCAGCACACGGGAGGAGTACGCCGGGTCATCGATGTCAAGCCAGCCGTCGAAGGCCTCAGCGCCCTCGCCCTCGTCGTGCAAGGGCCGGCCCACGGCCAGCACGCGGACCTCGGGGTCGAGCCGGCGCAACGCCTCGACGAATCGGCGTGCCCGCAGCAGCGAGGGATCGGCGTCGACGGCCTCACCCAGCACGACCACTTGCTCGCCAGCGGCGTGGCCATCGCGCTTCCAGGCCGAGACCTCGCCCAACGCGTCCATGCCGCTGCGCACACGCACGAGTTCGGTGCTCGACGGTGCGGCCAGCACGCCGTCGAGCCCGGTGCGACCGACGAGCACGATCCGGGCCGGGCCCTCGGCCCGGGTTTCGCCCGTGCTGTGGCGGGCGCTCTGGTCTTGCGGTGTCGTGCCGTTGGTGCCCACGCTCACTCCCAGGATCCTTCCGCCAAGGCCGCTCAACGCTCGGGCCTCTCGGCCAGCAGCATGCTCAACTCGTCATCGCTCAGCAGCGACGAAGCCGTGGGCTCGTCCTCCTCTTCCTTGGGAGAGGGGGGCTTCGGCTTCGGCTCTGGCGCGCGGACGGGCCTTGGCTCTATGGACTCTGTTCGCACGAACACGGTCGCCAGTTCGTGCCGCTGGGCCGCCGCGAGCACCGGATGGGCCTCAGGATCGTACCGCCAGACCGCCACGGGCCCCGCAAAGCGGCCCAGGGCGTCCACGACAATGCCCGATAAGTCTAATTTTGTGGGATGAACGAGAACCAAGACTGCGGACTTGGTGCCGTTACTGGCCCGCTGGCGGAGCAGGATCTCGGCCATCGCCGAGTAGCCGTCCTGGGCCGCCACCCACGCCAAGCCGCGGCGTTCGAGCGACGCGAGGAGTTCTCGTGGTGGTTCCTGGCCGGCGGGTGTCCACAGCACGCAGCAGGGCCCGGAATGCTGAGCCTTTGCGAAGTGGTCTTGGCCGTTTTGCCCCATCACCCCAAGTATACCAGATCGCCCGGCGAGGCCTGTCGGTTCTGCGGGGTTCAGGCCCGTTTGGCTGCTTCGATCAGGATCCGGGCGCACGCCGAGGCGCCGTCTTGGCGTGGCAACGACCCGAGAGCGGCCGCCATTTTTTTACAGCGCTCGGGCGCACCGAGGAATTCCCTCAGCGTCGGGCCGACGGTTTCCAGGTTTGCACCGGGCGAGACGCGATCTTCCAGCAGCACCGCGCCGCCGGCGTCGACCAGTGGCTGCGCGTTGGCGGCTTGGTGCTGGTCTCGGTGGTGGGGGTAGGGCAGGAAGATTGCCGGCACGTTGTTGGCGTGCGCCTCGGCCACGCTGCCCGCGCCGCTGCGGCACAGCGCAAGATCAGCCGAGCCCCATGCTGGGCCGATGGGACTCTGCCGTTCGAGGACGCGGCCTCGGACACCCGCTGCTTCGTAGGCGGCCTGGGTATCGGCCGCCCCGCGCGCATCGCCGGCCAGGTGCAGCACCTGCCAGCCTTCGAGTGCCTCGGGTGTGCTCTCGGCCAGCGCCGCCATGAACCTGTTGATCGAGGTTGCGCCCTGGCTGCCGCCCATGACCAGCAGCGTCGGGGTGTGGGGGTCGAGCCCCAGCATCCGCCGGCACTCGGGCTTGCCGCCCGGCGCGATGGCGCGCTGGCCGACGATCGGACCGATGGCGTTCCAGCCGCTCGGGCCCTCGTTCTGCGCGACGAGTCGGTGCGCGGCTGACTTTGAGATGAAGCGGTTGGCCTTGCCGATGCGGGCGTCCAGGCTCACGAGCACCAGGGGTACGCGTTCGACGCGTGCCGCCCGGGCCGCCGGGGCCGACACGTAGCCGCCGGTGGAGATCGCGACGACAGAGTTGCACGAGGCTTTCAGGTCCCGCAGCGCCTCGCGGCTGTCGCGGAGCGATCGGCCCCAAGCGCGAACGCAGCGGGCCATCGCTCGGGGTCTGATCGATGGCGGTCTCGCGCCGATCGCGACTCGCTTGGGAGGGTTGCCAAACACGAGCTGCCCCGCTAGTGACTGCTCGTCGGCGGGCCGATCGCCGGTGATGAAGACGGCGTGCGTTGTCGGGTCCAGCTTTTCGAGAGCCTCGGCGATGGCCAGGGACGGGTAGATGTGCCCGCCGGTGCCCCCTCCGAGGAACGCGATGCCAAGGCCGGCCTTCTCGCTCACGCCACGACCTCGGCCGGGTGCGAGCGCACGCGACCGAGGCGATGCGGACGTGGCTCTGCTTTGGGGCGAGGCTCGGGCTCGTGCTCGACCACGGGCATGCGCCTGGCCTGCCGGCGGTCCATCGCGATGAGCAGGCCCAGCGACGCCCCGGTGAGCACCCAGCCGGTGCCGCCCGCGCTGACGAGCGGCAGCGCGATGCCCTTGGTTGGCCCCAGCCCGGTAACGACCGCCAGGTTCATGATGGCCTGGAGCGATACGGTGGCCGTCACGCCCAGCGCGACGAGCTGGCACGCCGCGCCCCGCTCGTGCTTCACCACGCCGATGCACGCCCAGGTGAGCACCGCGAACACGCCCACGACGCCCGCCGCGCCGAGCACGCCGAGTTCCTCGCAGATGATGGCGAAGAGGAAATCGGTAGTGTCCTCGGGCAGGTAGCCCAGCTTGTGCAGCCCGTTGCCCAGCCCGCGGCCGGTGAGCTCGCCGCCCGAGATGGCCGCCAGGGACTGGATCATGTGATAGCCGGTGCCGGCGGGGTCGGCCCAGGGGTCGAGGAAGCTGGTGATCCGATCCATGCGATACGAACTGGTCCGAACGGCCTGCACCGACGCCGCCATCGCGACCGTCGCCAGCAGGCCCACGTGCCACCAGCGGATGCCCGCGGCCAGCAGCACCACGCCGCACGCCGCCCCGATGAGCACGGCCGTGCCCAGGTCTTCCTTCATGATGAGCCCGCAGACCAGGGCGACGGCGATGCCGGTGGGCAGCAGGCCCTTCCAGATCGTGCCGATGGCCGGCCCACGGGCGGCGGCGAAGATCGCGATAGTCGCCGGCAGGGCCCACTTGGCCACCTCGCTGGGCTGCCAACTGAACAGGCCGATCCCCGGCAGCGTCAGCTCGACCCAGCGTTTGGCGCCCTTGGCCTCGCGGCTGATGCCCGGGATGTACACCAAGACCAGCACGCCCACGATGAGCAGTACGGCGACCGCGAGCCACAGGCCGGGACGCTTCACACCGGCGAGCGAATCAACCCTGTCGAGCAACCCAGCGGGCGCGGCGGCGGCCAGCAGCGTCGCCAGCAGCGCGATACCGGCGTACACCGCGGCCCTGGACGTGGCCATGCCCAGCAGGGCCTCGCGAAACGAGGGATCCACCGGATCGGGCGGATCGGGCACAACGAGCAGGGCCGCGCCCTGGCTGAAGTCCAGCGGCTCGGGCGTGGGGATTGGGTTCACCCGCGTGTCGGCCGAGCGCACCATGACCAGGCCGACGCCCAGCAGCGTCAGCACACAGAGCAGGATGGTCCACCCGGGGCGCACTTCTAATAGGGCCTATCGGATGCCCCCGCGTTTGCGATGCAAAAGCCCGGTTCTTCAGGGCACCCAGACGTAGTACCCAACCCCAGGCCGCAACCCGAGCGCTCCGGCGCTCAGGCCGGCTCCCTCGACGCGCAGCAGGTTGATGGACTGGTCGGCCATGACCGGGGTGGGTGTGGTGCCGCCGGCGTAGGCCGTCCGCGGCGCGTTGCCCTTCGATCCGTACCGCACCAGCACGGCCCGGTCGAGGCCGGCGTGCTCCATGGCCTTGTCCATGGCCTCGTGAACGCCGCCCAGGCTGTCGACCAGCCCGATGGCCGCCGCGGTGTCGCCGGTCATCACCCGCCCATCGGTGGCCCTGGCGACCCATTCGGGCTTGAGCATGGGCCGGCGCCTGAGCACGATCGACTGGAAGCTGGCGTAGTACTCCCGCACGATGCCCTGGAGGATCTCGTAGTGCTCCTCGCGCATGGGGGCCAGGGGGTTGGCCAGGTCCTTGTTCGGGCCGCTGGTGACGAACCGGGTCTCGATGCCCAGCCTGGCCATGCCCTCGCTGAAATTCAGGCTGGGGATCAGCACGCCGATGGAGCCCGTGAGCGTGCCGGGCTCGGCCATGATGTGGTCGCCCGCCAGGGCCAGGTAGTACCCGCCGCTGGTGGCCACCTCGCCCATCGAGACGACCACGGGTTTGCCGGTTTTTTCCATGAAGGCCCGGACCTCGCGGTAGGCGGTCTCGCTGCCGGCCACGGTGCCGCCGGGCGAATCGATGCGGAGCAGCACGGCTTTCACGTCGTCGTCCTTGGCCGCGAGCCGGAGCTGGGTGACCATGGCGTCGATGGGGGCGCTGGATTCGCCGAGGAAGCCGGTGGTGGGGGTGTCGGTGATCAGGCCTCGGACCACGATCATCGCGACCCTATCGGTGGGCGTGCCCGGGCCCTCGCCCACCTCGAGCACGCGGGAGGCCACCATCTGGTCGTTCGAGGGGCCCAGCCTGATGGTGAGGCCCAGGGGCGAGCAGCCGGCGAGCACGAACACCATGGAAACCAGTGCGATGAGTGCTTTCATGGGCCCACTGTACATCCACCGCCCGTCCCGCGTGCAATCATCCCCGGAGATGGCCCTCCCCCTCGATCACCAATCCGTCCTGCCCGCCGAGTCGCTCGACCTGCTCGCCCTGGAACCCGGCCAGACCTACGCCGACGCCACGGCCGGTCTGGGCGGCCACGCGGCGATGGCGGCCGAGCGGGTTGGCCCCAGTGGTACCGTCGTGCTGGGCGATCTGGACGCCTCGATGCTCGAGCGGGCCACGGCCCGGGTGCGGCAAGCCCAGCCGGACATCCGGGTCGAGCCGATCCACGACTCATTCGCGGGCCTGCCCGCCGCAATGGCCGAGCGAGGTCTGGCCGCCGATGCCCTGCTGGCCGACCTAGGCTTTGCCAGCCCCCAGGTGGACGATCCCTCGCGGGGGTTTTCCTTCAAGCACGATGGGCCGCTGGATATGCGGCTCGATCCGACCTCGGGAGTCAGCGCCGCCGAGCTTCTGGCGACCGCCAGCGAGGCCGAAATCGCCGAGATTCTGTGGGCGTTCGGCGAGGAGCGGGGCTCTCGGCGGATCGCCCGGAAAGTTGTCGCTTCCCGCGAAGCCAAACCGATAACCACCACGCGCGCACTGGCAGAATTGGTCAGGTCATGCACCTCTGGTGGCGGCATCGACCCGGCTACTCGGACGTTCCAGGCGTTACGAATAGCCGTCAACGACGAGCTGGGCGCGCTGTCGGCACTTCTTGGGGCGATCTCGTCTCAAGTGGGGCCGAAGACAAGCGAGAGCGGGCCGGCCCAGATGGGTGTGGGGCGGCCAGCGGACACGGGCGGCCGATGGCTGGCCCAGGGGGCACGGGTGGCCATTATCTCCTTCCATTCTCTTGAAGACCGGATGGTCAAGCGTGCGTTCACCGCCCTGGCCGACGCCGGCACCGCTCGCCGCCTGACCCGCAAGCCCGTCATGCCCAGCGAGGCCGAGATGGCCACCAACCGCCGCGCACGCTCGGCCCGCCTTCGGGCCATCGAACTGAACCCGACGACGACCTCGACCTCGGAAGGGGGACAGCCCCGTTGACCCGTGAGCAGAAGCTGGCTTTGGTGCTTGGGTTTGCCGCCGTGCTGGTGGTGGGTTTGCTGATCAGCGACCATCTTGCCGCCGCGCGGTCGACCGACCTCGAGGACGCCCCACACGACTCGACCGTGCTGGTCGATTCGACCGAAGGCCAGGCCCTCCGCCGCGTGGTGACGCTGCCGGAGACCGAGGAAGAGTTCCGCGGCCGGCCGGTCACACGGATGCCCGAGCGTGAGTTGGCAGCGGCCGTCCGCGCCACACAGGACGAGGCTCCGGTCGTGGCCACCGCGCCCGAATATGAGCCCATCGAAACCACGCCCCCAGCGCCGATCGAGTTCGTTCTCGGCGAGAACGGTGGCGAGCGGGTCGCCGGCTCGGAGACCGTGCTCGATCGCATGGGCGACGCCGTGGCCGTTGGCGCCGAGAGGCTCGCCGGCAGCATCCGCGACCTCACGGGCCGGGCGTCGGGCTCGGGCATCGAGAGCATGGCCGTTCTGGACGACGAGCGCGGCCAGCCCGTCTCGCGACGGGTCTCGACGAGCCCCGTGGTCGTGCAGCACCACGTGCAAGCCAACGAGTCGCTCTACAAGATCGCGGCCGAGTACTACGGCGACGGCAACACGTGGCGCCGCATCGCCAAGGATAACGAGGGGCGTGTCGGCGACAACGGCTCGATCCGCGAGGGCGTGACCCTGCGCATCCTTGATCCCACGCAGGGCACAACACCTACGCGTGAGAGCGCACGCGCGACGAACAAGCCGGCGAGCGACCGCACGCCCAGGCCAACTCCGAACTCGATGACCTATACCGTCAAGTCGGGCGACACGCTCGGCGAGATTTCTCAGGAGGTCCTGGGCACCATCCGCCGCCAGCACGAGCTGATCGCGCTCAACCGCGACGTGCTCAAGGACCCCGACGAGCTCCGCGCGGGCATGGTCCTCAAGCTGCCGAGCTCCTGAACATGGCGCGAGCGAAGGTCCAGATCGGCGGCGCGTTCGGCTGCAAGCTGGCATTCAGTGTCGTTGCTTTGGCCGCCATCGCCGCCTCGCTGCTCACGATTCGCCAGCTCCGAACGCAGGCCGCCCACGAGTTCGCGTCGCTGCGCCTCCGCGTGATGCGCGTGGACGAGGCCTCGGGCCGCTTGCGGGCGGACATCGCCCGGCACATCGGGCCCGCCGAGCTGCGCGAGCGCCTCGCCGAACTCGACGCCGAGGGATCCGGCGATAGCGCGCCCGATGCCGCCCTCGTGGGCCTGGAAACCGCCGATGAGCGATGATCCCAGCGCGCCATCCGCCCTTCGCGTCCGCTGGGTTGCACCGGCCCTCGGCATCGCGTGCTCGATCATGCTGGGAGCCATCGTGGTGCGCGTGGCGATCTTGCAAGCGGCTCCACCCTCGCGCATCGTGTCGGTGCTCGACGCTCGTGAACGGCAGCACACGATCGGCGTGCCCCGCGCCGATGTGCTCGACCGGCGTGGCCGCCCGCTGGCCGTCTCGCGCTACGTCCACCGGGTGTTCTTCGATCCCATCGAGATCGCCGAGCAACTCGAGAAGGGCACGATCACCATCGACGAGCTCGCCGCCGCCATGGCGTGGATGACCGGCGAGGACGACTTCGAGATCGACCGCCGTATCCAGATCGCTCTGGGCGAGAACCGCGATCGGCAGGTCGCCATTGACAAAGCAAAGCTCGCTCCGCCGGTCGAAGGCGCCGAGGATCCCAAGCCGCTCATCCGCTACGTGCGTATCGGCGGTCACCTCGACGATAGCCGCCTGGCCATCGTGCGTGCGCACCCATTGCCCGGCATCCACCTCGAGCGTGAGGCTACGCGCGATCGTGTGGGCGGCGATCTTGCCGCGTCGATCGTTGGGAAGGTCGGCAGCGATCCGATGTACAGCGAGGGCATCGAGCGCGTGATGCGCGAGCGGCTCGAGGGCCAGCCCGGTGCGATCACCTACACGCACGATGCCGCCGGCCGTCCGCTGTGGATCGCCCGGGGTGCCGCCACGCCCCCCGCGCCCGCCGCGCCCTTGCACCTGTCGATCGACCTCGAGCTCCAGCGCATCGTGCTGGCCGAGCTGCAGCGTGCCGTCGAAGACGCCGACGCCGCGGGTGGGATGGTCGTCGCGATCGATCCCGCCACCGGCGAGGTGCTGGCGATGGCCGACGTCTTTCGCGAGGTTGAGAACGTGCCCTATCCCTGGGCCGACAACCGCGTGCCGCGCGAGCAGTGGGACCCCCACCCCGATCTGTTCCAACGCTTCCAGTTCGTCCGGCCCGATCCGCTGCGTGAGCAGGATCCCGCCATCGGGCGCAACCGCGTGGTCGAGGACGCCTACGAGCCCGGCTCGACGTTCAAGGCGTTCGTGTGGTCGGCCCTGACCGACGCCCACCCCGACTTGCTCGACGAGGTGTACGAGGCCGCGCCGGGCGGGGTCACGTTCATTAACGGCCGGCGTTTGCAAGACTCGCACGTCAACGGCGAGCAGACCTGGTCGGAGGTTCTGGTCAACTCGTCGAACATCGGTATGGCGTTGGGTGCCCAGCGGTTCACGCCAAGGGAGTTCCACGACGCGCTCGAGCGTTTTGGCGTTGGCACACCACCTCGTGTCGGCCTGCCCGATGAGGCCCATGGCACGCTGCGCTCGCTCAAGAACTGGAACACGTACACCCATGTCTCCATCGCGTTCGGCCAGGAGGTCACCACGAGCGTCGCCCAGGTTGCCAGAGCGTTCTGCGCGTTTGCGCGCAATGGCAACGACGCCGGCACCGTGCCCGCGCTGCGGCTCAGCGCTGTGGGCGTGGGCGGGCCAGACGGCCTGATCGCACGCCGCGCCGTATCGGCCGAGGCCGCACTCAACACACGCGACGTGATGGTGCTCATCGCCAAAAAGCTCGACAACCGCCTGGAACCCAGCGAGGGGCCATTCGCCTACACGATGTTCGGCAAGTCGGGCACCGCCCAGGTGGCCCCCGAGCGCACCGAGAGCTGGCACCGCCGCCCGCGCGGGGCTCGCGGGTATCTCGAACGGCAGTACGTCTCCAGCTTCGTTGCGGGTGCGCCCGTCGAGCGCCCGCGGCTTGTCGTGATGGTCAGCATCGAAGACCCCGGGCCGGATGTCGTCCGCAGCAATCTCTACTACGGTTCCCAGGTCGCCGGCCCAGCCGTCCGCCGCATCATGGAGCAGGCGCTGCCCTACCTGGGTGTCGAGCCCGATCGCGTCTCGGCCGACGCTTCCTCGACCAGCGTGGTCGCGAACGCCAGGTAGCCGTCGTCGAAGGATGCCAGGTCCGACGTGATGTATCGCGCGAACGCGACGCGCCCGAGATCGCCGGCACGTGGTCGCCCGAGCTCGCGCTGCATGCGTCCTCGCGCCGCGTCGCGGAGGAGGCGTTCGACGCCCGACCAGCCCTGGTCATCGACCGCGAGGTAGATACCGAGCACCCAGAGCTGCGCGTAATAGTCGACCGCGCGGGTGGGTTCGCTGCCAAGCAATTCGGTGGGGTCGCCCGCGAGGAGTTCCCCGAGCGAACGCCACCGGCCCGTGTCGAGCACGCTGCCGAGTTGTGCGAGCCGCTCGGGATTCAGCAACGGTTCGAAGCGGTACGAGCCGTCGGCGTCGATCACGAACCCCTCGGCCATTACCGCGATCATCTCGTCGGTCCACGTGGGTAGCGCCTCACGGAACGACCGCTGGACGTACTGGTGCCAGCCCTCGTGGGCGGCGATCTTGAGCGTCAGGCGGTCGTACGCGGGGGGGAGCGCAAAGAGCACCGCCCGCCCGCCGGCCGAGTACCCGCCCACCTCGATGGCCAGCAGCGGGTGCGCGCTCTCGTCCACCGTGGCTCGCGTGAATTGCGCCCATTCCTCGCGATCGGCGAACAGGAACATCTGCATCCGCCCCGGCGGGTTGGGCAGTGCCGGACCGCCCAGGCTCGTGCCCGCGAAGCGCCGATGCCGAGCGAGCGAGGCCTCGAGGAACGCGGGCATCGACCGCGCGATGGGGAGGTGCTGGGCCGTGGTGAGCAGGTGGTAGTTGGGCGTGGAGATCTGCACGCCCTCGCGCTGCATGTACACCCAGCGGTCGCGGCGGACGACGCCGTCGGGCCCCACGGCATCGCCCGCGCAGCCCGCCAGCAGTGCGCCCAAGAGCAGCAGCAGCGGGAGGTAGCGCTTCAGCTCAGGCGCTCCAACGCGAGCTGCGCGGTCGCGAGTTCTTGCTTCACGCGCTCGAGCTGCTCGCGTGATTGCTCCACCAGCTTCGCGGGCGCCTTGTCGGTGTAGCCCGGGTTGCCCAGGCGGCCCTCGAGCGTCTTCCGCGAGCCGTCGAGTTCGGCGATCTGCCGCTCCAAACGCTCCCGCTCGGCTTGGCCATCCACCTCGTCGGCCAGGTTGGTGACACGCAGCTCCCAGCCGTCATAGGTGCAGGTGGCCGCCTCGCCGTTGGGCATGTCGGTCGAGATGGTTTCGAGCTCTGCCAGGGTGCGCACCACGCCGGCTACCGGCTCGATGGCTTCGGCCAGTTCCACCGGCGAGTGCAGCGTGATCATCCGGCGGGGCTTCACATTGTGCTTGGCGCGCACCTCGCGCACGGCCCCGACGAGCCCGCGGGCCCGCTCGAACTGTTCCGCTGCCTCGGCATCTCGGAGCGAGGCGTCGACCACCGGCCAGCCCGCCGTCGCCAGCACGCCATCGCGCGAGACCGAGAGCGGCAGACCGGCCAGCGCTGGTAACGAATGCTGGCCCAGTTGCTCGCCGATGGCCTCGGTAATAAACGGCATCACCGGATGCGCGACGCGCAGGATCGATTCGAGTACCAGCCTCAGAACGCCGCGCTGGTTGGCGTCCTCGCGCGCGGTGGGCTTGATGGCTTCGAGGTACCAATCGCAGAAATCACGCCAAAAGAGCGTATAAAACGCTTCGGCGTAGGCGTGGAAGTTGTACGCCTCGAGCGCGGCGTCCATCTCGTCGACAGCCGTGCCGAGGCGTGAGAGCATCCACTTGTCGACCACGCCCAGCGCGTTCTTGTCGATCGTTGCCGGCAGCGGGTCGGATTGGTCCAGGATGCCCATCGCCAGCCGCGTCGCGTTCCAGAGCTTGTTGCACACGTTGCGGCCGATGTCGAACTTCGGGCTCGTGTTCTTGCCGGTCTTGGGGTCGGCCTCCACGGGCATGCGCACGTCCTGGGTGTGCGTGGTCATGTGGGCCAGCGTGAAGCGCATCGCGTCGGCGCCGTGGCTCTCGATGATGTCGACCGGGTCGACGCCGTTGCCAAGCGTCTTGCTCATCTTGCGGCCCTGGCCGTCCTGGATCATCGCGTGGATGAACACGTCGTCGAAGGGCTGGTGGCCCGTGCCGGGCTCCTGCTCGGGCGTGGCCAAAAAGTAGCGGTTGAACATCACCATGCGGCTAACCCACAGCGTGATGATCTCGCGCGCGGTGCAGAGCACGCTTGTGGGGTTGAAGGCTTCCAGGAGCCCGTCGAATTCCTCGCCCGCGATGGCCGGCTCGGGCCAGCCCATCGTCGACATGGGCCACAACGCGCTGCTGAACCACGTGTCCAGCACGTCGGGGTCGCGCTCGAAGCCGGCTTCTTCGAGCAGGCTCTCGAACTCGATCGTCCCGTATTTTTCGGTCTCGAACGCGCCCGGCCGCCGCACGCACACCATGCACACCAGGTCGTCGCACTCCTGGATCTCGGCGGGATCGCGCAGCGGCACGCCCATGTCGCTCGCGCTCACCAGGCGGTACACGATGGGCGTCGAGGGGTCGTGGTCACGCAGGCTCATCATGAGGTTGACGAGCCTGTCCTGCTTGGAGTCCTCCTCGCCGATGAAGTTGGTGAACGTGCCGAAGGCCTTGCTCCACACGGGGATCTGGTGCCCCCACCAGAGCTGACGGCTGATGCACCAGTCTCGCAGATTATCGTGCCATTGCTCGTACGTCTTGGCGTAGCGGGCGGGGTGGAACCTGACGGTTGAGTCGGTCTTCACGCCCGTGCGCGGCTTGTAGCCCTCGCTCTCACGTTGCGTACGGTGTAACGCCCGCTGCGCGCTCCCGCGCAGCTTGTCGTCGGTCACGCGCACGTACCACTGGTCGGTGTAGTACGGCTCAACCGGCGCGTGGCTGCGGTAGCTGTGGCCCACACTGTGGCGGTGGGGCTTGACGCCCTGGAGCAACCCCCGCGCCTCGAACTCGCGCTGCACGAGCGTGCGGGCCTCCTCGCGGCCCTTGCCCATGAACACGTGCGATGCCTTGGCGCCCTCGGGGTCGACCTCGGCCCAGCCATAGTCGGCGCTGATGCTCGCGTCGGGCGCCATCACGTTGATGATCGATAGGTGGTGCCGGCGGCCGAGCTCGAAATCGTTAGGGTCGTGCGCGGGCGTGACCTTCAAGAAGCCCGTGGCCATCTTCGCCTTCGCGTCGCCGCTCTCGGGGTCGGGCAGTACCACATAGTCGTCCTCGACGATCGGCACCACACGCCCCACGATCGGCAATTGGGCGCGAAGCCCCCGCAGCGCCTTGGCGCGAGCGTCCTTGGGGTTGATCGCGACGCCCGTATCACCCAGATACGTCTCGGGCCGGGTCGTCGCCACGGTAATCCACGCCGGCTGCTCGTCCTCGCCCTCCACGTGCTCGGCCGGGTAGCCCCGGGCCGCCAATTCGCTCCAGGTCACGGGCTCGGTGTCCCGTGGATCGTCCTCGTTCTTCGGCGCGTGTACGAGTGGGTACCGCAGGTACGTGAACGTGCCGTCGACCTCGATCGAGTCGACCTCGTCGTCGGCCAGGGCGGTGCCGGTCACCGGGTCCCAGTTCACCAGCCGCTTTCCTCGATAGATCAGCCCGTCGCGGAACAGGATGAAGAACGCCTCCCGCACGGCCCGGGCGCACACCTCGTCCATGGTGAAGCGTTGGCGGGCCCAATCGCACGACGCACCCATGGCCTTGAACTGGTCGGTGATCTGCGCCTCGAAGTCGTCCTTGAAGGCCTGGACGCGGGCGACGAACTCCTCGCGTGAGTAGTCCGTCCGCCGCTTGCCCTCGGTCTCCATCAGCTTCCGCTCGACCACCGTCTGCGTGGCGATGCCCGCGTGGTCGGTGCCGGGCATCCACAGCGTCTCGTAGCCCTTCATGCGGTGGGCCCGCACCAGGGCGTCCTGCACGGTGGTGTTCAGGGCGTGGCCCAGGTGTAGCCGGGCGGTTACGTTGGGCGGGGGGATGACCACCGCGTACGGCTTCCGGTCGCCCCGCAGCACGCTGCGCGGGTCGACCGCGAAGGCGCCCGCGTCGTCCCATCGGGACCATGCGCGGGCTTCGGCGGCTTTCGGGTCGTATTGCTTGGGTAGTTCTGGCATGGTAGAAGGGGCATCGGCATGGTCTGCCGGCAGTTATCCGGGCTGTTGGGGGTGAAAAACCAGTGTAGCAAGCCGATAGTAAACGGTAATGACACCGCGCGATGAGGCCAGGCTCGCCCTGGACCGTTTGCCATCCCGATTCCCGGCCTACGAGCCCCAAGAGCCGCCCCGCAAGGGGCTGGGCCTGGGCACGTGCGCCGTGGGGCTGCTGTCCATCGGGCTGGTGGTCGCGTTGGCGGTCTTCTGGCAGGGTGCCAAGCCGCCGCCCTCGTCGGCAGCTGCCGCGTCGATGGGTTCTGCCGTGAAGTCGGCCGACATCACCGCCGCCCTCGAGCAGGCCCAGACCTACATGGCCGACGGCGAGCCCGCGATGGCTCTGGCCGTGCTCGAGCCCATGGTCGCCCGGGCCGACCGCGATCGCGACGTCCGCGTCGCCTTGGCCGGGGCCTACCTCGCGGTCGACGACGACCAGGCCGCGTACGACCAGTTCTCCCAGGCCATCACACTGGGCAACACCGACCCGCAGTTGCACTTCGCCGCCGGCACGCTGGCCTCGCGCCTGCGCCGCCAGACCGAGGCCATCGCCCACCTGCGTCTGGCCCACGAGGCCGACCCAAGCAATCCCCAGTACGCCTTGTTCCTGGGGCAGGCCGAACTCGAAGCGGGCAACTACGCCCCAGCGACGGCCGCCCTTGCCCGCGCCCGGCACGCCTCGCCCGACGACCCGCGCATCTGGGGCATGCTCGCCGAGATCGCGCTGCGTGAGAACAAGTCCGAGATGGCCCTCCAGCACGCCGGCCGCGCCCGCCACCACGACCCCGAGAACGACGCGTGGAAGATCATCCAGGCCCGCGCTCTCAATCGCATGGGCGACGCGTCCAAGGCCGTCGTGGTCATCGGCTCGCTCTCGGACAAGGCCATGCGGACCAAGCCGGTGCTCCGCCTCGCGGGGGAGTGCTACGGCATGCTCAAGCAGCCCATCGAGGCCGCCGCCCTGTATCGCGCGGCTTCCGACGCTCGCCCCAAGGATCCTGAGTTGGCGTTCGAGGCAGCGGCATGGCTCGATCGCGCGAGCGACCGGCCGACCGCGCTCGCCTACGCCCGTCGGGCGAAGGAAGCCGGCCACGCCGGGGCAGCTCAACTGATCGAGCGTCTGTCGGACCAGCGCGAGTTCAAGTCCAAGCCCCGCTGATCGAGCGGATCATCCTGGGTCTTCGGGGTCTTTGCCTTCCTTCTTCCCGCCACCAAGCAATCCGCCGATTTGCTCGCCCACCTCCTCGATCGTTTCGCCCACGCCCTCGGCTGCCTCGATGGGTACTCCGAGCAGATCGCCGGCGGCCTCGCCCAAGCCTTCGATGCTGCCCACCACGTCGTCCAAGTCCACAAGTGAGGCAAGCTGATCGCCGATGTCGCCCAGCACGTCCTCGGGCAGCACGCCTCCACCGACCTCGACCGCCGACGCCAGGATCGCCTTGAGCAAGACGGTGGTGATCTCGGCGATCGACATGGGCTCGCCGGCCGTCCCCACGTCGCGGAGCACGACTTCCGGGACGGTAACTGACGCGGTGGTCAGGTCTCCGATGGCGCCGCCTATCGGCACGGCGTCGACCTGGACTCGAATGTCGCGAACCTCGATGGTGCGGATGACAAATTTCTTGGCGCTCGGGTCGGCTTCCTTCTTCTCGCCGCCCTCGAAGCGCGAGAGGTTGTCCATGATGACGCGGTAGTTCGCGCCCTCCAGCGTTCGTTCGAGCCGCAGGTCGATGCCCTGAATAACCAGGCTCGGCACTTCGACCGTGGCTTCCATCAGCGAGTTTAGCGAGACGTTCATGTCCGCGTTGTTGAGCTTCAGGAAGTGCTCGGCCTCGAAGCCTTCGGGGTTGTCGACCTTCAGGCCCGAGAGTTCGACGGATCCGGTGAGCACCCCCACGTCGGCAGAGTCGAGCGTGGTGGGAACATCCAGCGCATAGCTCGCACCACGCTCGACGCCACTCTGGGCCAGGCTGTCGACGTACACCCACGCGAGAACGACGGCCAGCACCGCCAGTCCGATGAGCGGCAAGAGCGCAATGGCGGCGATCTTCAGGAGCTTCTTCATGGTTGCCTTCTCTTTCACGTGGGGAGGCTACGACGCATCGGGCGATTGGTCGATCTGCACGCTCGCGAGTGCCGTCAGCATGTCGGGCGAGAAGCTCAGCACCCGGTCGAGCCCGGTCGTGCGCATCACCTCGAGCACGTCCCCATCGACACCGACCAGCCTGAGCTGCCGGTTCGCAGGCTCCAGCGATTGCCGCAACCGCAGCAACTGGGCGATGTTCGAGCTGTTGATGTACGTGACGGCCGAAAAATCGAGCACCACGCTTGGCGGTGCGGCGTCATCCATCGATTCGAGCCGATCGAGGATCGCACCGAGCTCGTCGCTCAGCGCGGGCTCGTCTGCGAGGTTGGCCAGCACGATGTCGTCGGCCCAGTCGGTGGTCATGACACGGCCTCGCCGCCGCTCTCGCCCGCGTCCTCGTCGTCGCTTTCGGCAACCGGTGCCACGGCGATCACGTCGTCGCCCCCGTTGAGCGACACGACGCGCACGCCCTTCGATCCTCGGCCCACCTCGCGGATGGTGTCGCCGGCCATGCGCACGAGTTGCCCGCTGCGCGAGATCACCATGATCTCCTCGCCTTCGCTCAAACCCACGGCCGCTACGGACATCCCGTTTCGACCGCCGGTGGCGATGTCGCGTCGCCCCTTGCCGCCGCGGCTCTGGCTGCGCGGCTTGCCGCTCTCGGGCTGGACGCGATACTCGTCCACGGGCGTCCGCTTGCCGTAGCCCGTCTCGGTCACGGTCAGCAGGCACAGATTCCGCTCGAGCGCCTCTGGCGCGGTCGCCCAGTGCTCCTCGCCGTCATCGTCGTCGTCGGGCACCATGGGGATGGCCAGCAAGCCGATGATCTTCGCGTCGTCGCCCAGGTCGATGCCCTTCACGCCCGCGGCCGAGCGCCCCATCACGCGGACGTCGCCCTCCGAGAAGCGGATCGCCATGCCGGTGTTGGTCACCAGCAGCAGGTCGTCGGTGCCACTCGTGAGCGAGACGTCGAATAGCTCGTCGCCCTCCTTCAGTCCCACGGCGATCAGGCCCGAGCGGTTCACGTTGCGATACGCGCTCAGCGGCGTGCGCTTCACGATGCCGCCGCGCGTGGCGAACGTCAGGAACTGGCTGCTGGCCTCGAAGTCCTTGATGGTCAGGAACGCCCAGACCTTCTCGCCCTCCTTCAGATCCAGCAGGTTCACGATGGCCCGGCCCTTGGCCGTCCGCGCCATCTCGGGCAGCTCGTACACCTTCATCTTGAAGACGCGACCCGTGTTGGTGAAGCACAGCAGGTGGTCGTGCGTGCTGGCCACGAACAGGTGCTGGACGAAGTCCTCGTCCTTGCTGCCGCCCGCGCGGATGCCCTTGCCCCCGCGCGCCTGGGCGCGATACGTCTCGGCCGGCACGCGCTTGGCGTAGCCCGCGCGGCTGATGGTCACGACTACGTCGTGCTCGCGGATGAGCGACTCCATGTCGATCTCACCCACCGCGTCCTCGATGGCCGTCCGGCGGTCGTTGCCGTAGCGGGCCTTCATGGTTTCGCAGTCCTCGCGGATGATGCCCATCACGCGCGGGCGATTCGCCAGGATGTCCTCGTAGTCGGTGATCTCGTCGGCCAGCTTGGTGTACTCGTCGACCAGGCGCTCGATCTCGAGACCGACGAGCTGGATCAGCCGCATCGAGCCGATCTGCTCGGCCTGGTGCCGAGTGAGCGCCACGCCGCCGAGCTCTTCGAACTTGGCGACATGATCCAGCAAACGCTGCGGGATCTGTTTGGCCGCCGGGTGCTCGGGCGGGATGCGATACCGCCGTTCCATCAGCTTCTCGATGGCCTCTTCGCGCGTCGAGCTCCCACGAATGAGGGCAACGATCTCGTCGATATCCACGACGGCGTAGATCTGGCCTTCCAGCAGGTGGGCCTTGCGCCGCGCCTCGCGCAGCAGGTGCTCGGTGCGCCGGCGGATGACCTCCACCCGGTGGTCGATGTAGTGCTCGATGATCTCCTTGAGCCCGAGCGTCACCGGCCGGCGCCCAACCAATGCGATGTTGATGATGCTGAAGGTCTGCTGCAAGGGCGTGAACTGGTAGAGCTGGTTCTCGATGACGGCGGGGTCGGCCCCGCGCTTGAGCTCGATCACCACGCGTGTCATGGCCTGCCGACCCGATTCGTTGCGAATATCGCTGATGTCCTTGATCCGCTCGTCCTGCACCGCGTCGACGATCTTCTCGACCAGGTTCCGCTGGCTGAGGTTGTAGGGAATCTCGTCGATCACCAATTGCTGGCGGTCCTTGTTGAGTTCTTCAACGTGGCACACGCCGCGCAGGTACACCTTGCCGCGCCCGTTCGCGTACGCCTCGCCGATGCCGCGCCGCCCGACGATCACGCCGCCGGTCGGGAAGTCGGGGCCCTTGACGCCCAGGCGGACAACCTCGCCCGCCTCGTCCAGCTCGTCCTGCATCAGCTCCAGCAGCTCGATCTCGGGATTGTCCACCACGCGTGTGATCGCGTCGAGGATCTCGGTGGGGTTGTGCGGCGGCATGCTGGTGGCCATGCCCACGGCGATGCCGAGCGACCCGTTGATAAGCAGGTTGGGGAAGCGCCCAGGCAGCACCTTGGGCTCCATCAGCCGCTCGTCGTAGTTGGCCTGCATGTCGACGGTGCTCAGGTCCATGTCCTGGAGCATGTCGACCGCGGCGTGGTGCATCCGCGCCTCGGTGTATCGCATGGCCGCGGGCGGGTCGCCCTCGATCGACCCGAAGTTGCCCTGCGGGTCGATCAGCGGCACGCGCATGCGCCACTTCTGGGCCAGGCCGACCAGCGTGGGATAGATCACGCTCTCGCCGTGCGGGTGGTAGTTGCCGCTCGTGTCGCCGGCGATCTTCGCACACTTGAGATGCTTGCGGCCGGGCCGCAGGTTGTTGTCGTTCATGGCGACGAGGATGCGTCGCTGGCTGGGCTTGAGCCCGTCGCGGACATCGGGCAGCGCCCGGTCCATGATCGTGCTCATCGCGTAGGTCAGGTAGCTTTCCTGGAGCTCGCGATCGATCTCCAGGTCGACAATCCGGCCGGCTCCGACGACCGTGCCGTCCGAACCATCACCGTTCTGGGGAGTCCCAGCCTCATCGTGCGCGTCGGCCAATCGAAGCCCTCCGAAACCACCTACGAATCACCAGACAAATGCCGTGCGTCACGGCCGTAGAGCGAAGCCGAATTGTAGGTCGTCCGGGGTTGAAAAGGGTCAGCATGCTAGGGCTGATACGCCGTATCCAGGGCGTCGCACACGGCCATCAGGGTGAGGCTGGTGGCCACCGACGGCTGCCGCTGATCCCACAGCGCCGCGCGGACACCCCCGGCCGCCAGATCGGGATCGGCCAGCAGATGCCCGAGGCTGTCGTCCACGGTCAGTTGTCGCAGGAAACGCAGCGTTTTGAGCATCCTGAGGAACTCGCCCGCCCGCTGGTCGGCCGGCGTCAGGCGCGGGTCGAGCAGCATCGAGCCCATCGCCGACGCCGCGCGCGCGGTCTGCCACGTGGGCAGCGGCACGCCGCCGCGGGTGAACACGATGCCGCCGGCCAGATCGCGATTGTCGCCCTCGACGGCCGGCCCTTCGAGTTGGTGCTCCCACACCAGCCCCCGCATCCGCTGCAGCGCGTCGGCCCCGGTCAGTTGCTCGGTATCGCCCAGGGCCGCCAAGAGCCAGGGCATCTGCGGTACCAGCACCTCGGGCTCGACGCGAGCGACGATGGCCCGCGCCGCCGCCCGACCGATCTGGCTGTCTGCCTGATTCGCGATATCCGAGTTGCCGAGCGCCACCATCGCCCGCGCGATCAGGGCGTACGCGGTGACCGGCGATGCGGTGTCGAACACGGCCGATCCGGTGATCGACAGGCTCACCGCCGGGCGCACCACCTGGGCGCATCGCTCGCGCATTGCTGCTAATTCGGGGTACAACTCGAACGCGTCGGCCTCGAGCGAATCCATCGCGATGAGCACCATGGCCGCCGATGCGACGGTGCCCCACGGCTCGGGCTCGAGCGGCGCCTCATCGCCCAGCCCGGCCATCGCGTCGATGCGCACGGGCGTGACCAGCGCGAGCTGCCGCAGCAGCACCACACCCCCGGTGCGCGCCCGGCTGGCGCTGTCTTCGGGTGCCCAGTTCGACGTGCCGTACCGCATCAGGGCGTGGGCCGCGAGGGCTTGGTTGAACGGGGTATCGAGCGGTGTGGTCGGTTCGCCGCGGAGCGCATCGAGCGTGCCGCGCAGGCCGTAGGGCTCCAGCCCGCCGTAGCGGCGTCGTTGCAGGTGGTCGGCCATGCCCGCCGCCCAGCCCTCGAGCGCATCGGGGGTCAGCTCGCCCATGCTCACGACCCGGCCGCCGCGATGCACCAGAACCGGAGCCAGCGCATCGTTGGGCTGGGCCAGCACGGTGACGGGCGCGCGGTACACGGCGGCCTCGCCCTGGCGCACGGCCACGTCGGCGTACCGATCCCACGCGCCCGGCTCGTCGGCGATGCCAACGGGCAGCCGATCGCCCCGGGCTTCGCGCAGCGCCGCGACCACCATGTCCGTCGGCAGCATCGCGCCGGCCAGAGCGGCATCGGGGAAGACCACCGCCGATGAGTCGCCCGCGCGCACGGCTACGGCGTCGAGCCCGGGCCGGATCGCGAGCGCCACGTCGGCCAGCCCACGCTCGCCCTCGATGGCCGATGGCCGGCCGGCGAGCTCGACGGTGAGCTTCGCGTTCTCGGCGTTCTCTTCGGTTGGTTTCTCGACCTCTCGGGCGACCGCGTCGATGAGCCCGATGCGGGCCTGGTCGAACGCCATCGAGTCGGCGGTGAACCGCCGCGGTCCTTGCCGGAGGGTGACCGATACGCCCCACACTTCGGGCAGGTCGCGCCGGAATTGTTCCTGGTCGAACACGATCGCTTGGGCGCGCGCGAAGGCGGCGAACGCTTGTTCGCCCACCGGCGGCGTGTCCTGGGCGAACGCGGCCGGAACCAGAACCAGGATGGCCAGCAAGATCCGCATGGTCAGCTCCCTTCCGACTGGGGATCGATCTCGGGCTCATCATACTGCGGGCCGTCGATCGGCACCGTGATCAGCACGCCGTGGTGGGCGTGGTGGTCGTTCTCGTACGTGTGCTCGGCTTCCTCGCCCGGCAGCCCCCGGCTGCGGAGGGTGTACGGCCACGCGTGGTGACCGGGCAGCAACGGATCGCCGTACGGATCGACGGTCAGGGGTGTGGGGCTGTAGTCCCAGGGCTGGCCCGTAAATGGGTCGGTGCGGAGCGAGTCGGGTAGCAGGTCGCCCAGGTCGTCGAGCGATTGGGGGACGTCGCCGCCGTTGGCTAGGCGGTAGCGTTCGATAGCGAGCAGCACGCGTGTGCCGGCGGCCTGGACGTGGCGGGTGCGGTCGGCCGTGCCGACCCTCCCGAACGTCGCCAGATTCATCGCCAGCGGGTTCCGCCAGTCGGCCGATTGGTAGTACTCGGCCGCTCGCCGATCGGCTTCGAGCGCGTCCATGCCCTTGGCGACTGCCGCGGCGCGGTGCAGGTCCCACGCGCCGTCGAGCCACTCGTTGGCCTGCTCGCGATCGATGAATAGCCGGCCGTGGATGTTCGAGAGCTTGGTGTCGCCGAACGGGGTCAGGCTCGTTGCGGCTCCTTCGGGGTCTTCGCCGATGATTTCGGCGAACAGCAGCGGGATGAACCGGCCGTTGCCCTTGCCCTTGCCATTGTCCGTATAGCAGCGTTGCAACATGTCGGCGACGTAGAGGCGTTCGTTGTCGAGTGCGATCCCGAGCGATGGGGCCAGCTCCACCAGCTCGCGCTGCACGATGGCGTCGGCGCGTTGCAGCCATTGGTCGTCCCCCACGGGGTACAACAGCTGGTTCTCTAGCAGCACCGTGCGGCCCACGGATTGGATCGCTGCGCCGACGAGCAGGTCGATGAGGTAGCCGAGGTCGGCCGCGTGCCGGCCGAGAGCGAGCATGTGTTCGATGGCCAGCAGCCGCTGCTCGTGGTCGCCGCGTTGTGCGGCCAGGCGGGCGCGGGCGGCCAGAGCGCGGGAGAACGCACGCGACGTGCCCAGGTAACCCATCGGGAAGTTCGCCATCGGCTCTTCGGTCGGGGGGCGGGCGACGCGTTCGAGCTCGGAGATCTCGGCCGCACCCTCGAAGATGCCGCGGCGTTCCCATTCGGCCAGCGCGTCGGTGGCTAGCCGTACCGCTTCGGCGTGCTGCTCGGGCGTGCCCTCTTCTGGCACGTAGTAGATCGTGGAGAGGTCGATGTAATCCCACGGGTTGTCCGGGTCGTCGGGGAGGTTGGCGGATTCCTGACGCAGCCAGTCGTTGGCCGCGTCGACCTCGATCATGACCGATTCGTACGCGGGGTACTGGTTCAGGCCCGGGCCCGAGCGGGCGCGATGGCGTTCGAGTGTCTGGTCGTGGATCTGCTCGGTGTAGTTCGTCGCGATCGTGGGCGTGGCGGTCGCGCCGAGGTAGAACTCGTAGCCCACGACGGACAGCACGAGCACGACGAGTATCGCGATGGTGGCGAGGAGCTTCTTGAGGATGCCGCCGCGGCGGCGCGAGCAATGCGTGCTATTCATCGAATTCCGGTGCCTCGATGGGTGTTGTGATGAGGATGCCGTGGTTGGGGTGGATGGGGTAGGGCGTGTCCGACGGCGGGCTGCCGGGCAGTGGGCGGCTGCGCAGGGTGTAGGGCCAGGCGTGGCTGCCCGGCTGGAGCGGATCGCCGTCGTTGCGCGTGGTGACGGGCGAGGGCTGGTAATCCCAGGGTTGCTCGGTGAAGGGGTCGGTGCGGAGCGCTTCGGGGAGCAGGTTGCCCAGGTCGTCGAGGGTTTGGGGGATGGCGCCGCCATTGCGGAGGCGGTAGCGCTCGATGGCGAGGATGACGCGGGTGCCGGCGGCGTTGATCTGGCGGGCGCGTTCTGTTCGGGCGAGTTGGCCCAGGTACGAATAGTACTCGGCGATCGGGTTTCGCCAGGTCACGTCGCCGGTGAACGCCTCGACCGCTCGGTCGGCCCCGATAGAGGCGCTGCCCGTCGCGTTGGCCGAGATAATGCTGAGTTCGGTGGCGCGATCGAGCCAGGCGTCGGCCGCCCGACGGCTCAGGAAGAGGCGGGCGTGGAGGTTGGAGAATCTGGTCTCGCCAAAGGGCAGGAGCTCATCTGGCGCGTAGGTCATGTCGTTGGCGTAAAGCAGCCGGGCATGCGCGAGCGGGATGAATCTGCCCGAGGCCGTGAACGAGCGTTGGACCTCGTCGGCGGTCTCGAGGCGTTTGTCCTCCATGACATGCTGGAGCGGCGGGTAGAGCTCGAATTGCTCGCGTTCGATGGCGGCGTCGGCGGCGATGAGCCATTGCTCCTCGGCCACGGGATGGAGCAGGAGGCACTCGGCAAGCTGATTGAGGGCCATCGCGTCGATCGCGACGCCAACGAGCCAGGAGATCAGGAAGCCCTGCCCCGAAGTGATGCGGCCGAGGGCGAGGCTTTCCTCAAACGTTGTTAGGAATTGTCTGTCGTCGCCCGCTTCGGCAGCCACGCGCATGCGGGCGGCGTGCGCCCGGGCGAGTTGGCGGACCGAGCCCAGATAGGGCAGGATCATCTCGATCGTGGGCGTATCGATGGGCGGGACAGCGACACGCTCGAGGGCGGCGATGTCGGTCGCTCGGTCGAAGATCCCCATCGCTTGCCAGTAATCGAGCACCTCCAAAGCGCGCCGGCGGGCGACCTCGTACTGCGCTCGGGTTCCGCCTTCGGCAGCGGGCCATACCAAGACATAAAAGCTGATGTAGTTGTAACGCGAGGCTTTCTCCTCGCTCGGCAGCGCTTCGTTGTATTCTCTGAGCCACTGGCTGGCCTTGTCGACCTCGCGCATGGCGGCCTCAAACCGGGGCCATTGGTTCAGCCCGCCGCCGAAGTGGGCGCGTTGGCGCTCGAGGGCTCGGTCGTGGATCTGCTTGGAGTAGTTCTGCGTGGGGGCGGGCTTGGAGGTGACGGCCAGGAAGGCCTCGTAGCCCACGAGCACGACGACCAGGGCGATGATGATCGCCAGGGTGATCAGGAGCTTCTTGAGGATGCCGCCGCGGCGGGAGGGGAGGTGTGCCATGCCCGAGGATACGG
Organism: Phycisphaera sp.; assembly: GCA_025916675.1. NCBI lineage: Bacteria > Pseudomonadati > Planctomycetota > Phycisphaerae > Phycisphaerales > Phycisphaeraceae > Phycisphaera > Phycisphaera sp. The sequence goes on from CP098402.1 coordinate 220,124, forward strand.
GTTCGGCGTGTGTGGGTTGCGGTCTCAGCGGGCGAGCGCCGCCACAATGCGCGCGGCGACGTGCTTGCGGGCGAGTGTGTCGGCCCGCGTGGCGTCCTGCAGGGTGTTCAGGGGCGTGACCTCGACGTGCTCGCAGGCGTGTTGGGTGAGCTCGCCGATGCGGCCGAAGGGGATGTCGCCCTTCAGGAACGCTTCGACGGCGGCCTCGTTGGCGGCGTTGAAGATGGCGCCGGCGGTGCCTCCCGTGTCGATCACCCAGCGGGCCAGGGCGAGGGCGGGGAAGCGTTGCTCGTCTGGCTCCTCGAAGTCGAGGCGGGAGAGGGCGGCCAGGTCCAGCGCTGGGGTGTTGCCCGGTGCGCGGTGTGGGTGTGTGAGGGCGAACTGGATGGGCAGGCGCATGTCGCTGATGCCGAGTTGTGCGAGGACAGAGCCGTCGATGGTCTCGATGAGCGAGTGGACGATGGATTGGGGGTGGACGAGCACGCCGAGTTGGCTGGAGGGGAAGCCGAAGAGCCAGTGGGCCTCGATGACCTCGAGGGCCTTGTTGGTGAGCGAGGCGCAGTCGATGGTGACCTTGGGGCCCATGTCCCAGGTGGGGTGGGCCAGGGCCTGGTCGGGCGTGGCGTTGTAGACGGCGTCGGCCGACGCGGTGCGGAAGGGGCCGCCCGAAGCGGTCAGGACGAGACGCGAGACGTGCGATGGCGGCTGCATGGGTGGTGCGGCGTTTGGGCCGGCGATGGCGTGCAGGCATTGCCAGAGGGCGGAGTGCTCGCTATCGACGGGGAGCAGCTTGGCACCAGTGCGTTGCGCGGTTGGGACGACGAGCGCGCCGGCGGCGACGAGGGTTTCCTTGTTTGCGAGCGCGACGTCGCGGCCGAGTTCGACGGCGGCGAGCGTGGCGGGCAGGCCCGCCGCACCCACGACGGCGGCCATGACGATGTCGGCGTCGACCTCGCGCACGAGGCGTTCGGCGGCGTCATTGCCGATGAACGTCGCGGCATCGGTTTCACCCTCGCAGAGCGCGGTGTGTTTCACGCCAAGGGCGTCGGCTTGCTCGCGCAGCTCGCGCGCACGCCGACCGGCGGCCAAGCCCACCACCTCGATGGGTGGGGGCCGGCCCTGGTCCTTGGCGAGCGATGCCAGATGGGCGGCGGTGTCGAGGGTCTGCCGGCCGATGGAGCCGGTGCTGCCCAGGACGATGAGCCGCCGGGTGGTTGGGTGGCCGCTGGCGGCGGTCATGAGTTAGCCCCCGTCGGGTCCGCCGGGCTTGGTCTTGCGGTGGGCGGCGTACAGAAAACGCGGCCTGGGCTTCTTCTCGGCCTTGGGCTCGTCGTCGTCCTTGCGTCCACGCTTGGGCCGGGGTTCGATGACGCCGCTGGGCGCGGGTTCGGGAGCGACAACCTCGACGGTGGGGGACTCGTTGTCCTCCTCGTCTTCTTCCTCGTCCACATCGGCGACGGCGACGGGCTCCTCGACCACTTCGGGTTGCTCGTCACGATCGCGCCCGCCACGGCCGCGGCGTCGACGCTTGCGACGGGGGCGGTCGGAGTCTTCTTGGGCGTCGTCGTCCTGGTCCTCATCCTCATCGTCGGTGTGCACGGGTGTCGAGAGGGCGCTGCCCAGGCGGCGGGCGAGGGAGTCGGACTCACCTTCGTCGTCCTGCTCGTCGCTACGACGGTCTTCGGAGTCGGTGCTGCTGCCCGAGCGGTTCCGGCCCCGGCCTCCGCGGCGTCGCCTGCGGCGGGGGCGATCGGAAGCTTCTTCGGAATCTCCGTCGTGGGCCTCGCTGTGGTCGTCTGCCGAGGCCTGCTCGTCGTGGTCGTCTTCGCTGCTGGCCTCGACCTCGTCGCGCTGGGCATCGCCGCCACCACGACGACCGCGTCCACCGCGGCGGCGGCGTCTGCGGCGTGGACGGTCGGATTCTTCTTCGGACTCCGGGTCGTGGACTTCGCGGCGGTCGTCGTGCTCGGCATCCTCGTCGGTATCGACAGGTTCCTGGTCGCGCTGGGCGGAATCGCCACCACGGCCACGTCCGCCCCGGCGGCGTCGGCGCCTGCGGCGGCCCGTGCCTTCGGACTCTTCCTGCTCGCTCTCGTCGTAGTCGGCATCGAGCTCGATGGGGTGGGCCTCGACGGTGTGGGTATCGTCGTGGTCTTCGTCGTGGGCGTCGATGGACTCGGACAGGTTGGATTCCGAATCGGACAGGCCCTCGGCTTCGACAAGGAACTGCTCGGGATCGGGCAGCTTGGGCAGCTTGTCGATATCGATGTCGTTGTTGTTGGTGTCGTAGGCGTGCAGCACGAAGCGTTCGGCGGCCATGTTCTCGCTGACACGGACCTCGGTGATCACGCCGGTGACGCGCTCGATGCGGCTGAGCTGCTTGCGGCGGCCGCTGAGTAGGTGGCTGGCGACCTGGGCCGAGACAACCATCTCGACGCGGGCGACCTTGTCGTGGCTGGCGATGAGGGAAAGGTCACGCAGCGCCTCGGCGGCCACGCTATCGGGCCGGCGGATGACGCCGCGGCCCTTGCACAGGTTGCATTCGGCGAAGTGGGTGCGCTCGTGGCTCGAACGCATGCGCTGGCGGGTCATCTCGAGCAGGCCGAACTCGCTGATGGGCAGGATGGTGCTCTTGGCCCGGTCACGCTTGAGGCGCTCGGAGAAACGCTCGGCGACGGCCTTGCGGTTGCTGGCGTGGCGCATGTCGATGAGGTCGTTGATGACCAGGCCGCCCATGTCGCGCAGGCGGAGCTGGCGGCAGATCTCGTCGGCGGCTTCCATGTTGGTGTTGAAGGCGTTGGACTCGGCATCGCGGGCGCCGCGGCTGCGGCCGCTGTTGACGTCGATGGCGACCAGCGCCTCGGTCTCGTCGAAGATCAGCCGCCCGCCGCTGGGCAGGGGGACTTCGCGCGAGTGGATGTTGTGGATCTGCTGCTCGATGCCGAAGGCGGCGAAGATGGGGGCGCGGCCCGTGTACTGTCGCAGTTGGGGGCGGCTGCGGGGCGAGGCGATCTTGATGAATCGCTCGGCCCGGGCGAGGGCGCCGGGGTCGTCGATGATGATGTCGGTGACCTCGGTGCCGGCCAGGTCTCGCAGGGCCCGCAGCAGCAGGTCGCTCTCGGCGTAGAGGGCCAGCGGGGCCTTCTTGCCCTTCTGGCGCTTGTCCATGTCGGCCCAGAGTCGCTTGAGGTAGGCCAGGTCGCGGTTGAGCTCGGTCTTGGTGCGATCCATGCCGGCGGTACGGAGGATGAAGCCGAAGCCCTCGGGCAGGTCGAGCTGGTCGAGCACCTTGCGCATGGCGCGGCGGGTGTCGTCGTCCTCGACCTTGCGGGAGACGCCCACGTTGTCCATGCCGGGCATCATGACCAGGTAGCGGCCGGGGATGGAGATGTAGCTGGTGAGGGTGGGGCCCTTAGTACCGACGCCTTCTTTCAGGACCTGGACCATGATGCGGTCGCCGGGCTTGAAGCACTTCTGGATCGGGGGTCGGTCGCGGCGGGGGGTCTTCAGGCCCACGCGCTCGGCGGCGTCCTCGTTCTTGGGAAAGTAGCGGGGGTGGACGTCGGTGGTGTGGAGGAAGCCGTGCTCGTCGAGGCCGAAGTCGACGAACGCCGCCTGGACAGCGGTGTTGACGTTGCGGACGACGCCGAAGTAGATGTTGTTGACCCGGCTGGTGGTGCCGGTGGGCTCGGCGTGGTATTCCTCGAGCTTGCCGTCTTCGACGAAGGCGATGCGGCACTCGTCTCCGGGGATGTAGTTGACGATCATGCGCGACGCGTCGGGCGCGCCGCTGCTGGACTCGATGGCGTTGCTCTGCGGGCGGCTCGAGCGGCCCCTGCTTGACGATGAGGGGCGCGAGCGGGAGGTTTTCTTCTTAGTAGTCTTCTTGGTCGAGTCGGTCGTGCTGTCGGAATCAGACTTGGTGGTTCCGTTGTCGGAAGCGGTGGAGGACCTGCGTGCCATGATGTGGGCGCTTTCGTGTTGGGAGGGCCGGGCCGCCCGCCACCACCGCGCGGCCGGCGACGCCACACCCGTGGGCGGCGGTCGGGCCTGCGAGGACGGTTCGGGGGGTCACTTCGGCGTGCTCCACAAGGAGTGTGCGGCTGCGATCGGAATCGATCTTGCCAGTTGGTTGGACGCTTGCCGGGCCTGGCCAATCCGGGGCCTCAGGGCGTGGCGTCGATGTCTGCTGTCGGGCTCATGCGATGAGCCATGAATCAAGTCGCCAAAGCGGGCCGGTGGCACACGATGGGATGCAAGGGCCGTGGTTGCTCGAGTCCTGAAGATCTCCCCCGCCCCACACACATCTACGGCCCACGCGGGTCGGGGGTTTGGCCAATGGTCGTGAAAACGGGCCCGGCCAGAGGTTTATCGGCCGATTGAGGACTAATCCTCACCCGAATCGAAGACGCCGGGCATGACCTTGCGGACGCGTTCTCGGACGTACGCGGTGACGTCCGATGGCGATTCCAGCGAGAGGGCCCGTCGGGCGATGCGGGCGCATTCCTCTGCGGAAACGCTCCGAACCAGCCGCTTGACCTGCGGAATCGAGTACGATCCCACGGAGAGGGTACGCACGCCCAGGCCGATCAGCAACACGGCAAAGTCGAGTTCGGCCGCCGACTCGCCGCAGCAGGACACCGGGATCTGCTTGGACTTGGACCCCCGCATGACGTCTCGGATGAGCCTCAGGACGGCCGGGTGCATGGCGGTGAAGAGGTCGGCCACGCGCTCGTTGGTGCGGTCGACGGCCAGGGTGTACTGGACCAGGTCGTTGGTGCCGATGCTGAAAAAGGCGGCGTCTCGCGCGAAGCTGGAGGCGATGACGGCGGCGGCGGGCACCTCGACCATCATGCCCATGGGGATGTCGGGGTCGAAGGGGATGCCCTCTTCGACGAGGTCTTCCATCACGTCGCGGACGATGGCCTTGGCCTGGCGGAGCTCCTGCACCGTGGTGATGAGCGGGAACATGATCTTGAGCGGGCCGTGGGCGCTGGCTCTCAGGATGGCCCGGAGTTGGCGCTTGAACATCGGCAGGTTGCTCAGGCAGAAACGGATGGAACGGTTGCCCAGGAAGGGGTTGCGCTCGGGCAGCTCGAAGCTGTGCTGGGTGTACTTGTCGGCTCCCAGGTCGACGGTGCGGATGACCAGCTCGCGGCCTTCCATCTGCTCGACGCAGCGGCGGTAGGCATCGTAGTGCTCTTCTTCGGAGGGCTCGGTGTCGCTGGTGAGGTAGAGGAATTCGGTGCGGTAGAGCCCGACGCCCTCGCCGCCGACCTCCAGCACGTGCGCGATCTCGTCGGGGAACTCGATGTTTCCCAGCAGGCGGACGTGGACGCCGTCGGTGGTGATGCTGGGCTCGGAGGCCTGCTCCTTGAGGACGGTCCGGCGCCGCTCCATGCGGGCCTGGCGTTCCTTGTAGCGGTCGAGCTGCTCGTCGGTGGGGTCGAGGATGACCACGCCCTCGAGGCCGTCGACGATGATGGTGGTGTCTTCCTCGGCGATTCGCGCGATGTCGCGCAGGCCGACCACGGCGGGGATGTTCAGGGCGCGCGCGACGATGGCGGTGTGGCTGGTGCGACCGCCGCGGTCGGTCACGAAGGCCTGAACGAACTCTCGGTTGAAGCCGGCGGCCTGCGACGGCGTGAGATCGTCGGCAACGACGACGGCTTGGTGATCGAGTTCTTCGAGCGTGCGGTTGTGCTCGCCCATGAGGTGACCGAGCACGCGGTTGCGGAGGTCCTCGAGGTCGTCGACCTTGGAGGTGAAGGCCGAGTCTCCCATCTTGCTGAAGCGGGTGGCCCAGTCGCCGAAGGTGGCCTCGACGGCGTGCTCGGCGGCCATGTGCTCGTTCTCGATGCGCTCGAAGATTGGGGTGCGAAGCGATTTGTCTTGGAGTACGCCGATGTGGAAGAGGAAGATCTTGGCGGCTTCGGAGCCCATCTCCTTCTCGGCGCGCTCCTTCACGGTCACGAGATCGGCGACGGACAACTCGAGGGCGTTCTTGGCGCGCGAGGCTTCTTCGGCCGAGCCGGCGGCGGGGGTAAAGCGGCGGACGACGCGGCGGTCCTCGTCTTCCAGCAGGAAGGTGCGGCCGATGACTAGGCCGGGCGAGACCGCGATGCCGCGTAGGACCTCCATGATTGGGCGTAGGCTCCGAAGGGATGTGTTGGGGTGCGGGGGGTTCGGTCTTTGGGCTCCCGATAACCCCGTAGTCTGCCAAAGGCCGAGCATAGCCGAATCCGGTGCGGCGGGCCATGCGTACCGGGGTGTGGCCGCCCATTGGCGTCGGGAATGCCCAAGTGAATCGGACGGTTGGATTGACATGCGGGCCCGGGTGGCCTCTGATAGAGCAGTCGTGCCGGGGCGCCCCTAAGCGTTGGCCCCTGGCGGACCGATACCACAGGAAAGCCGATCTTCGCGAGCAGGGCCTCGTCTGGTCCCACGGCGCGTGGATCTTGCGGACGACAGACAACATGACCAAATTTTCCGGCCTGGTGGACCAACCACGGCGCGGGGATGTCCGGCTTCGGCCCATTGCGGGCGATACCGTGCAATTCCGCGATGACGACCCGATATTGCCCCGTTCCATGGTGGATCGGTTCGGGCTGTTGCCCGGGACGATGGTCGAGGTGCGGCTGAGCGATCGCACGGCGAGCGTGGGGCAGAACGGGCAGCAGGGGCGTGGTCGCGGCCGCAACCAGCGCGGCCGCAAGCCCCAGCGTTCGGGTGGTGGCGTCAAGGCGCCGCTCGCGGATCGATTGTTGTCGATCGAGGGCATCGCGCCCGAGGATGCGCCCGAGCCGACGCCGTTCGCCGAGCTGACCACGATCGACCCCAGCCCGCGGATGGCCCTGGAGTACCGCGGTTGTCCGGCGTCGTGCCGATTGGTCGACATGTTCTGCCCGATCGGCTTCGGCCAGCGCGCGATGGTGGTGAGCCCGCCCAAGGCCGGCAAGACCACGCTGCTGAAGGACATCGCCACGGGCATCCTGCGGAACCACGACGAGACGGAATTGTTCGTGCTGCTCGTCGATGAGCGGCCCGAAGAGGTGACCGACTTCCGGCGTTCGCTGACCGGGCACGGGAAGGACGACCCCGACAAGCCCTGGGACAGCTCGCGCGTGACGGTGCTTGCGTCGAGCGCCGACCACGACGCCGAGCGGCACATCCAGGTCGCCACGGTGACGATGGAACGGTGCAAGCGCCTGGTGGAGCTTGGCAAGGACGTGGTGATTATTCTGGATTCGCTGACGCGGCTCGGGCGTGCGTTCAATCGCTCGCGGGAGTATTCGAGCAGCGGGCGGACGCTGAGCGGCGGCATCGACAGCAAGGCGCTGGAGGTGCCTCGCCAGATTTTCGGTGCTGCGAGGCAGACCGAGGAGGCCGGCTCGCTGACGATCATCGCCACGGCGCTGGTGGATACCGGTGGCCAGGGCGACCAGGTGATCTTCGAGGAGTTCAAGGGCAGCGGCAACATGGAGCTGATCCTCGACCGCAAGGTGTCCGAGCGGAGGCTGTTCCCGGCGATCAACCTGGCCGCGAGCGGGACCCGCAAGGAAGACCTGCTGATGCCCAAGCAGGAACTGGAGACGGTGAACGCGCTGCGGCGTCGGCTGCTCTCGATGCCCCCGCCGCAACAGATCGAGCAACTGCTCAACGCGCTCAAGCGATTTGAGAGCAACGAGGCGTTGATCGGCATGAACCAGGCGAGTTCGGCCTAGCCCGGTGCCATGACGACGACCGATCCCGCGCAGCTCGTGCCGCCCGTGGATGGACTCGACCTGCTGGTCGATGGCGGCGAGTTCCTGCTGGTCCGTATCAAGGACCATGGCGGCGAGCGGATTCGCATTGGGATCCAGGACTCGGCGGTTCGGCTGTTGCTTGCGGTCCGGCCCAGGGTCAATCGTGCGAAGTTTTTTGCGGTGCTGGCTGGCGTGATCGCGACGGTCGCTCTGGTGTTTCTCGTGCCCGCTGGCATCGGGTTGCCGCCGCTGCTTGGGCTGGCGATGGCGACGTCGGTGGGGCTGGTTGGCCTGGTGGTCGTGCTCATGTTCCAGCCGACGCGGGAGTATCGCTTCCACGACGATTTACCGGGCGGGCTCGACCGCGCACCGCTGATGGTGCTGGCCGAGCGGAACGGGCAGCAGTCGTGGTACGCGCTGCGCGATGAGCAGGAGCGGATGTTCGGTGATGTGGCCCGCCGGCTTGGGAGGTGGCGCGTGCGCGGGTTCGAGCCGATCGATCCGCCGCCGCCGACTGAAGAGGAAGCGGCCGCCGCCGCAGCCGCGGAGTTGAACGGGCTCGCGGCGAAGTTGTATAGCGTGGGCATGTCGTTGAGCGAGGACGAGCCCACGCCGGCCGGACCGACGCCCGAGGTGTCGGTGATGGTCGTGCGTGACTATCTCAATCTTGCGTCGCTCCTTGCGGGTTTGATCTCCGGGCCGGTGGGGATCGTGATGGCGTTCAATGGGCCCTGGAAGCGGATGGAATTCCGGCGTGGCCGGACGCTGGTCGCGACCGGGCACCGGCTGGACGATGGTGGGGCGATGCGGCTGGAAATCGCCGAAGGACTCGATCAGGCCGATAACGACGACGTATGGCTCGACCGCCGGCACGTACTCGCGCTCGCGGTGCTGAGCCTGAGCTTGGAGGCCGAGAGGTAGGCTATCACGCTATGGTTGGAGCATGATCCAACTGGGTGTGAACATCGATCACGTAGCCACGGTGCGTCAGGCGCGGCGGGGCGTGGAGCCCGACCCGGTGCGGGCGGCGCACGAGGCCGAGCTTGGTGGGGCCGATGGCATCACCGCACACCTGCGCGAGGATCGCCGGCACGTGCAAGACCACGACCTGCGACGGTTGCGCGACACGATCAACGTGAGGCTGAATCTGGAGATGGCCGCGACCGGGGCGATGGTCGGTTTTGCGCGGAAGCTGAAGCCGCACACGGCGATGCTGGTGCCCGAGGGACGCCAGGAGGTGACCACCGAGGGCGGGCTGGACGTTGTTGGGCAGGTGCAGGGCCTCAAGAACGTGGTTGGGCGACTCAAAGAGGCGGGGCTGATCGTCAGCGCGTTCATCGATCCCGCGCTGCCGCAGGTGGAGGCGGCGCACGCCGCGGGGTTTGACGTGTGCGAGGTGCATACCGGGCCGTACGCCCACGCGTGGATGCATTGCGGGGGCGACTTCCGGCACACCGAATTGGCGGCGGCGCTGGAAGAAGTCGCGGTGGCCGGCGGGGAGATCGCGGCGCGTGGCATGCGGTTCAACGCGGGGCATGCGCTGAACTACCACAACGTGGGGCCGATCGCGGCGCTACCGGGCGTTGAGGAACTCCACATCGGGCACGCGATTGTCAGCCGATCGATCTATACCGGTTTTCGCGAGGCCGTTGCCGAGATGAAGCGGCTCATGGTGCAGAGCGCGAGGGTGTGAGCATCTCTGCCAGGTCGGGCAACGCGGCCCGCAGCACGGCGATCGTGCGCAGGTATTCTGGGAGGTCGAGGCGTTCGTGGGGTGTGTGGTCGAGCGTGCTGTCGCCCGGGCCATACGCGACGATGGGGCAATCAAACGCCGCGGCGACGGTGTTCATATCGCTGGTGCCGGTCTTGACGGTGGCGGTGGGGCGGCCGCCGAGGCTGCCGATGGCCGCCGAGAGCGTGCTGGGCAGTGGGCCGGTGCGGGGGCCCCGATGGGCGACGGCGTGGCCCTCGAATCGCAACTCGATGCCGGGCGAGGCGGCTCGGACGTTGCGTTCGAGGTCGTAGGGGTTGGTCCACGTGGGCAAGCGCAGGCCCAGGGTGAGGTGGGCGGTGTCGTGCAGGCCGTCGCTTTCGGTGTTCATGCTTTGCAGATTGGTTTGGATGGTGTCGAAGAGGCCTTCGTGGCCCTGGTTCCATTCGTTGATGTGCGCAGCGATGTCGCGATGCCAGGCGATGGCGCGCTCGGCGACCGAGCCGTGCGGGCCGGCGGAGTGGCCGGCGTCCTGCGTGAACACTGCATGGGCGAGCAGGCGGCCCTTGTAGCCGATGGCGAAACGTTCCCAGCCGCTGGGCTCGCCGATGAGGCACGCGTGGGGCCTGTATTGATCGCGGACGAGCGTCGCGCCGGGGGATGATGGCGTTTCTTCGCCGGCGGCGCCGATGACGACGAGGCGTGTGTTGTCGGTGATGGTTGCGGTTGCCGCGGCGATGGTGAAGGCGCACAGTGGGCCCTTGGCATCGACCGAGCCGCGGCCCCAGAGTATGCCGTCCTCGATGCGCACGGGGATGTGGCCGGGCACGGTGTCGATGTGGCCCAGGAGCATGATCTCGATGGCATCGGCGTCGGTGCTGCCGATGGTTCCCACGGCGTTGCCGGCGTCGTCGATGTGCGCGCGGTAGCCCAGGGCGGACATGCGATCGACGAGGAGCGCGACCGTTTGGGCTTCATCGCCCGACACGCTGGGCATGGCAACGAGGTCGTGGAGAAGGTCGATGGCTTGCTGGTCGGTGATTGGTGTCACGAGACGGTGGTTCCTTGGCCGCTCAGGGCGCGTTGGATGGGGTTGGGTCGGCGTGCATCGGCGAGGATGACCCGAGAGACTTCCGCGTCGATGGCCTCGCCCGCGGCGAGCACCTTGCGCTTCATGCGGCCCTGGGCCAGTTCGATGGCGCTTTCGAGGTCGGTTCGTGCGAGGCTTGGGATGAGCGTGGTCTCGTCGGGGAACGCTCGCAGCAGGCCCGGCACATTGGAGAGGATGACGAGCGTGTCGGCGTGCAGCGAGCCGGCGGTGATGGCCGCGGCGCGGTCGGCGTCGACGTTGATGGATTGGTGGTCGTGGCTGATTGCGGGCGGGCAGAGCACGGGGACCTTGCCGCTTCCGAGTACGGCGTGCAGGAAGTTCGCGTCGACGCGCTCGATGATGCCCGAGTGGTCGTCGCGGATGATCGTGGTGGTGCCACCCTCGACCGCGCGGATGGCAGCCTTGCGCTTGCCGATCCACAGGCCGCCGTCGATGCCGCTCAGGCCGGCCGCGTCGACGCCGCGCTCGCGGAGCATGCGGACGATGCGAGCGTTCAGCCGGCGGCAGGCCATCTGAAATATGTCGATGGCCGTCGCGTCGGTGTATCGGCTGGTGTGGCCGCTGGGGCTGGTGATGAACCGCGGCTCGACGCCGAGTTGCTGTGACAGTGTGTTGGTCTCGTGCGAGCCGCCGTGGACGACGACGATCTGCTGGCCATCGGCGACGAGGGCGGCGATGTCGTCGCAGGCGAGTTCTGGGCCGATGCCCTCGGCCCCACCGATCTTGATGACGATCATGATGATCTCCTAAACGGGATGCAGACCGAAGAAGGTGAGGCCGGCGGTCTCGTCGAAGCCGCAGGCGAGGTTCATGCATTGGATGGCGGAGCCGGCGGCGCCCTTGCCCAGGTTGTCGATGGCGCACAGCGCGACGACGCGGTTCGCATCGGGCTCGATCTCGAAGCCCACGTCGGCGAAGTTGGTGCCCGCGAGGATCTTGGGCTCGGGCAGGCGGTAGAGGCCGCGCCGTTCCTTCACAACGCGGACGAATGGCTCGCTGGCGTACGCGTTGCGGTAGAGCTGCCAGGCTTCCTTGTCGGTCAGTTCGCGGTTGGTCAGCACGTGGCAGGTGGCCAGCACGCCGCGGATGAGATCGGTGGTGGTGGCGGTGACGTGGAGGGGGAACTCGCCGCAGATTTGTCGAACTTCGGCGCTGTGGCGGTGGCCGGTGGGGGCGAAGGTGCGCAGGGCGTTGGTGCGCTCGGCGTGGTTGCTGGCGGCGCTCGGCTCGGCACCCGATTCGGACGAACCGACCTTGATGTCGGCGATCACTCTGTCGATGAGGCCCGCGCGGGCGAGGGGCAATAGAGCGAGGTTCATTGCGGTGGCGTTGCAGCCGACGCCGCTGATGAACCGGGCGTCCATCAATTCGTTGCGGTCGGCTTCGGGCAGGCCGTAGACGAAGCGGTCGAGCCAGGTGGGGGTCGGGTGGGGCTGCCCGTACGTGCGTTCGTAGAGATCGGGATCGCGCAGGCGGAAGTCCGAGCTGAGGTCGATGACGCGGTGTGCGAGGCTCGCGTAGTGCTCGATGTTGGCTGCCGTCTCGCCGTGGGGCAGGCAGAGGAACAGCACGTCGACCGGATCAACATCCTGCGGATCGATGAGCGAGAGGTCGAGCACGCCGCGGAGGTTGGGGTGGATGCTGCCGATGGGCCAGCCGGCTCGGCCTCTCGAGGTTGCGCACGCGACCGTGGCGTGCGGATGGGCGGCGAGCAGGCGCAGGAGTTCTCCGCCGGTGTATCCCGCGCCACCGATGATGCCCACACTGACCGGCTTGAGGGCACTCAAGCGACCACCGCCTGGTTGATGGCAACTTCGATCGCGTGGTCGATAATCCGTGCTGGGATGTCGACGCCTGTGGTCTCGATGGAGTTGCGGAACTCCATGGTCGAGTTCACCTCGCACACGAGCAGGCCGCGCTGCGGGCACTCCATGAGGTCGATTGCCAGCAGGCTGTGTTCCGTCCCGCCGACCGCCGAGGCCGCACGCTGGCAGAGATCGTCCAACTCCGGCGAGACGGGCAGCCCCTCCGCCCGCCCGCCTCGCGCGGTGTTGGTGATCCAGTGCTCGCCGTGGCGCATGATGGCGGCGATGGTCTGTCCGCCGACGACGAAGGCGCGAATGTCGCGGTCGGGCTTGTTGATCAGTTCCTGGAGGTAGATCACGCCGTGCTGCGGGCCGCCCAGGGCGATCTTGTGTTCGAGGACGGCCTCGAGCGCGTCGCGATCGTTCAATCGGCCGACCATGCGACCCCACGAGCCCACGCAGGGCTTGATGACCACGGGGTAGCCGAGTTGTTCGGCGGCCTGGACCGCGCCCTCGTGGCTGAATGCGGCGACCGTGCGCGGTGATGGGACCCCCGCGTCAGTAAGTGCTAGCGTGGTCAGCAACTTGTCGCCGCACGTGTGCGTCACGGCGGAGGGATTGAGGCAGATCGCCCCACGCGATTCGTATGCGCGGACGATGGCCAGGGCCTTGGTGTGGCTCAGGCAGCGGTCGAGCAGCACGTGCGGCTCGTCGCTGGGCTCACGCAATGCCGTCAGATCGAGCACCGCCTCGTCGGCGTGGACGAGGTCGACGGCCAAGCCGCGGCGCTCGAATTCGTCGAGCAGCAGCCGCTCTTCGACGCGGACGCGGGTGTGCAGCAGGGTGATGCGCATGGGTGTGGTCCTCTTGGCAAGCCGCTTACTCGCCCCAGTCTTCCTCGACCTCGGGAGCCAGCGCCAGGGTGATCGGCTCGACGCTGGTCACCTCGAGCTCGGCCCCGCAATCGGGGCAGCGGACGATCTCGTGGCGTCGGGGTGCCCGGGCGAGCGTGATGGTCGAGCCGCACTCGGGGCAGGTGGCGGTCAGGGTCTCGGTGCTGGGGGGTGCGATCTGGCTCATGAGATTGGCTCCTGAGTAATTCCGCGTGTTGGAAACTGGATGGATACACGAAAAAGGCCCGCCGGATGGTTCCGGCGGGCCTTGCGATTGTGGATGCAAGGGTGTTTAGCGGACGCGCACGCGACCGTCGCCGGAGGGTTTGGTCCCTTTGGCTTTGGCTTTCCCGTTGAGGGTGGTCGTGCTGGCGGTGCGCATGGGCATTGATGAATCTTTCCTATCGGCGGGTGGGAGTCAAGGGGTTGAGCGAATTTGCTGGCGGAGCTATGGGCATCCGGCGTCGAAGGCGTTGTGGAAGGCCAGGAAGTCAAAAATGGTGAGTTGGCCGTCACCGTCGAAGTCCGCACGGTCGTCGCCGGCGGCGAAGAGGTTCTGGAACTCGAGGAAGTCCGAGAGATTGATAGCGCAGTCGCCGTTCACGTCGGCGGGGCAGGCCCGGCGCGGTCGCCATCGTGCGATGTAGCCCGGCTGGGTGCCCCCTGGCAGGCCGAGTAGCGTTGGGAAGTCGCCACCCACGTGCAGGGCTGGCCCGTCGCCCGCGTCGAACACGCCCAGCACGCGGCCGACGGGGTTCGGGGCGTTCTGAAGATCCTGGCCCCGGCCGTCGACAATGCGGCCAACGGCCAGCAATCGCCCGGTAGGGCTCCGGTAGCGGCCCGAGACGTACAGCTTCTCACCGTCGCCGTCGTCGAATGGCAGGATGTCGGTCACCTGTGAGGCAAGGAAGGTTGAGAAGTCGATGCCGTCCCATTGCTGGCCGTCCCACCACGCGAAGTTGTAGGCAAAGTTCTCGCCCATTCGCGACATGGTGAAGGAGCCGCCCGCGTACAGCCGCTCTCCGTCCCCGTCGTCCCACGCGGTTAACGGCCAGACCTGCTCGGTCCAGTACGTCTCGTCGGGCCCGGACAGGCGTGACCATGTCTCTCCATCCCATCGCGCCACGCCGGGCACGCGTCGTGCGCCGCCGCTCAGATAGGTCAGCGCCGCGTGCAGGTCGCCCTGGTAGGTCTCCAATCCGATGACGGGCGTGTTGATGTCGCCGCCGTCGCCCACGGCAGACCATGCCGAGCCATCCCATCGTGCCACACGATTGGCCGCTGCGCCACCCGCCTCAATGAACGATCCCGACGCGTAGAGGGCTTCGCCCGAGCCATCGTCGTGGGCGTGCAACTCGCTGAGTCGGTCGTTGGTGCCGATGCCGTCCGGCCCGGCCAGTGCCGACCACTCGGCACCGTCGAATCGTGCGACGTGGTTGACCAAGAGTCCCGCGGCCATGGTGAATCCACCACCCACGTAGAGGGCGGGGCCCGCGCCGTCATCCCAAACGTACAGCGTGCGTACGAAGGCGTCTAACTCCGACCCTGGACTGTCTAGCCCCGGCACGGTGTGCCATTGCTCGCCGTCCCAGCGGGCCAAGTAGGGCGAGCGTTGCCCGCCGGCGGTCACGAAGTCTCCGCCGACGTAGAGCATCGGTCCGTCGCCGCCGTCAAAGGTGGCCATGGCGCGGACGCTGCCGTCGAGACCTTGACCATCGGGACCGGTCAACGGCAACCACTCGCCGCATCGTGGTTGGGTTTGGGCCAAGGCCGTGGCAACTGGAATGCAGGAGAGGACGACGGAAAGTATGGCCGAGGTAGCAAACTTGGGCACGAGGCTTCCTTTGGAGTAAGCTGGTGCTGGGTTTCGGTTCGTGTTGGATTCTGGGTATTGCAACGGCAAGCGATCCTGGTTGGGATGAAAAGCCCGGGCTCGCGCCCGGGCTTGTCGAATCTAGGTTGAGAATCGCGCTCAGCAGCCGGCGGCGAACTCGTTCTGGAACGCCAGGAAATCGAAGATGTTCAACTGACCGTCGCCATCGAAGTCGGCGGCCAGGTCGCCGCTGGAGAAGAGGTTCTGGAACTCGAGGAAGTCGAAGATGGTCAGGCTGCCATCGCCATCGAGGTCGGCGCGGCAGGTCGGGTCGTCGCTGACGATCTGCACGCGGACGTCGTCGATGTACCAGAAGTCGGTGACGTCGCTGCCGGGCGTGGTAAAACGCACGCGGAAGCCGTCGCCGTAGGCGTCCAGCGGGATGGTGGTCGCGCTGGCGGTGAAGGTGGTCTGGTCGCTGCCATCGGAGACGACCTCGGTGAGGTCACGCCACTCGCCGTGGAAGCCGCTGTAGTACTCGACGTTCAGGGTCTTGCCCGATTCGACACCACGGTGCTGGCTGTGGAACGCGACCTCGACGGGCATGTCGGGGATCAGGTCGATCGGCACGTTGATGCGTGACGAGGCCAGCGTGGCATCGTTGAGCATCAGCAGGCTGTACGGCTCGCTGGGCGGGTTCATGCCCAGCGAGGTGGGCCCGGTGCTGGCCGAAACCTCGATCCACTTCTCGGTGTCCAGGTCGAGGTCGGGGAAGTCGTCCTCGAACGGCAGCTCGAAGGCTGCGGCCAGGCCATCGGTACCCATGACCACCAGGGCGAAGTCGGCATCGCGGCCGCCGGTCTCGCGGTGACCGTCGACGTTGATGTCGGCGGCGAAAACCTCGACGGTCCAGGTGCCGGCGTCAGGATTCTGCACGAACACGTTCTCGACGGTGTTGACGGTGTCGGCCGAGCCCCCGGTCGTGCTCCAGATGCCGCCGTTCAGCCCGCCGTTGCCCCAGTAGACGTCGCCGCTTGGCGAAGTGATCTTGAGGTCGAGGTTGTTGATGCGGTGGACGGTGCTGGAAGTCGTGCCCTGGGGGTCGGCCCAGGTGAGCGTGGTGCGCAGCTCGGGCGTGCCCGCGGGCACCTTGAGGGGGTAGACCGCGGTCTGCAACTCGGTCAGCACGTCGTCTTCGTTAACGATGAAGATCTCATCGCGGCCGTCGTAGAGCGGGCGAAGGTCGGGCATGCCCCAGCCCTGCTTGACGCGGGCCTTGTCGGTGGCGGTGCTCGTGCCGGTGAAGTTGTACGGGTCGGCCGAGGCGATCATGAGCGCCTTGGCGGTGGTAAACGAGGGGCGCTCATCGAACACGTCGCCGCCCGAGGTCGGGTTGCCGAAGACGCCCTCGCTCCACATCTGGAAGAGCACGCCGAAGTGGCCGGAGACGATGGGCGTGGCACCGCTGGTGCCGCCGAATTCCTGGTAGGCGCTCGCGCTCGAACTGTGGGCAGCGCGGGTGAAGTCAAAGAAGTGGGTCAGGTCGGGCTTGATGCGTCCGTCGGACGCCGGACCCCGGCTGGCACCGCTGCACCAGCAATCGTCGGCCTTGGTGATCGTGTTGCGGTGGGCGACGCCGCCGACCGACACGATGTTCTTCGACCACGCTTGCGGGCGAGATTGCTGGCTGCCCTGGTTCGACTGGCTCTGGGTGATCAGGATGTCCATGTCGAAGATGATGCGGTCCATCTCGCTGCTTGCCGTGGTGTAGGTCGTGGTCAGGCCGCTGCCCCAGCTATTGGTTTGGTACACGGCGCGGTAGGGCAACGAGGGGTTGATCAGCTGCGCGGTGTGGGCGTAGCGGTTGCCCACGAAGTTGTAGCTGGCGAAGATGCCCTGCGCGTCGGGCACCATGCCGCGGGCGATGCTCGAAGCGCCGCGGGCGAAATTGATGCTGTAGGTGCCCGTGCCGTGGCTGTCGACACCCGTGCTGCCGTGCAGCAGCGGGGGCATCGCGGTGAACTCCTGGTGGGTCCGCAGCAGGCCGCTGTCCATGACCTCGCCTCGCACACCCTCGCCCGAGAAGCCGGTGATGCCCTCGATGTAGTTGGCCCCACCGATGGAGCGGGCCAGGTTCATGTCGTTCTCGGGGGCCTGCCAGCGGTCGATGAACAGCACGTCGCTGTCGGCGGCGATCGCCAGGATCTGGGCGGGGGTGAGCGTGGCTTCCAAGCGGCCGACTTCGGGTACGGTGAGGTTGACGGCCGCGCCCATGTTGGTGACGACCCGGGCCATGCGGTCCATGGCGGCGTTGCCGTCGGTGAGCAGTTCGATGGAGTATCGTGCGCCCGTACCAGCGAACGCGCCGCCGAGCACGAGCGGTTGGAGGATCTCTTCTTCGAGCTTGTACGCGGGCTCGTAGTTGCCCACCCAGCGGACGATGCCCATCGCTTCGATGGCGGCCTTGGCGTCCGGGCCCATGCGCACGATGCGGGCGTGGTCGTGCAACGCGCGCAGGATGGTCGCGCCGGCGGCCTCGAGCGCGAGGTCGGCGGCCTCAACGGGCTGGCCGATGAATTGCACGATGTACGCGTCGTTGCCCGGCGCGGCGGCAAGCTGGCCCGGGATGGCGGGCGTGGACTGATCGGGGTCGAACTCGGCATAGCGCAGGCGGATGGTGTCCGCGCTGGGGGCCACGCGCTCGACGCGCTGGCCCGTAAGCGAGATGGCGGTGTAGCCGACCTCGCCCTGCGCAGTCGCCTCGGTCCACGACATCATGATCGCTTCGCTGCCGGGCACCCGGGCTTGCTCCAGGTCGAGCACAGCGCCGGCTGCCTGATGGAACGGTTGGCCGTCGAGGGTGAGGGTGGGGTGCTGGCCCGGCTGGGTCTGCAGCGTGACCGCATCGGCGGGCAGCGCGTCATCGGCCGGTGTCAGCGGAGCGGCAAAGCCCATGGCCAAGCCGCACAAAAGAACGAGTCCCATCTTGGAATGCATATTCTGAAACCTCCCTAGAATGCCCCCGATACGGGCGTGCCGGCCAACAGTTCTTGCCGGAATTCGGATTTTGGTCCCATATCGATGACAACGCGTGGGCACGGGCCCCGCCTGTTCAATGTATCGCAAACCCCTATCCGGGCCATGGCCGGGGTGGATTGGGCTTGGGTGTCCTGATGGTTACGCCTGTAAATCGGCGGGCGCTTCATTCGGGTGTGGGTTTGGGGAATCCAATAGGTCGAGCAACCGGTTGGAGGTCGTGAGCAAGAAGCTGTGATTCTGGTTCGAAATACCCATGATCAGGTCGCCCAGGGCCCGCCTGAGTACCTCCGCCCTGGGTTCGGGAGGCACGACGGGGAGCAGGCCCCGGGCGCCGAGCCAATCGCGGAGTTGCTCTGATTTATTCGCGCGGAAGCCCTTCACCCCGCCCGATTCGATGGCGTCCATCAGCGCCCTGGCCGAGCCGCCGAGGCTGGAATTCAACTCGACGACCCGATCGAGGTAGGTGTCGCTGACGGCGTTGGACTCGACGAGGTCCGCGGTTTCGACGGGCCTGGCGCGGCCCTGACGCCAGGCCTCGATGAGCCGGGTGGTGACCTGGGCCGCGAGAACGAATTCTGGGAATTGGGATTTCTCGCCCTGCCGGCGGGCAAGATCAAGGAGCTGTCCCACGGTGGTGATGCCGCGCAGCTTCAGGTCATGGAGCGTGTCGAGGTGTTCGGGGAGCACGTGGTAGAGGTCGATGGCATCGGTGCTGGCCCAGGGGTTGAGGGGCACGACGCCGCGCCACTCCAGATACCCCTCGCGAGAAACTGTCTGGGGCGTGGGTACGGGCTTGGGCTCGATCATCGCTCGCGCTGGATTGCGCTCGGTCGCCTCGCGGCCACGTATCGCATCGAGGCTCTTGCGAGCGCTCGAGATGCCATGCTCGGCGGCTAGGCGTTCGAGGCGGTGCGCGTGCGCGGGCTCGCAGGTGAGATAGATGAGCTGGCGGCCCTCAACGGCCAACTCGAACATGGCTCGCGCGACGGCCTCGAAGCGTTGATCGTCGGTGGTGGCCAGGGGCTCGTCGAGGACGAGGGGGAGCGGGGTCGAGCCGGCCCGTCGCTCGGCCTCGAGCGCGCTCGCCAGCCGCATCGCGAGCAACGCCTGCGCTCGCGTGCCGGTGGAGAGCTGGTCGTAGTTCTTGGTGCTCCCGGCGCGAAGGTCGTAGACCACCGGCTCGCTACGATCGCCGATGCGCAGGCCGTAGGCGTTCGAGGTGAATCGGATGAGCAACTCATCGGCATGGCGTACGAGGGCTGGCATGTCGTTGCGTTCCATGCTCGCCATGGCATGGTCGAGGATGAGGCGGCGGGCGGCCTTGGCGCACTCGTGGTCGCGAGCATCGGCGACGGCCTGGGCGGCACGTTCGAGGCCGGCCAGGGCCTGGCTAACATCGGCACCGGCCTTGGCGTTTCGGATCTCGCTCTCGATGCCGCCGATGTCCTGTCGCAGCTTGTCCGCGTGGGCTTCGGCGGTGTCGCAGGCGTTGAGCTTGGTCTCGAGTGCCGGACGATCGAGCCCGCGCAGGTCGCGAGTGGTAGCCAGCGACTCGTCCAGGCCCTTCAGGAGGGCCTCGTTCTCTCGCACCTGCGAAGCCAGCCGCTGCGCGGGCTCGCGGTAGCGCAGCCACTCGCTCAGTTCGGGCAGGCGGTCTTCGGTGAGGCTGAGTGTCTCCAGTTCGGTCTGGTAGTCGCGGCGGGCCCTGTCACGCCTCTGCTCGTTCTGGGTTGCACGCTGATCGGCCTGGGTCGCGTCCTGTGCCAGCCTGGCGTGCTCTTGGGCGCGTTGCTTGAGATCGGCGAGCTGGCGCGTGAGGTCGTCGGCTGACGTGCAGGGCTCCTCGGTGTATTGCGAGAGCGAGGCCGCGGCGCGGCGTAAGACAGCGTCGCGTTCGGCACCGAGCGCCTCGACGCCCGCACGTGCGCCGTGCAGGTCGGTCAGCAGCTTGTCGTGCCTCGATGCCCGGTCGGCAGCGGTGGCGATCGCGAGCGTGGAGGTCAGCGTGTCGTCGTTGCCGGCGATCTCGCGGACGGCCTGCACGCACGCCTGGTAGCTCGCTTCGCTGCGTTCGGCACGTTCTCGGAGTTCGGCGAGCGGGTCGGCCAGGCTCTCGGGCTTGCGTAGGAGCAGGAGGACGGAAAGCACGAGTACGACAACCGAGAAACCCACCGAGATCCACGCGCTCGCAATGGCCGCGGCGGTGCCGGCGAGCAGGGCGGTCACGAGAATCGCAACCGGCAGCACCGCGGGCTGACGCCCTACCGCCGGCGGCACCCATTGTTCCGCGGCGGCCTTGTCGCGGGCGCGTTGCTCGCGGGCCTGGTGGGCCGCGTCGAGCGCTGTTTCGAGATTGGTGAGTTCATCGGAGTTGAGCACGCGGGCCGGTGTCGTGGTCGCGTCGGCTTCGGCTTGGGCTTGCGAAGCGCGGCGCGTGGCCTCGCTGAGCTGCCGCTCGACCGCGGCCAGTTCGCTGGCCAGATCGGTCAGCACCTGCTGGTCGCCGAGCGGGACGCCGTGCTCGGGCAGGCCAAGCCGATCGAGTGATCCGCGTGCTTCCCGGGCGGCGTTGTGCTCTTGGGTGATCGCGGCCTGAGCCTCATCGATCGCCGCGCGCATCGCTCGCAGGCGTTGTTCCTCGTTGCCGGTGACACGCTGGGCGCCCTCGGGCATGGGTTCCAGCTCGTGGCGTTGCGCGGCGAGCCGTTCGAGCAGGTCGAGGCGTTCGATGGCGGCCTTGATCTGTGATCGCCGGGCGGCATGGGCTCGGCCGCGATCGGCCTGGGCGCGCAGGTCCGGGAGCGTCGCTTCCTTGGCCATGAGCGCGCGGGCGGCGTTGCGGGCGTTGTTCAGTTGTCGCTCGGCCTCACGCGCCTCGCGGGCGGGCTTGGTGGGCGAGCTGGCCTGGGCGGTGCCGTGCAGCGCCGCCAGGTCGTAGCCGCCCTGGAGCTCCCGCGTCATCGCGTTGCGGACGGCCTGGTCGTGCTCGTCCTCGTGCCAGAGGTCGCCAATGCCCACGATCATGCCGCGGCCGGCGCTTGGATCGGGCACCGCGGGCGCGTCGCCTTCCCATCCGCCACCGTGCTGGTCGACGAAGGCGTTGAACCGACTCGCGTCGGCGTAAAACTCGCCCCGAGCGCGCAGTGTTGCGCTGCGCTGCGGCCAGACCAACGCGCGGATCGCGCCCGCCAGCGTGCTCTTGCCCGACTCGTTGCGGCCCTCGATGATGGTCAGGCCATCGCTGAACTCGTGGACCTTGAACCCCTCCGAGATGCCCGGGCTGCGGCGGATGTCGACGGAGCGCACGCGCATCAGTTCGCCTCCGCCGGGCGTTGGGCGAGCAGCTCGCCGAGCATGGCGCGGGCCTCGCGTGCGAGCGTGGTACGCGGGTCGGGCGCGGGCAGCGTGTGCTCGCCGATGTCGGGCACGCGGAGGTTGCGATCGTTCGAGAGGTTGGAGAACCGGGTCGCGGCTTCGGCAACGAGTTCGCCGGCTCCATCCGATTGCAACTCGAGGATCAGGCTTGCGATGCGGCCGGCGGCGGTGCGTTCTTTCGAGAGCGCGGCGAGCGGCAACCGCGGCGTGAGGCGGGCATCGATCTTGTCGATGAACACGCGGGCGTCGTGGTGCTGCCAGGGCTGGCCGGGCTCGATCTTGCGGGCGCGGTCGTTGAAAGACTGCCAGGCGTCGTGCTCGCCAACGAGCGCGATCCGCGTGCCAACGGTCCTGGCATGCTGGAACGCGGCCGAGGCTTCTTCGGCACTCTGGCGCAGCGCCGCGTCGAGGGAATCGGGATCGAGCCCGGTGGCGTCGAGCGTGACGCTCGCCCAGGCGATCGGGGCGATCTCGCGATGTTCGAGCCGTACGCCTTGCGGATCGCACCGCACGAGCCACGCGCCGCGCGGGCCGGCCTCGCTCGGGTCGAGCCCGCAGGCGCTGCCGAGGTAACCGGCGGGGGTGGGTGCCCCGAGCCGTTGGTGCGACGGGTTGTGGACGTGTCCCAGCAACCACGCGTCGGCCGCGTACTCGCGCAGATTGGCGGCGGTGAACGGGGCGTACACGCTGCCGGGCGTGTCGACATCGCCGTGCAGCATCGCGATGCGCCGGCCGGTACTCTTTGGTGGCGGGGTCTCGAACGGCGACGTTCGGCAGTGGGTGTCGGGAAAGCTCCAGCCCAGGATCTCGACGCCCCCAGTGCCAGCGTGGACGGTGTGGCTCTGCCAAGTGCCGCCCTTGCCCAGGAGCGTGAGCCCGTCGATGGCGTCGGCCAGCCGTGGTAGTACATTGGCATCGTGGTTGCCAGCGATGGCGAGCATCGGGATGCCGTCGAGCTTCCGGGCCGCGTCTTGCAGGGCGGCAAAGACCTCGAAGTACGCGCCGTCGTCGTCGACCACATCGCCGGCCAGCAGCACGGCGTCGACGCGTTCCTTGACCGCGAGATCGATCATGCGATCGAACGCGCCGAAGGGGCCGAGCGTGTGCGCGTCATCGCGCAACGAATCCGGCAGACTGGCGATGGGCCGGCCCAGGTGGATATCAGCCGCAGCTAGGAAGGTTGCTTCAGCCATGGGCGGTACTCGCGGCTCGGCGTCGCATGGTGAAGGTGACGAACGCGCCGCCCAGAATGAGGCCCAGGGCGAGGGGCAGCCATTGCTCCTGGCGGGCGATGAACCCCAGCGTGTACAGCGGCATCACGGCGGCGATGGTGACGGCCGTGACGGCCCGGCCGGCGCGGGGCATCGAGCCCATCTTCAGGGCGTCGGGGACTACGGCGAACAGGACGTAAACAGGGAAGAACAGGCCGTAGGCGGACATGAACAGGCGGTAGACGATCTCCCAGGCGAGCATGTCGTCGGCCCAGGGGATGGGGCCGTCGGGGAGCGACCAGAGCGTCACGAAGGTGGCGACGGTGACACCGAGCGTGATGCCGCGTTGTGGCAGGTTCAGCTTGGCTTCACGGAGATGGACGGCGAGTGTGAATCCGGCCTGGATCGCCAGGTGCGCGAGGATGAGCCGCCAACCCACGGCGTGGCCGGTCGCGATGGCGCTCGCGTAGAGCACGGTGAAGCCGATCATGATGACGAACGGGACGAGGAAGCCGAAGGCGAACGCGAGCTTACCGGCCGTCGGTGAAGTAGCTGCCCGGGCGCGCAAGAACGTGGCGTCGAGGTATGGACACAGCGCGAAGCCGAACACGACGACGGGCGTGAGTAGCAGTAGGTCCTTCGTTGGAGTGTCGGTAAAAACCTGTGGGTTGTTGAGCACGACCGACGAGTCCGTGGCCGCGTAGGCGATGGCCAGCCCGATGCTGGTCAGCCACACCAGGAACGCCGTGACAAGCCAGTGACGCACGGTGAGCAGCACCACCGCGAAGATCGCACCGAAGATGAGCACGCCCATCTGGCCCTTCGAACTTGGGAATCCAGCGGTTGAGAGCGCGATGGCCCCCAGCACGTACAGGTGGAAGGCGATGGTAACCATCGAGAACCACTGGACCGCCTTGTTGTGGTTCAGTCGCAACCGCTGGGCCGCCTCAGCATTCTTCAGTACCGTACCCATCGCCGCTGCACCGATCGCATTGGGCAGCAGGAACACGGCGAGCGACCACCAGCCAAAATCACGCAGCAGCAGCGCCGGCAGGATCATGCCGATCACCCACGTCCACGACACGGCCAGGTAGAACCCCCAGCCCAGCGCGGCAAGCGGCGACGTTCTTGTTAATGCGGATGGAATGGAGGGCCCGGCCATGGGCGCTTACTTGAGCCGGCCGCGGCTGCGCTGGTGGGCCTTGGGGGTCACATGGAAGGTCGAGGTTGCCACGCCCACGCGCTTCACGCGGTCGCTGGGCCGGCGGAGCTGCTGCACCACGTTCATCTTGATGGTCAGGTTGAACTCCTGGCCGGCGGCGATGAGGGCCTCGATGTCCTCTTCGGGCTCGATCTGGTACACCGCCGGGCCCAGGCAGGGACGGAGGAACTTGTACTCGAGCTTCTTGCACACGACCGTCCAGTCGGCCCCGCACACGCGGAAGATGTACGAGCCGCCGGCGATCTCGGCGTTGCCCAGCAGGGCTGCCCCGGCCATGGCGTTGTACCAGTTGCGGTTGAAGCGGCGGAACGGCACCACGGCCTCGAAGGTCTTGGCGTCGATCATCTTCATCTTGATGCCGCTGAAGTAGGCCTGCGGCAGCCAGATACGCGAGCAGACGCGGTGCCAGAAGTGGTTGCGGGTGCTCAGGCGGCTGATGAAAGCCTCGACCCGGACCCACCTCGTGCGCTTGCGCTTCTTCTTCTGGCCCGAGCGCGGCTTGGTGCCCCGGGTGGAGGCCTCGGCCTGTGGGGCCTCGCCCGGCTCGGTTTCGGCGTCGGCGCGGGAGTCCTCGGCGGCCGAAATGTCGGCCTGCGGTCGGGCTTTGGACGCCGCCGTGTCGTTCACCGCGGGGGGCATGGCCGATGGTAGACCCCTAGGCACTGAGCGGTTCGCCTACGCGGTTCCAGCGGGCTCGAGGGCGTACCAGCCCCGATTGTTGGGTTTGACGCGCCGCCAGGGGTCGCCCGGCTCGTGGTCGAGCACCAGGGTCCACCCGCGCTCGGCCGCTTCCCTCAGCAGCCAGGTCTTGCTGACCATGCTGGTGTAGGGCTCCACGTCGTAGGCCAGGCTGTACGCCTTGCCGCTGTGCCAGGCGGTAGGCATGACGTCGGGCGTGAAGACCACCTGTCGATTGCTGTCGTCTGTGAACCACATCGCCTGCTGGCCCCACGTGTGGCCCGGGGTCAGGAAGACCTTGATGCCCGGCAGGATGGTCGTGGTCCGCCGCTCCCACGGCAGGGCGGGGTGCTCGTTCTTGTGGGGCACCCGGCCGGGCTCGAAGGGGCGGGGCGAGTCGTGGAGCTTGAGCTTGCCCTCGATTGGCGCGAGGTGGTCGGCGTAATACGTGCGGGTCATCACCGAATCGCCCGCGAGCGCGGTGTGCCACTCCTTCTCTTGGACGTGGATGGTCGCGTTGGGGAACGTCAGCTTCACCTGGCTCGCATCGCCACTGGCCT
Source organism: Phycisphaera sp. (assembly GCA_025916675.1). NCBI lineage: Bacteria > Pseudomonadati > Planctomycetota > Phycisphaerae > Phycisphaerales > Phycisphaeraceae > Phycisphaera > Phycisphaera sp. Next base: position 245,287 of record CP098402.1, read on the forward strand.
GCTTTGGGCCGGCCGTCCAGTCGGGGCTCTCGCCCGGCCGGAGGCGCCGGGTCAGCCCGCCGGCGTGGTCGAAGTGCAGGTGGCTGATGACCACGTCGTCGATCTTCGTCGGATCGCCGCCGGCCTCGGTGAGCGCGGTCTCGACGGTGCGGCCGTCGAGGCCGAAGATGCCCGCCATCTTGGGGTCGAGCTTGTCGCCCGTACCCGCCTCGATGATGACCTGGCGGGGCCTACCCAACTCCGGGTCGTCCTGCGTGCCGACGAGCCAGAGGCAGTTGTGATGCAATTCGACGCGGTGCTTGTCATCGGGGTCGACCATGGTCTCCCACACCACGCGGGGGATGAGCCCGAACATGCCGCCGGCGTCGAGCAATAGCCGGCCGGCGCGCAGGAGGGTGCAGCGGTAGGTCATGGGTTGGGCGTTGTTCTTGGCAGTCGGCATGGCACGAGAATAGGTGCTTATGCGCAAACCTGGCAGAAACTTCATGAATGTGCGCGGCTGTCACGTGAGTGATCGCCCCATCGCACGCTTCCCCTATTGGCCGATGGGGGCCGGCGGGCAGCGGTGCAGTCAGCATCGCGGCCGGACCCCGGGGCCGAGTTCTTCAACACATCGTGGAGGTGTCTCATGCGTGTTCGCGCTATCGCTGTGCAGTCGTTTGTTGGTTTGTCCCTGCTGGCCGGTACTGTCGCCAGCGCCCAGGATCAGGAACTCCGCGTGCGAGAGCACGCCAATGTCCAGATGATGATCGAGAGCATGCTGCACGGCTTGCACATGCAGACCAGCGACCCGGATTCGGCCTGGGAAACGTGCTCGGGTGGCCAGATGAACGTGAGCGGAAGCTTCAACCCCCAGCAGTGGTCCCTGGTTGGCCAGGGCGACGTCTGTGGCGGCACGATGAACTTCGACTACTTCGGCGATCTGACGCCGACACCCGACGGCTTCGAGTCGCGTGTCCAGGGCTCGGGCAGCATCCTCGATGAGGAGTGGCACAGCAGCATCGATGGCCTCTGGGGCACCGATGCCGATGGCAACCTGACCACGCTCGATTATCGCGAGGTCGCCGACGACGGCGGTAGCCTCAAGCCCAAGTGGTGGGTGTATGCGGCTGAGATCCTCGTCGGCGGTGCGCTCGGCAGCGTCGGTGGCGTGGGCGCGGGCACCGTCGTGGGTGCCGGGGCGGCAGTCAACATCTCGAACGCCATCGACAAGAAGGATGCGCCCCCATCGGCACCGCCCGCACGCCCGGGTGCCGACATCATCGTCGAGCTAAGCCCGCCGATTACCGACGACCAGATCGTGGTCGTCGTTGCGGGCACCGGAGACATCGCCGGCAACCGCTCGAACCACATCCAGTTCGAGGGCCGCTGGCAGGTCGACCCGCTCACCGGCACGGGCGACGTGAGCGGCACCGTGACCTTCCTCGACACGAGCTGCTACGCCGACATGGACGGCGACGGTGTTCTCACGGTCTTCGACTTCCTGGCGTTCCAGAACGCGTTCGCGACCGGTGATGCCACCGCCGACTGCAACGGCGACGGTGCCTTGAACATCTTCGACTTCCTCTGCTTTCAGAACGCCTTCGTGTCTGGCTGCTAAGGCCAAGCGGAGTAGTTCCATCCAACGCCGGGTGCGGGTTCTCTCTCCTTGGGCCCCGCGCCCGGTGTTGGTTGGTTCGGTACAGTTGCACCCATGGCCCGAGAACTCGATTCCACCGCCATCATGCGCATCAACGAACGCCGGCAGATGCTGGTGCTCGCGGATCTGGCCGACGAGCACGAGCCGATTCCCGCCGAGCATGGTGGCGGCGTGGTGGCATACAAGCGGGGCGTGCGTTGGCTGTGTGGGGCCATCGGCTGCGGGATCGATACACCGCTCACCCCGGAGGGTGCACGATACATCGCGGAATATGTCGCCAGCCGGGGCGGCCGGCCGCGCATCGACCTGACCGACGAGAGCGGCCAGAGCGCGTACGTTGTCGCGGCCGACGCGGGGCTCGTGCTCGATGAGACCGAGCGAGTGCTGGCCCGGAGCCTGTCGGGGCCGGTGAAGATCCCCGAAATCGACGGCCTTTCTGTTGAGAAGCTCGACCCCGACCACGAGGCCCATCTGCGGGCACACGCCGAGCACACGACGTGGGGCTTTACACCTGAGGGCATCGAGCCATCCGCGGGCGAACTCGAGGCGACCGTCAGGAGCCTGGTCCATCCGCGGTCCCGCGGCTTCCTCGCCTCCATCGATGGCGAGCTGGCCGGCACCTGCGGCATGGAAGTGATCTCGGTCGAGCCCTCACCCGGCCAAGGGTCGGTGAGGGTGGCCTCACTCTGGGGTGCCGTGGTGGGCGAGGGCTTCCGCCGCCGGGGCATCCAGCAGGCGCTCATCGCTAGGCGGCTGCTCCAGGGGCAGGCCGAGGGCTGCTCGGCGGCGGTGATCGAGTGCCAGCCCGGAATCCCGACGGAGCGAAACGCCGTGCGGCTGGGCTTCGGGCTGGCCTATACCCGGCTGGCCTTCAGGGCCCCGGCTGGGGACTCGGGCTGACAGGGTTCCCCCGAATGTAACGGCGGGCGTACTCGAAGACCGATCGCCCCATGCGGATACTTCTCGCACAAGAGATCTACCACAGGAGATGCCGATGGCCCCGAACGTACTCGTTGACGAAGCCAAGCCCAGTGCCAGCCAATCCACCAAGCCCGAATCGGCCAAGGCCCCGGACGTGTTTGTCGACGAGGCCCTGCCCCGGCTCGACCTGGCCGCCAAGCACAGCCGGGCCAACTCGGACACGGTCGAGACGCTGCGCCACCCCGAGCGGTTTACAGAGATCTCCATCCCCGTCCGCAAGGACGATGGATCACTCGAAATCTTCACGGGCTACCGCTGCCGTTTCAACACGGTGCGCGGGCCGGCAAAGGGCGGCATCCGCTACCACCCCGACGTGAGCGAGGCGGAGGTGCGGGCCCTGGCGTTCTGGATGACCTTCAAGTGCGCTACCGTCGGCATCCCCCTGGGTGGCGGCAAGGGCGGCGTCATCGTCGACCCACGCAAGCTCAGCGAGCGCGAGCTCGAGTCCCTCAGCCGTGGGTACATGCGCGGCATGGCCGACGTGCTGGGCCCGGACATCGACGTGCCCGCCCCCGACGTGTACACCAACGCCAAGATCATGGGCTGGATGAGCGACGAGTTCGACACCATCAAGCGCGGCCGCTACCCCGGCGTGATCACCGGCAAGCCCGTGTCCCGCGGCGGCTCGCTCGGCCGAGACGATGCCACGGCCCGCGGTGGGTTCGTGTGCCTGCAAGAGATCGAGAAGAAGCGTGGGTGGGACACCAGCGATATCACCGTGGCCATCCAGGGCTTCGGCAATGCCGGCCAGCACTTCGCGCGCCTGGCGAACGACGCGGGATACAAGGTCGTCGCCGTCAGCGACTCGCGCGGCGGCATCTACGATGAGAGTGGCCTGGACGTGCCCGCCGCGTTGTCGGCCAAGCAGGATACCGGCCGCCTGCCCAGCCAGGGCAAGGCCATCAGCAACGAGGATCTTTTGGAACTCGATGTTGATGTGCTGGTGCCCGCGGCCCTTGAGAACGCCATCACCAAGGACAACGCCGGCAACGTGTCGGCCAAGGTCCTCATCGAACTGGCCAACGGCCCCCTGACCAAGGAAGCCGACGAGATCATCGCCAAGACCGATGCCCTGGTGGTGCCCGACATCCTGGCCAACGCCGGCGGCGTGACGGTGAGCTACTTCGAGTGGTGCCAGAACATCAGCGGCTATTACTGGAAGCTCGACACCGTCCACGAGCGGCTGGGCGAGATCATGTCCGACTCGTTCAACCAGGTCTTCGACCTGATGCAGTCCGAGAAGATCTCCATGCGGACGGCCTGCTACGCCCACGCCCTGAACCGCCTCGCCGACGCGATGGAGTAATCTGATTGGGATTTACCCGGTATCTCCTGGTCCGAAAAGGGGATACCGGGCTGTCGTGACGGTTTAGGCTGGCTTGCGCTTCATGGTGGGCAGGCGGCCACGCTTGTGGTATGCTGACATGGCGGCCCGAGGGCCGAACAATGTGTTGGAGCGGCCGCTTTGTGCCGCAGACAGCCGGGGAGCGCGAGGCCCGGGTGCGATCGCACCCGTTCAGCAGGAGAGAAGGCGATGAGCAACGAGCGACGGAACACGATCCTGGCCAGCCTTGGGTTGGGCATGGCACTGGCCTTCTCGCCGGCGACGCTGGCCCAGGGCAACGAGTCCACGGGCCTCCAGCCGGCAACGCAGATCATTCAGACCGAGCAGGAAGGCCAGAACGGCGAGGACAACGCCAAGCCGGTGTTCGAGCTCGAGACGCCGATCATCGACTTCGGCACCATCCTCGACACCGAACCGGCGACCGGCACGATCCGCTTCCGCAACGCGGGCAACGCCATCCTCAACGTGCCCCAGCCCAGCACGACCTGCGGCTGCACGGCCGCCAACATGCCCAAGAACGAGTTCGAACCGGGCGAGTCGTGCGAGGTGACGGTGACGTTCGACCCCACGGGCAAGGCCCCGGGGCGCCACGAGCAAACGGTGACGTTCCGCACCAACGACCGATCCAACCCGATGGCTGCCGTCAAGGTTCGGGCGTTCGTGAAGCCGCTGGTTGCCATCGAGCCCATGCAGGTCAACATGGGCAGCGTCGCCAAGCACACCCGCAAGGAGACGCTCATCAGCCTGACCGGCATGAAGAGCGATTTCGAGGCCTACCACGTCACGCTGGTCGGGCCGGGTGCCGAATACTTCGACGTCGAGATCCTGGGCACCGACGCCCTGGAACAAGAGGGCGAGACGGTGTCGCGCACCGACATCCTCGTCACGCTCCGCGAAGACGCGCCTCCCGGTCGTGCGCAAGCCATCGCCGTCATCCGCGCCAACGACGAGCGCAAGAAGCTCATCAACGTGCCTGTGGCGGCCAGCGTCGACGGTGATGTGGTGATCAACCCCATGCGTATGTCGCTCGGCACGCTCCACGTGGGCCGCGAGCTCGAAGAGGTCATCGAGGTCCGCCACGGCCGCAACGAGCCGTTCAAGATTACCGGCGTCGAACTGCGCCCGCTGCAGCCCACCGGGATGGCGACGATGCCCGTTGACTTCTCGGTCGAGCCCATCGACCCCGAGGCCGGTGCCAACGGCAAGGCCGTGGACGCCTACCGCGTGAAGATCGTGCTGCCGAGCATCGCCCAGGCCGGCCGAATTCGCGGCAACTTCGTCGTCCACACCAGCGTGCCGCTCGAAGAGCTGGTAATGCTGCCCTACGTCGGTCGCGTCGTCGATAGCCGGGCCGGCTCGGGCGAGTGAGCATGCGTTTCGTTGGCAGAGTCACGATCATCCTGATTGTGGCCTTCGGGGCCGCCGTGGCGCACTCGATGGTGTGGCCGATCACCCGCGACATCGAAGATGCCCGGGCTCGTGCTCAGGCGCGGGGCATCATCGAACCCGGACTTCCCGAGCAGGGTTCGGATGCAGCCAGTGATCCCGAGCGATCTGAATCCAACGGCGGCGACGAGTTGCCCGGCGGCGAGCCCGGCACGCCCGACCCTGTGCCAGTGCCGGTCGAGCCCCCAGACACCGCCGGAGACCTTCCGGATTACTACATCTCCGTCGCCCGCGCGTACGAGTTATGGGAAGAGGGCATGCCCTTCGTCGACGCCCGCACCGACGCCGAGCGCGAGGTGGGCACCATCGAGGGGGCCTTCCATCTCGAGACCCGCCACTTCATCAGCGGCATGAGCGCGCAGGTGCTCAACCAACTCGAGCCCGCCTTCCCGGTCATCGTGTTCTGTGGGGGCGGCGAGTGCGATGCTTCCGAGAACGTCGCCCAGCGCCTCATCGGCCGGGGCTACGCCGAGGTCTACATCATGCACGACGGCTTCGGGGCGTGGGAGGCCGCGGGCCACCCGACCGAACCCGTAGGGGGTGGCTAAGTGACCACCGGGCAGCGCATCGACCTGATCGTCACCCTGTTCGTCCGCCTGTTCATCGCGGGCGTGTTCGGCTTTGCCGCGTTCATGAAGCTCCAGAGCAACGACGCGACGCAAGCATTCGCCGAGTCGATCCGCGCGTTCGAGATGCTCAGCGTGATCGACCACGAGCACCTGGTCGTCCTGGCCAGCTTTGCCGTGCCGTGGGCCGAAGCGATCTGTGCGGTGCTCATCCTGTTCGGCCTGTGGACCCGATCGGCGTCGTTCATCCTGCTGAGCGCGGTGGGCGTGTTCATCTGGGCGATTGCGTCGGTCATCATTCAAGACCTCAACGTCAAGTGCGGCTGCTTCGGCGATTTCAACTTCCCCTGCGGCGACGTGGTGGGCACCTGCCACCTCTGGCGTAACGGCGTGCTGGGGGCGGGTTGCCTGTACCTGCTCATCCGCGGCGGCGGGCGGCTGTCCTTCGATCGCCTCTTGGCATCCTCCAAGGGCGAAATCGACGCGGCTCGCGAGCCCGCGTCGACCGCCCCGGCCCGACCGGCCTCGGACCAGACCCCCATCGCGGTGGACCCGGTGCGGCCAACCCCGCTATCATCCCCGCCCACGGGTCAGCCGGCGGCCGACGAGCCGCCCAAGCCCCGCTGGGATTAATTTACGCCCGATTCCCGTCGCGCCCCAATGCGAGATCGTCTCGCCTCGGGCGCCCAGGACCACGACGGAGGCCCGCATGAGCCGTTTTTCCCGCTTTGGCAGTGGACCCAACAAGAAGAGTGTCCTTCGCACCTCCGGCACCGGCGTCGTGTACGTCGACTGGAAGGACGCCGACAACCTGCGCCGCATGATGAGCCCCAACGGCAAGATCTACGGCCGCAAGCGTCTGAGCACCACCGCGAAGGAGCAGGCCATGATCGCCCAGGCGATCAAGCGGGCCCGCTTCATGGGCCTGCTGCCCTACACCTCGGCCACGCTCTGATTCCGATCGAGACGGGGCGATGACCGAAACCCAGCCCCGCTCGCGGGACTACACAGGCCTGCTGGCCGCCTGCCGAAGCCTTACCGGCGATCGCGCGACGCGGATGGCGGGCCTTGTCGATTGCGCCTGGGAAGCGCTGGCGGACGAGGACGTCTCGTGGCTGGGCTTCTACGTGCCAGACCCCGAGAACGCCGAGCAGATGCTGCTGGGCCCCCGGCGAGACAAGCCCGCCTGCTCGCCCATCGGCATGCACGGCGCGTGCGGGCATTCGTTCGTCAAGCACACGACGCTCGTCGTGCGCGACGTCGCGACGCTGGGCGAGGGCTACGTCGCGTGCGATCCGAAGGATCTGGCCGAACTGGTCATCCCGCTGTTCGACTCGCACGGCGAGTGCTGGGGCGTGTTCGACCTGGACAGCTTCAGCCGCGGGGCGTTCACGACGCGAGACGCCGATGCGTTGCACGAGTGCCTGGCGGCGGCGGGATTGACCAATGACAAGCCGCCGGCGGTGAAAGTGTACTGAGGTATTGATTGCGGCTCGGAACCAGAGGGAGTGAGAACATGGCATCGACCGACCTGATCGCGGCATCGTTGCGTGATTCGCATGGCTTTGCGATGGGGCTGTTGAGGGATATGGCCGACGCGCCAACGGTTCGGTCTCACTCCGATGCTGGTCCGCACTGCTATTGGCTTGCGGGGCACCTTGTTGTGTCTGAGGCGGCGGTGCTGGATCAGTATCTCGATGGTAAAGCCCATCGGTACCAGAACTGGATTCAGTCGTTCGGGATCGGATCTGTTCCGGCCCAGCCTGCGCCAATCGGTCCAGCGTATGGCGTTTTGCTCGATGAACTCGACACCGTGTGATCAGAGTTGCTTTCCCGGGTTGGCTCGATGCCCGATATGAATCTGCAGACACACTGCCACGATAACGATTGGCCGGGTCCGAAGTTCGAGTCGGTTGGCCAGTGCCTGAGCGGTCTTGCGATGCACACCATGTATCATGCGGGCCAGGTTGCCTGCATTCGCCAAGCCGCTGGGCGAAAGCCGCTATTCATTTAGCCTTGAGCTAGTTCGATTTTCCGATCGTCAAATCCGCCCCCTTGATCCGCTCGGCCGCCATCTTCTCCCACCCGCTGCCGAGCTCGCCCAATGGGTCTGGCGGCACGATGTCCACCTTCTTCTCGCCCAGCTTGGCCGTGCCGCTGCGGACGGCCGCCTGGAAATCGAGGCACTCCTTGAGCAGCCGATCGAGGATCTCGTCCTCGTTCACGTTGGCGACCTTCTCGCCCTGCACGTAGATGATGCCGCGACGGTCGCCGGCGAAGACGGCCACGTCGGCGCCCTCGGCCTCGCCCGGCCCGTTCACCACGCAGCCCATGACGGCGACCTTCATGGGCACCTGGATATCGCTCTCGAGCTTGGCCCGCACTTCCTGAACAAGCGAAAACAGGTCGACCTGGATGCGACCGCACGTGGGGCAGGCGATGAGTTCCGCGCCAATGCGATCGCGCAATCCCAGCGTGTAGAGCAGTTCCAGCCCGTCCTGCACCTCATAGATCGGGTCGTTGGCGTAGCTGATGCGGATGGTGTCGCCGATGCCGTTCGCGAGCAGGGTGCCCAGCGCCACGACCGACCGGATACAGCCGGTCTCCTTTGGGCCCGCGTGCGTCACGCCCAGGTGCAGCGGGTGGTCGAAGCGCTTGCTGATCTCGGTGTACGCATCGATCACCATCGTCGCGTCCATGCTCTTGGCGCTGATGGCCACGTCGTGGAAGTCCTGCTCGTAGAAGATGTCGAGGTATTCCTCGAGCTTGGCGATCATGATGGCCAGCATGTACCCATGCTTGTGCTCGCCGAAGATGGCGCCCAGTTCCTTCGCGCGGGCCTGCTTGTCACGACGCTCGATGATCGAGCCCTCGTTGACGCCCACGCGAATTGGCAGCTTCGCGTCCTTGCACGCCTTGATGACCTCGATCACCTGCTCGCGATCGTTGATGTTGCCCGGGTTGAGCCTGATCTTGTGAACACCCGCCTCGACGGCCTCGAGCGCCCGCTTGAAGTGGAAGTGGACGTCGGCGACGATGGGCACGCTGGTCTGGGCCAGGATCTCCCTCAGCGCCTCGGTGTCCTTCTTCTCGGGCACTGCCACCCGCACAATGTCTGCCCCGGCCGACTGGAGCTTGTGGATCTCCGCCACGCACCCATCGACGTCGTGCGTGTAGCCGGCGGTCATGGTCTGGACGCTGACCGGGGCCGAGCGGGTGCCGTCGAGGCCACCGCCGATCTGGACGACGCCGGTACTCTGATTGCCAACGAAGATGGGCCGGGTGGGGCGTAGGGGTTGCATCGGGCGATTCTACGTTGGCCGGTCGGGTTGGGGTCGGTGCCCGGCGTGTCTTGGGGCCAACGCCAACAATCGCCTGTGCTCCTCTACATCGGCATCGACGAAGCGGGCTACGGCCCCATGCTGGGCCCGCTGTGCGTGGGCGTGGCCGCGATGCGTCTGGAGCGATGGAAGCCCGACGACGGCGTGCCCGATCTCTGGTCCCACCTCAAGGCCGCGGTCTGCAAATCTCCACGAGATTCGAAGGCCCGCCTCGCCGTCGCCGACAGCAAGAAGCTGTGCAAGCCGATGGCCCATGGCGCGGGCAGGCTGGCCGAGGCCGAGCGGAGCGTGCTGGGGTTCGTGCAGGCGATGACCGGTGCCATGCCCCGCAGCGACCGGGACCTGTTCGAGGCTCTCGCGGTCACGCCCGGCTCGCTCGATTGGTACGCCGGCGAGCCAACGCCATGCCCAGCCCACGCCGACGCGGCCGAAGCGGCCATCGCCGCCAATGCCCTGTGTGTTACGCTCAAGCACGCGGGCGTGGGGGTCGACCTGCTCCGCGTCGCGCGCACCGACGAGGCGCGCTTTAACGCGATGGTCGCCGGTGGCCGCTCGAAGGCCAACACGACCCTGTCCGCCATCGCCGAGCACGCGCCGCACATCATCAAGTTGATCGAGAACGCCATCGACGAAAATGGTCGTGGGGCAAGCGAGGTCCACACCCGCATCGTCATCGACCGCCAGGGCGGCCGGACGCGGTACGAGGCGGCGCTGAGCCATGTCTTTGGCCGGCCCTTGCGCACGCTCGCCGAGGCCGCCGAGGCAAGCACGTACGAGTTCGCCGATCTGCCCAACGCCCGCATCCGCGTGCAGGCCAAGGCCGAGGACGGGCACTTCCCGGTCGCCCTCGCATCGATGCAGGCCAAGCTGGTGCGTGAGCTGAGCATGGAACGGTTCAACGCATTTTGGAGCCAACGCCGGGCAGGCGTCAAGCCCACCGCCGGCTACACCACCGACGCGCGGCGTTGGCTGGCCGATATGGACGGGGCGCTGAGCGACCAGGAACTCCGGTCGCTCATCCGGCTGGCCTGATACCAACTCTCTATCATCGCCCCGTGCCCGACCCCCACGACAAGACGATGCTCGACCGTGCCGCACGCTTGGCAATGCTGGGTATTGGGAACATTGGCGATGGGGCCCTGGTGGGCTGTGTCATAGCGCGTGGGGATCGTGTATTGGGTGTCGGAGCGCACCGCCGGTACGGCGGTCGGCACGCCGAGACACGGGCACTCGACTTCGCTCGCGCCAACGGCCACGATGTGCGGGGCGCAACCGCGTTTGTCACACTCGAACCCTGCGCGCACACGGGCAAGCAGCCGCCATGCACCGACGCGCTCGTCGAAGCCAGCATCGGCGAGGTCGTGTACGCTGCGGCCGATCCCAATAACCTGGCCAGGGGCGGCGCGGCCATTCTCGCCAACGCTGGTGTTCGTGTGCGGCAGAGCGACGCGAGCCCGCTGGCGATCGCGGTGAGCGCGCCGTTCCGCCAGCGCATCGAGCAAGGCCGCCCCTGGGTCATCGCCAAGTGGGCCCAGACCCTCGACGGACGCATTGCCACCCGCGCGGGCGACAGCCAGTGGATCTCCAACGCCACCTCGCGCCGCCGCGTCCACGCCCTGCGCGGCCGTGTCGATGCGATCCTGACCGGCATGGGCACGGTGATGGCCGACGACCCCGCCCTCACCGTGCGCCATGGCAACCCGCGCATGCGCCCAGCCAGAGTGGTTCTCGACGCCGACCTGGACATCCCCCTCGATCGCCAGCTCGTGCAGTCGGCCAGGGAAACGCCCACGATCATCTGCTGCGAATCGAAACTCGCGACCGCCGCTATAAGCGAGACAAAGCGGGCCGAACTCGCCAAGGCGGGTTGCCGCATCCTGGGCTGCCCGGCCGGCTCGGGCGGGCTCAACCTGCGCGAGACGCTCAAGTTGTTGCACAAGGAAGCCGGCATCTGCACCGTGATGGTCGAGGGCGGCGCGGGCCTGCTCGGCTCGATGTTCGAGGCCGACGTAGTCGACACGGCGATCGCCTACATCGCGCCGCTGCTGCTGGGCGACGAATTAGCCCGCTCGGTGGCGGTGGGGCGGGTGGCCGCCGCGCTCTCTGCGGGCGTCACGCTGCGGCTCGGTCGTGTGCGACGCGTTGGCGAAGACGTCGAATTGACCTACTGCCGGGCGGGCGTGGCCGACCAGAACGCGAGCTGAGGCTGGACCTCGAACGCCACGCGATCACCCTCGGCCTCGACATACAACCTCGTCCCGGCATCGGCGTGCGCCGTGCGCACCTGGGCGAGTGCGATGGGCGATGCGCTGAGCATCGGTGCGATGGTGGAGCTGGTCACCGTGCCAATCACCATTTCAGACTCCTCGTCGGCGTAGATCGAGGCTCGCTCGCCGGGCAGCCGCCCTTCCTGAGCTGGGCCCACTCGCAACCCCACCATCATCTGCTTGGGCTTGCCCAGGCTCTGCATCCGCGCCACGACCTCCTGCCCCAGATAGCAGCCCTTGGTGAACGACACGCGGTCGTGCAGCACGCCCGTCTCGCCGGGCAAATTCTCGCTAGTGAAGTCGATCTGGAACAAGGGCCAGCCCGCTTCGATGCGCGCGATGTTGTACGCCATCCAGCCGCACTGGCGCACACCCTCCACGCTTGCCAGCGCGTTATAGACCGATCGCGCAGCCTCGGTCGGCATGGTCAACATCAGCCCCATCTCGCCCGCGCTGTCCTCGCGTTCCACCAGCACGCTCGCGCCGCGCACCATCGCGGTCATCGCCTGGCCCGGTTCGAGGCCCACGTGCTCGTCCGTATCGGCCACCGCCATCAGCGATGGTGCCGCCAGCGGCCCGTGCAGTGCGAGCCGATGCATCGACTCGGTCGCGTCGGTGAGCGTGACATCTTCGGTGAACACGAACTCGGCCAACGCTTCGGCGGTCGTGCTTGCAACCAGCGCGTCGGCGGCCATGATGGTCGCGTTACCCGTATCGCACAGCCGCAGGTCGGCATCGATGCGACCCTTGCGATTCAGCCAGAAGCTCCGCACGCTCCACATGGGTTCCAGGTCCTTCAGTTCTTGCGTGATGAGATTATTCAGGAACGCCAGCCGATCGGCCCCGGCGACCTCGATCGTGCCCCGCTGGGGCAGGTCGACCAGCGCGCACCCCTTGCGGATGGCGGCATACTCAAGCTCGACGTGCTCGTGCACCATCGGCACCAGCAGCCCGCGGGCCGGGTCGCCATAGGGGTGCAGGGCGGTTTCGGTCTCTCGGTAGAGGTCCAGCATGGGACTCTGGGTAGCCATGCCCCATGCTAAGCCCCTTGAGCGATTGGGCCGTAGACTGGGAGCCTACCCATGGCCGGAAACCCCCGGTCGGAACGCATCGAGAAGGAGCGACCCCGTGAAAGACGACCTGAACATCGACCTGCTCAAGCGACTGTGCGAGACCCCCGGCGTGCCGGGCCGCGAGGAGCGCGTCCGCGCCCTGATCGAGGAAGAGGTCGACGGCCTCTTCGACGAGACGCACACCGACGCCATGGGATCGCTCATCTGCACGCGATATCCCAGGGCCAAGGGCTCGTCCTCGAAGAAGTCCACCAAGAAGAAGGCCAGCTCGAGCAAGAAGGCCGACGCCACACGCGTCATGATCCTCAGCCACATGGACGAGATCGGCTTCTACGTCAGCCACATCGACGACAAGGGCTTTATTCGTGTCAACCCAGCCGGCGGCTTCGACACGCGCAACCTCTTCAGCCGCCGCGTGCTGGTTTGCACCAGCGGCGGAGACCTGAAAGCTGTTATGAACCCCGGCGGCCGGCCCGTCCACATCTCGGGCCCCGAAGAGCGCAACAAGGTCCCCGAAGTCAAGGAGTTCTTCGTCGACACCGGCATGCCCGCCGACGAGGTGAAGGAGAAGGTCCGCATCGGCGACTACGTCGTCATGGACGAGCCGCTCATCGAGATCGGCACCAAGGTCGTCAGCAAGGCCCTCGACAATCGCTTCGCCTGCTGGCTGGGCATCGAGAGCATCCGCAAGCTCCACAAGAGCGGCAACGGCCACAAGTGCGAGGTCGTCGTCGCCTTCACAACCCAGGAAGAGGTCGGCCTGCGCGGCGCCAAGACCGCGGCCTACGCCGTCAAGCCCGACATCGGCCTGGGCATCGACGTTTCCCTGGCCTGCGACACCCCGGGCGTGCCCGACGCCGAAGCCGTGAACCAGCACGGCAAGGGCTTCGGGCTGCACATCCAGGACGGCAGCTTCATCGCCAACTACGACCTGGTCGACCAGGTCGAGGCGATCGCCAAGAAGAAGCGCATCGCCTACCAGCGCACCATCCTGGCGCGGGGCGGCCAGGACGGCGCCGCCGCCCAGCAGATGGCGGCCGGTGCCAAGGCCGTCGGCATCGTCTGCGGCACGCGGTACATCCACACCGTCACCGAGATGATCGATCGCCGAGACCTCGCCGCCGCGCGTGACATCGTGGCGGCGACGCTCAGCACGCTCTAGCACGTCCTTCCGAGCCGCGAGCGTAAGCTCGCGGACCTCTTCGTTTCGTACACATCGAAAGAAACGAAACGAGCCCACGTCCGTCGACGTGGGCTCGTTGAGTTCTGTTCCGCGTGTGAGTCCGGCTCAAACCATCGTCGTCATCGCCTCGATGATCCGGAGCGCCTCGCGTGCCGGGAAGGGCTTGCGGAGGAAGGCGTCGAAGCCCTGGCTCTTGAGGCCCTGGGCCTGGCCATCGGTCAGCCGGTTGCTGAGCGCCACGATGCGGGTCATCGCCAGGTGGTCGTTGGATCGCACCATCTGCACGACCTGCATCGCCTCGTTCTCGCCCAGGTGCATGTCGATCAGCAGCACGTGCGGGCGCAATTTCTCGCAGAGCATGCCGGCCTGGAAGCTCGTCGCCGCCGTCGAGACCTCGTAGTCGGTCTGTTCGGCGATGATGCTGCCCAGCCCCTCGACGACGGCCGAGTCGCTGTCGACCAGCAGCACCCGCGTGCCGGTGGTCTTCAGCCCGTCCAGGGGCATCCGATGCTTCTTCATGAACTTGACCAGGGCCGGCAGGGGGATCCGGCGGTCTTTCGACCCCGGAATCCGATAACCCTCGAGCTCCCCGGAATCGAACCATTTGCTCACCGTTCGCGGGGCGACCTTGCAGATCTCCGCTACTTCACCGGTCGTCAGCACGTCCTTTTCGAACGGCATGGGCACACCTCACATCCCTCGCCAGCGCCCCGAGCGCGGCGTCCTGCTGCGGACGCCAATGGAATCGGCTGCGCCGGTAGATCGCTTAACGCGGGAGGCGATGGATACGCCGTAAACTCTGCTGTTTCTGTGGGTTAGGCGGACATTCCCGCGTGGGAAAGCCGCTTTTGGGACGATCCGCCCGAGCTATCGGCTCAGCATAACCCCAGCAAGCGCAATGGACGTCCAGCCGGCCATCGACAGCGAAGCAGAGCCTGAGAGCCACCCAGATCCGATCGCGAACACCCCCCGAGGAGGGCGATCGGGCTGCATCCATCCGGCGGGAGACCCGTACCGTCACCCACCGAGGCCACGTCCGTTTTTCCCGAGCCAGCCATCGGGGCGGCGCTGGTCTATCCTCACGACCCCCGGCAGGGCCCGTTCCGGCCCGATCGGGATCGGCGTGGACCCGCTTCAGGCCTCAAGAAACTGACTCTGGCCTCACCGAACTGAATGAAGTAGAGGAGTGCAGCTCGTGCCCATGTTCTCGCGATCGACCCTGCCAACCTTCGCCGGCTGCCTGGCACTGGCCCTATCCACGCACCTGGCCGCCCCGGCCCTCGCCCAGGAGGGCCCCGATCGCTTGACCGATCGCCAACTCCTCGACGAGTTCATTCACTTTGTCTTTATTGACCGCGACGATGTCGCGGCCGATTACGCCGCCCAGCTTCTCGGGCGTGGCATCGACCCTCGCGAGTTCGTTGATCTCGTCGAGGGTGCCGGTCTGGGCGATCGCTTCGATCGTGCGGTGAGCGAAGCCATCCGCGCCGGCCTGGCCGAGTCGCAGGCCGCCGCGCTCCGCAAGCTGTACAGCGAAGGCCGCCTCCAGCGCGCCCGCGATCCCCAGGAGATCGCCGAGAACATCGCCATGCTGACCGGCCCTTTGCGCGGCCGGCTGATCGCCAAGGAGCGACTGGTGGCCGCCGGCGAGTACGCCGTGCCTCAGCTCCTGCGTGTGATCGATGCGGGTGCCGATCCGGCTCTGGTCCGCGAAGTCCGCGCCGTGCTGGTGCAACTGGGACAGCAGGCGGTGATGCCCCTGAGTGTGGCAATGCGTGACACCGCGCCGCAGACCCAGCGCGCCATCGCCGACTTGCTCGGCCAGATCGGTTATGACACGGCCGCCCCCTTCCTGGCCGAGATCGCGCAGACGACCAGCAACGGCCCCGTCCGCGAGGCGGCCGAGCGTGCGCTCGACAGCGTCATCGACGCCCAGGGCGCCCCCGCGAACGAGCTCTACGTGCAGATCGCCGAGAACTACTCCGCCGAGGACGCCAGCGTCACCAGCTTCCCGGGTGAGGCGAGCCAGCCCATGTGGCGTTACGAGGCGACCGCCGGCGGCTTGCTGTTCAGCTCGATCCCAACGCCGGTGTACCACGAGATGATGGCCATGCGTCTGAGCGAGGATTCGCTCCGCCTGGTGCGCACGCCCAACGCGTCGGCGGCCGCCCTCTGGGTCGCGTCGTACCTGCGTCTGGATATCGAGCGCCCCGAGGACGCCAACCTCGACCTGGGCCTACGTGAGCCGATGTATTATGCTGTTGCTTCGGGCTCGACGATCGCCCAGAACGTCCTGTCCCGGGCTCTGGCGACGAGCAACACCCAGCTCGCGCGCAAGGCCATCGAGGCCATCGGCCGGACCGCCGGCGGCCAAGACCTGTGGGTTGGCGCCGCCGGCACGCCCCAGCCGCTCGTCGCGTCGCTGACCTACCCCAACCGCCGCGTGCAGTACGAGGCCGCCCTGGCCTTCGCCAACGCGCAGCCCCGCTCGCAATTCGACCGCAGCGACTTGGTCGCTCCGATCCTCGCCTCGTCCATCCGTGGTGCGACCGATCGCTACGCGTTGGTCGTCGCCAGCGATCCAGAAGTGGGCCGCGGCCTGCAACGCATGCTCGAGGGCATGGGCTACCGCGTGAGCCCGGCCGGCGAGTCGCTCGGCGCCCTCCAACAGGAGTACGAATCGGCTTCCAGTGTCGATCTCGTTGTTGCCAGCCTACCGCTCGACCAATCGGTGGGCCTGGTCGCCCAGATGCGCGCGACCAACCGCCTGATGGCCGCCCCGCTGCTCATGCTCTCCGATGGTGCCGCCGAGATCGAACTCGATCGTCGGTACGGCTCCGATCGTGCCATCGCCGTTCGGACGGCCGGCATCCGTAGCGAGCAGATGCGTGCGACCATCGAAGACCTGTCCGAGCGTTCGCTCGGTGGCCCGATATCCGAGGAGGAAGCGACGATCTACGCCGCCGAGGCGATCGACGCGCTGCTCGAACTGGCGATCTCCGAGAACGAGGTCATCATCGCGTCGGACGCGACCAGCCAGTTGGTCCAGGCCCTCGAGCAGGACGACGGGCTCATGGAGCTCCGCCTGGCCGAGTTGCTCTCCTGGATCGGCCAGGCGAACGCCCAGCAGGCCATCTTCGATCGCGCCATCCAGGCCCAGGGCGCCCAGCGTGTTGCCCTGCTCGGCCACACGACCAACTCGGCCCGCCGCAACGGGAATCAGCTCCTCGAGCGTCAGATCCAGCGACTGCTGCAGATCGCGCGTGACGGCAACGACGCCGAGGCCATCGCCGCCGCGGGCCTGCTCGGCTCGCTCGGCGTGCCCAGCGAGGACCTGGCCGGCCTGATCCTCGACGACCGCGGCTAAGAACTTCCGAGAACAATCGAGATCCGAACGAGGCCCGGGTGCAAGCCCGGGTTTTTTCGTGCGCGATTTTCGACATCCGCCACGTTCAATAACACCGAAAACCCTTCCAACGCCCCTCGCAGCACCGCCAGCCGTCACAACCCACACCGTTTCGCGCTCGACGATGTTCAAGAGCCGGACTGCAGCGGCAGCGAATCCGATGCTGATAGCGGCCGTGGCGGGCATGGTGTCCGCCGCGGGGTTTGTTTGACAGAAGGTCGCCCGTGCGAGCGTGACGACGCGATGCCGAGAGGTTCGGCGAGAGCTCGGTCGACGGGTACCCATGGAGGGCACGCAATGATGCGCGCACAGGTTCGTAAGGCGTTTACGCTTGTTGAAATTCTGATCGTCGTGGTGATCCTCGGCATTCTGGCCGCGATCGTCATTCCCCAGTTCACCAGTGCCAGTGAAGAGGCCCAGGTGAGCAGCGCGGAGAGCCAGCTCCAGACGGTTCGCAACCAGATCGAGCTGTTCCGCGTTCGCAACAACGGCACGGCCCCCACGATCGCCAATATCTTTACTGGTGATGCCGCCGACCCGCTCACCGAGCCCGCTGGTGGCTGGCTGAGCATCGTGAACGCGGACTACCTGCGTACTCCCCCGCAGAACCCCCGCACCGGCACCGCCACCCTGGCCGCTGGCGTGGCAGCTCCTGCCGCCGCCGTCGCCGCTGGTGACGATGGCTGGATCTACGACGAGGCCACCGGTCGAATCTGGATGAACGGATTCGACGAGGGCGCCGGCGAGTGGATCGAGCCGTAAACCTCCCCGGTTTGCATGATTTTCGTCCGCCCCGGGCTACCGCCCGGGTCGGGCTTTGCGGTGCAAGGGATTCGACGGAGGTATTCGAGCATGGCTCAGGTCAAGGGTCGTATCCGGGCCGCGTTTACGCTGGTCGAGATCCTCATCGTGGTGGTGATCCTCTCGCTTCTCGCGGCGATTGTCGTGCCACAGATGGTGGGGGCCCAGTCCGAGTCACAGGTCAACGCGACGCTGTACGACCTGGGCAAGATCCGCCGCCACGTGGTGGTCTATCGCTCGCGTGAGGACGCCTTCCCAACCATCGAAGAGGGTGATGGCACCTGGGGCGAGATCGTGGGTGATACGAGCAACTACCTCATGCATCCGCCCGTGAACGCGTACGTCGGCGGCGAGAACCGTCGCGTGATCTCCTACAGCGACACGCCCGACGCGGCTTTCCAGACCGATCATGCCTGGATCTACGACGCCAACACGGGCCGCATCTGGGCCGGCGGCTTCGACGACCAGGACTTCCCGCTGCCCAAGCTCCCGTAACCGAAAGGACCACCCATGCGCGCTCGCGCGTACACCTTGCTCGAAGTGCTGGTGGTCGTTGCCATTCTCGGGACGGCCGCCGCGATGGTGGTCCCGTCGATGAGTTCGGCGGGCAACCTACGCATCCAGGCCGCGGTCCGCGAAATGGTGGCCGACATCACCTTCGCCCAGAGCGACGCCGTGGCGTACCAGACCCGCCGTGCGATCGTCTTCTTCGAGAGCGAGGGCCGGTACGTGCTGTGCGAGGTCCGCGGTTCGGTGATCGATCCGGACGTCGATGCGCTCTTCGATATCACCCGCGATGGGGCGCGGTACGACGTGACCTTCGATGAAGACCGGACCGCCGGCGCCGCGATCATCGAGGTCGATTTCGATGGCGATAACATCCTGATCTTCGACGAGCTCGGCGGTCCCGTCGAGACCGCGACGGGCGATCGGCCCAGTTCTGGCGGCGTGATCCGCATCCGCGACGCCATCGGCCAGACCTTCCGCATCACCGTCGAAGCCTACACCGGCCGCGTCCTGGTCGAGCGCGAGTAGCCGGCCGCCGGTCGGAAGGCCGTAGTTCCACTCAATCGCCACCGCGTGCCGACCGACATACTTGTCGGAGGCATCCTGCCATGGCGACAACCACCCAAAGCTCAGACGATCGCACGGCCGCCCCTGCCCGTCACGAGTGGCTCGCGTTTTTCGGACGCTCGGGCTTTGGCATCGCGCTGGCGGTTCTCCTCTTCACCGCGCTCATCTGGCTCCGTCTGCGGCTCGTGACCGACGTGCCGCGTCAGGCCTACGCCGAGCCCAAGCCGCAGGAGCGGCAGGTGGTCACGCCCGATCGTCGCGATCGCGACGCCGTGCCGTCAGGCCGCTAGGCCAACCCACACATCCCTCGCAACCGGCACGCCTTGCCCACCCGGCACAGGTTGGCCGGTTGTTTCGATTTGTGATGATGGGTAGGCGAGTGCGGTTGTCTGTGTGTCGAGGAATAGGTGGGTTGTTGCCGTGGGCGAGCCGCAGGGGCCGTGACCATCAGGCAATGGACTGACTTACCACGGATCGAGGGAACACTCAATGACGGTTCACAGCAACAAGCAGACCGCGTCGACCAAGAACGTGACGCTGACCACAGCTTCGGCCGCGGCGCTTGGCGCCCTGGCCGGCAGCCCCGCCGCACTCGCGCAGGCCGGCGATGCCTTCTCGCTCCAGAAGACGCCCGACCTCATCGTCCCGGAAGCGACCGAGGGCGCCGAGGACACCAAGCTCCCCATGCAGGGCGAGATCTCGGTCGACGAGCACCTGATCGTTGACCTCCACGTTGTCGACGAAGAGCTGGCCGACGTCCTGCAGATGCTCTCGATCCAGAGCCAGCGGAACATCGTCGCCAGCCGCAACGTGGCCGCGACCGTGACCGCCACGCTCTACGGGGTGACCTTCTACGAGGCGCTCGACGCCATCCTCCACGTCAACGGCTTCGGCTACGTCGAGGAGGGCAACTTCATCTACGTCTACACCGCCGAGGAGATCGCCGAGCTGGTCGAGCGCAGCCGCCAGCGCACCACGGCCGTGATCCCCCTTGATTACATCAACTCCAGCGACGCCGCGGAGTTTGCCCAGGCCCTGCTCAGCGAGAACGGGCAGATCAAGGCACCGGGCAAGACGGCGCCGTTCCAGATCCCCGATAACGCGCCCATCGGTGCCGACGACATGGCCGCCGAGGCGTTCATCGTCGTGGTCGACTTCGAGGAGAACGTGGACGCCATCCGCGACCTGCTCGTGCAGATCGACACCAAGCCCAGCCAGGTGCTGGTCGAGGCCACGATCCTCCAGGCCGCACTCACCGAGAACAACGCCTTCGGCGTCGACTTCTCGATTATCGGCAACATGAACTTCGGCGACTTCCTGGGCGGCCCGCTCAACGCCGCCAACAACCTGATCAACGGCCAGGGCGAGGACATTACCGGCTCGCCCACCGCCCTGCCCAGCAGCAACAACGGCACCGCGAACGCCGTCAACACGAGCATCGGCCGCGTCGATGGCCCGGCCTCGCTGAAGGCCGGTGTCGTCGCTGGCGACTTCGCCGCCTTCCTCCGCGTGCTCGACGAGGTGACCGACACCACGATCATCGCACGCCCGAAGGTGCTGACCCTCAACCGCCAGCCCGCCCGCGTGCTGGTGGGCGAGCGTGTGGGCTACCTCAGCAGCACCACGACGCAGACGGGCACGACCCAGACGGTCGAGTTCCTCGATACCGGTACCCAGCTCTACTTCCGGCCGTTCGTCTCGCGTGACGGACTCATCCGCATGGAGCTCAAGCCCCAGGTGTCGGAAGCCGTCATCCGCGACGCGACCGACTCGGGCGGTTCGGCGGTCACCATCCCCGATGAGACCACCAACGAGCTGACCGCCAACGTCATGGTCCGCGACGGGCAGACCATCGTCCTGGGCGGCCTCTTCCGCGAGCGGACCCAGTACACCCGCCGCCAGCTCCCCTGGATCGCCGACCTGCCGTTCATCGGCGCGCCGTTCCGCGGCCGCGAGGACAGCACCGATCGCGCCGAGATCATCTTCATGATCACGCCCACGATCATCAACGACCAGATCATGTCCGAGCACGCCGAGCGCGCCAAGAACCTCATCGACAGCGCCGTGGCCGGCACCCGCGAGGGCCTGCTGCCCTTCAGCCGCGACAAGCAGGCCTCGCGCCTGCTCGTCGAGGCCCAGCAGCACGCCGGCGAGGGCAACACCAAGAAGGCTCTGTACTGCGTCCGCCGCTCGCTCTCGCTCAACCCCAACCAGCCGCAGGCCCGCTCGCTGCTGGAGCGCCTGACCTCCAATACGCGCGATTGGCCGGCTATGAGCGTGCTCCAGAGCACCTTCAACACCGAGATGGACCTCTTCCTCGACGAGCACGGCGACCTCTTCGAGCCGACCCAGGTCGACATGGGCGACGCGGGCGCCTCGCTCATGACCGATGGTGACACCACCATCGCCGCCAGCGATACCCAGGTCGAGTCCGGCAACGTGACAATCCTCAAGTCGATCGACGGCGAGCCGATGGCCGAGTCGACCGGGCCTGTCACCATCGAGACGACCGAACTGGCCGAGGCCAATCCGGCCGACACCACCACCGAGACGGATATCGAAACCGTTGACCCCGCCGCAGCCGAGGCCGAGGCTCTCGCAGCGACCGAGGACACGTTCGACGACACCGAACTGGCCGACGCCCGCGAGTCCGAGACCGAAGGCACTACCAGCGAGACCGCGTTCGAGGATTCGGATTGGATCAGCAGCCTCGCTCAGGCCGAGATCGGTGCCGCCGCCGATGCGACCGAAAAGCCGGTCGAGACGACCATCGAGCCCGAGGTTCCCGCCATCGCCTTCGACAGCGAGGCGCGCACCTTCGACATCAACATCGAGGACGCGCCGCTACCCGGCCTGCTCCGCGACCTGTCGAGCCAGGCCCGCCGCAGCATCATCGTCTCTCCCGAGGTAGCCGGCACCGTGAGCGCTTCGCTCTACGGCCTGTCGCTCGAAGAGACCCTCGACGCCGTCCTTCCCAGCCAGGGCTTGGGCTACGTCGAAGAGGGCAAGGTCATCCGCGTGCTGCCGCTCGAGACCATCGCCGCTCAGGAAGCCGCGGAAGTTGCTGCCCAGCAAGCCGCACTCGCCGCTGCAGAAAAGGCTGCCGCCGATGAAGCCGCTCTCAAGGCCGCCGAGACGACCACCCCGGTGATCGCCTCGACCGATGATCCGGCGAGCCTCACCGATCTCGAAGTGATCGATTCGGGTTCGACCACCAGCGTCGACGCCCCGCTCTCGATCGCGACCGCCGAGACCGAGTCCGGCGAGTCGGTCGAGACCACGATCGAATCGACAACCGAGTTCGAGGTGCCCGAGCCCGTCGGCTTGTCGCCCGACTTCGACGAGTCGAGCCCGATCGAGGCCCAGATCGACGACGCGCTGGGTGAGGCCCTGCTGAATTCCTTGAGCTTCTCTGAGTTCGAGTGGTCGCCCACGCTGTCGCGCGACGGCTACACCGAGCCCGCCAGTTGGGTTGATTCGGATGCCGAGGGTGCATCCGCCGCAACCTCGACGCCCGAGGCTTCCACGGTCGAGACCTCGACTCCGCAGGACGCGCCCTTTAAGGGCCCGATCTTCGGGGGCACGACCTCCGAGAACCCAACCAAGGACTGATAACCCATCACACCCGCCCCGCGCACGCGGGGCGGGTTCAGCGTGGCCCCAAAAGGGCCGAAGGTAAGGACAGTCGGACGCGTGCAGTACCACGCGTCCAAAAGCCCAGGCCCGCCAGAGAAGGCGGGCGGCGAGAGGACGCAGGACGATGCACAACGAACGACGCATGAACACGATGACGCGGACCGCCAAGCTTGCGCTGCTGGCCGGTGCGGTGGTGGGAGCCATGGCCCTGACCGGTTGCTCGGGCAGTGGTCGCACCGCCAAGGAAGCCCGGATTAACGCTGCCGAGCGCATGGCCGGCATGAAGAGCGGTACCGAGTGGGACATGGCCCGCCAGGCCTTCCTCTCGGGCGATCCTCAGAAGGCCCTCGACCACATCGATCGCTCGATCGCGCTCAACGACAGCGTCGTGCGCTCGCACGTGCTCCGCGGCCGCATCATGATGGAACTGGGCAACTTCGAGGAATCCATGGCCTCCTTGGGGAAGGCCGAGATCCTCGATCCCGAAGACGTCGACACCCAGTACTTCCTGGGGGTTGCCTACGAACGCATTGGTGAGAAGGAGAGTGCGATGGAACGCTACCAGCGCGCCGCCGAGCTCGACACGGCCCGTGCCATCTACGCCGTCGCCGCCGCCGAGATGCTTATTGACATCGGCCGCACCGACGACGCCGAGACCTACCTCAAGGATCGCCTGGAAATCTACCGGCACAACGCCGGCCTGCGCCAGACCCTGGGCCACATCGCCATGATGCGCAACGATGCCGAGCAGGCGACCGAGTGGTTCACCGAGGCCCGGTTCCTGGCTCCGGATGATCCCGGTGTGCAAGAAGACCTCGCCCGCGCCGAGCTGGCCTCAGGCCGCTTCGCCGAGGCAGAGTACAACCTCGCCGAGCTGCTAAGCAAGGAAGAGTTCGAGACCCGCCGCGACCTCCAGCACATGCGTGCCCGCTGCCTGGTCGAGGTCGATCGCCCCGTCGAGGCCCGCGACGTGCTCGTGAGCCTCACGGAAACCAGCGGCGGCGAGAAGGACCTGGACGCCTGGATCCAGCTCGGCCACGTCTGCTACCAGCTTCGCGACATGGCCCGCGTGCGTCGCGCCGCCGGCCGCGTCATCGCGCTGGCCCCGCAGCGCAGCGAGGGCTACCTGCTCCGCGCCCTGCAGCAGCGCGGCACGGGCGACCTCGACGGCGCCCTGGCCAGCCTCGACCTGGCCATCCAGCGCAGCGAGAGCGATCCCGCGCCGCTCATCCTGCGGGGCCTCATCGCCCAGCAGGCCGATATGCCCGGCCTGGCCCGCTCCAGCTTCGAGGCCGCTCAGAAGCTGGACCCCGAGAACGAGAGCGTCACCCGCATGATCGCGGCCCTCGACGCGCAGTACGCCAAGACCTTCGTCGGCGTGCCCGACGACGGCCAATAAGCCTCGACTCAATCAGCCGTTCGCACGTCGGCGATCTCGCCGCGCACCGAACGGCGACCGCGGTACTCTTCGACCCTGGGCGTGATCACCACGTCCAGGGTCGTTCCGTTCTTGATCTTCTCGGCGTGGCGGCCCCAGCCCCAGCCGACGAGCTTGAGCGTTGAGCCCGCGTCGTCGCGCACGAACATCGACAGGTGGGCGCTGCTCGAACCCATGAGCGTCGGCGGCTGGGACACGTGAATGCCCCGCAGCCGCAACCGGGGGGTCGGGTTGCCGCGCCCGAACGGTCCGAGCTTTTCCAGCGTCAGTATGCCCTTCTCGTCGAGCTCGTGCAGCCCCGCGTCGGCGTCGATTCGGACCTCGGGTGTCAGGTCTTCAACGGTCAATCGCGAATTCGCATGTGCGACCATCGCCTCGATAAAAGCCCCGAGTCGATCGGACGACACGCGCAACCCGATCGCCGCGTCGTGGCCGCCGAAGCCTTCGACATGATCCGCGCACGCGTGTACAGCGCCGTGCAGGTTGAAGCCCGAGATGCTGCGCCCGGATCCCTTGCACACGTCCGCGTCGCGCTGCATCAGGATCGTCGGCCGCCCGAACCGCTCGACCAGCCGCGAGCACGCGATGCCAATAACGCCCGGGTGCCAATCCTCGTGCGCGAGCACGATGGCCCGGTGCTCATCCCGATCCATACCCAGCCGCACGACTTCTTCGCACGCCTGCTCGACGATCCGCTTCTCGATCGCCTGCCGCTGCTGGTTCAATTCGTCCATCGTGTCGCAAATGGCCGCGATCCGATCCTCGTCGCCCGTGGTCAGCAACTCGATCGCCTCACCCGCGTCGGCCACCCGTCCCAGCGCGTTGATGCGCGGCCCGAGGCGGAACCCAAGGTCGCCCACGCCCACCGGCCGATTCTCACGCACGCACCGCCCGGCCAGCGTCGCCAGCCCGCGAATCCGCGTCCGCCGCATCAACGCCAGCCCGTGCGTGACGATGATCCGGTTCTCGTCGATCAGCGGCGATACGTCCGCGACGGTTCCCAGCGCAGCCAGCGGCAGCAGGTCCAGCAGCAACGCCCGGGGCCCCGGTGCCGCCCGGCCGCCCTCGCCCGCCATTGTCGCCATCCGCCACGCTAGCTTGAACGCCACGCCCGCCCCGCACAGCCCCGCGAACGGGTAGGCCGAGTCGGGCCGCCCAGGGTGTACCACGGCGTCGGCCTTCGGGAGCTCGTCGGCGGTGGCGGGGGGGTTGTGATGGTCGGTCACGATCAGCCGTACGCCCAATTCCCGGGCCCGCGTGGCCGGCTCGTTGGCGGTGATCCCGCAGTCCACCGTCACGATGACCCCGGCTCCGTCGGAGGCCAGCTTCTCGATCGCGTGGACATGCACGCCGTAGCCGTCCCGAAGGCGGTGGGGCACGAAGTGTACCAGCCTCGCATCGGGGCAGAGTTCGCGGATGATGTGGTGCAGGATGGCCGATCCGGTCGTCCCATCGACGTCGTAATCGCCATAGATCGCGATTACCTCGCCCGCCCGCCCGGCCTCCAGCAGCATCTCGGCGGCCTTGTCCAGGTCCGGGATGCCCGAGGGGTCGTGCAGCCCGGTCAGCTTGGGCTCCAGGCTCGCCGCGTCGAGGTGGGGCCGCCCCGCCAGCACCCGGGCCACCAGAGGCGGCAGCGAGGCGTCCAGAGGCCCAGTGGGCTCTGGCAGCCGCCATCGCTTGGTCAGGCCACGAAGGTTGGTGGCCGCGTCGGATGGGGCGGTGGGGGGCATGGCCGTAGACTAGCCGGATGGTTAAGCTCAACAAGATCTATACCCGCACCGGCGACGACGGCACCACCGGTCTAGGAGACGGCTCCCGCGTGCCCAAGGCCGATCCTCGCGTGGAGGCCTATGGCACCACCGACGAGGCCAACGCCGCCCTGGGCCTGGCCGTCATCGCCTGCAAGGACGCCGGCCAGCCCGCCGCGGGGTTCGTGTCCATCCTCGAGTCCCTCCAGCACGACCTGTTCGATTGCGGGGCCGACCTCTGCACGCCGATCAAGGACGATGGCAAGGAGAGCGAACGCCTCCGGGTCATCCCCAGCCAGATCGATCGCCTGGAGGCCCTCATCGACCGCTTCAACGAAGACCTCGAGCCCCTCACCAGCTTCGTGCTGCCCGGGGGCACGCCCGCCGCAGCCGGCTTGCATCTGGCCCGGACCATCGTGAGGCGGGCCGAACGCCTGGCCACGGCCACCCTGGAAGCCGAGCCCGACGAAACGAATGCCAACGTAATCCGATACCTCAACAGGCTGAGCGACCTGCTGTTCGTGCTGGGTCGTATTGCCAACCCCACCGGCGACGTGCTGTGGAAGCCCGGCGCGAATCGAGACTCTCACTAGCGAACCAAGACACCAACATGGCCACCGCCAACTTCACAAGCGAGTTCGCACAGGAGTTCGACGTCGAGACGGGGCAACTGCTGCGCCGGCGGTTCTTGTGGTTTCTGGGGTTCAATCTCGCGTTCTGGGCGATTGGCTTATTCGCCGTGCTGATGTTCTGGGGCGAGTTCTCGAAAGCACCGTTGTCCACACGCGTGTGGACCTTCATCATCGCTGGCGTCGACATCTCCGTGTATGTCTGGTTCTTCCGCCGCGTGCTGCGTAGCCGCCCCGACAAGCCCGCGATCCTCCAACTCACGCGCATACTCCTGCTCTACGTCGGCACGATCGGGCTCGCCCAGTACTTCCTGGAAGTTCCAGGAACGAGTTTTGCCATCGCGGGCTTCCCGGGGGCAACGCTCAACTTCGGCATGGCGTTCTTCTTCGCGTGCCTGTTCTTGCCCTGGTCGCCCAAGGAGGTCTACCACACCATCGGCGTGGTGCTCGCCCTCCACGCCGTCGTGCTAATGGCGGTCAACCTCCCGCCGAACGCGAACTGGTTCTGGTTGATCTTCTTCCCATTCTTCGTCGGGCCCGGCTTCGCCGTTTGTGCTGTCAAGCACTCCGCCCGCATGCGTAGCTTCAAGATGCGGTTCCTCTCGGCCCGCTACGGCGAGGTCCGCCGCGAGATGACCGACGCCCGCCGCATCCACGAGGACCTCTTCCCCGAGCCTCGCGACGTGGGGGACATGGTCTTCCGCTACACCTACCAGCCCATGCGCCAGATCGGCGGCGACTTCCTCTTCTTCCACGAGAGCCCGGGCATCGAGGGCCGCGTACCCGTCAACGTCGTGCTCATCGACGTCACCGGCCACGGCTTGGCCGCCGCACTCACGGTCAATCGTTTGCACGGCGAGCTCGAACGCATCTTCGCCGAGAACCCACACGCCGAGCCGGGCCACGTGCTGGGGTTGCTCAACCGCTACGTCCATCTCACCCTCGCCCAGCACAGCATCTACGCGTCGGCCGTCTGCCTGCGCATCGACCCGACCACCAACGAGCTCACCTACGCGAACGCCGGCCACCCACCCATGTTCCTGCGCGGTGTTGACGGCACCATCGAAGAGCTCGACTCGACCGCCATCGTGCTCGGTGCTTGCCTGCCCGAGGACTTCCACGCCGACCCGCAGGCCCATACCTTCATGCCGGGCGACATGCTCATCGCCTACACCGACGGCGCGATGGAGGCCCGCAACGACAAGGGCAAATGCATCGGCCGCCAGTGGCTCACCGCCATGATCGCCGCGGCGAACTGCGAGCCAGGCGACTGGCCCCGCCGCATCATCGGCGAGCTCGACACCCGCCGCCACGGCGTGCCCGAAGACGACACGCTGGTCATCGAGGTCCAGCGGCGGCTGGCAACCGATGCGCCGACCCAAGAGGCCGCCGAGGGCAGAAGGCAGCATGTCTGAGGCCACCGACCCGCCTCCGGTGCCGGCCTGCACGCGCGTGTACGTGCTCGCGCCGTGGATCATCTCCGCCATTAGCGCCCCTGTCGCACTCATCGCGCTGGCTTTCCGCGCGGGCGGCTCGGCATTCTTCTTGACTTCGTACGGCCTGCTCATGCTGGCCATCGGCGTGCCCGCGGGCATCGTGTCTGCCCGCGTGGCGTACGTCGCGGCGGTCCACGCCGGCGGGTGCAACGGCCGCCGCGTCGCCGCACGGTACTTCCTGTGTGCCATCCTGCTGGTTGCCGCGGCCATGGCGGTGATGCTGCCGGTGCTCGGCTAGCTCGAAGCCCGCATTGCACGCCCAAACCCCTCGCCACCGGGTGCGAAGGAGCACCCAGCAAAGGAGCCCGCCCATGCCCTACGTCAACGTCCGCATCACCCCCGCCGCCTCGCGCGACCAGAAGGCCCAGATCATCGCCGAGATCACCGATACTCTGGCCCGCGTGCTCGACAAACGCCCCGAGTCCACCCACATCGTCATCGACGAGGTCGACGAGCAGAACTGGGGCTTCGCGGGCGTGCCAACGGACGTGTACCGGGCTGGACATTCCGAGTGATCACTCCCCCGGAATATAACTAATCGCCCCCTCGAACGGGCTGCTCGCCGTCGCGTGCAGCTTCTTTTCGATGCGGCCGCTGCGATAGCTCAGGTACCCCGCCTCCAGCGCCATGCGCATCGCGTGGGCCATCGCCACCGGGTCCTTCGCGTGCGCGATGGCGGTGTTCAGCAGCACGCCGTCGGCTCCCAGCTCCATCGCGACCGCCACGTCGCTCGCGCTGCCCACGCCCGCGTCGACGATCACGGGATAGTCCGGGTCGTTCTCCTTGAGCGCCTCTAGACACAGCACGATGTTGGCCTGGTTGACCACGCCCCGCCCACTGCCGATCGGGCTGCCCGCCGGCATCACGCTGGCCGCGCCCAGATCCTTCAGCCGCTTGGCCACGATCGGGTCGTCGCTCGAGTACACCAGCACCTTGAAGCCATCGTCGACGAGCGTCTTGGTCGCCTCGATCGTGCCCACAGGGTCGGGCAGCAGCGTGCGCTTGTCGCCCAGCACCTCCAGCTTCACCCAGTCCTGCCCCGTGTTGTCGATCTGGCTCAGCAGCTCGCGCCCCAGCCGCGCCACACGCACGGCGTCATCGGCCGTGAAGCACCCCGCCGTGTTGGGCAGGATGGTGTACTTCCCGGTGTCGACATAGTCCAGCAGGCTCTCACCCTTCTCGTTCACCAGCCGCTCGCGCCGCACCGCCACCGTCACCACGCGGCAGCCGCTGGCCTCCAGGGCCCGCTGCATCAGGTCATAGCTCGCGTACTTGCCCGTGCCCACAAACAGGCGGCTGTCCACCGTCCGGCCGGCGATCGTCAGGGGGTTGATGAGGCTGGAGGCGTCGGTGGATACGGGGCTAGTCGCGGTCATCTCCAAGGGTAGGTGCGGGCACAGGGCCCCTCATTTCGTCCGATAGCCCATCACTTGTCCTCGGCGTTCGCGTTTGCTCAGCAAGCCCAAGCCCGAACCCCCCGAACGCCGATCGTGTACCGTTGGGATCGCCCCGGCTCGGATGCGGGGGTCGCCACCAGGAGATTCGGTATATGTGTGGAATAGTCGCCTACCTCGGCCACCGCCAGGCCCGCCCCCTGCTCATCGAGGGCCTCAAGCGCCTGGAGTACCGCGGCTACGACTCGGCGGGCATGGCCGTCATCGACGGCGGCCTGCATGTCGCCCGGGCCGTCGGCCGCGTGGCCAACCTCGAGGCCATGGTCGAGGGCGACGCCACCTTCGAGGGCACCCTGGGCATCGCCCACACCCGCTGGGCTACCCACGGCGGGGTCACCGACGCCAACGCCCACCCGCACCGTGACGACAAGAACGGCATCGCCCTGGTCCACAACGGCATCATCGAGAACTACAGCGCCCTGCGCACCTACCTCACCGAGCGCGGCCACACCTTCACCAGCGAGACCGACACCGAGGTCCTGGCCATGCTCATCGGCGAGCTCTACGACCCCGAGCACTGCATGGACCTGGAAAAATCGGTCCAAGCCGCGCTGCGTGAGGTCACCGGCGCCTACGCCATCGCCGTCGTGTGCGAGAACGAGCCCGACACGCTCGTGTGTGCGCGCAAGGGCAGCGCGCTCCTGGTTGGCGTGGGCAACGGCGAGTATGTCGTCGCGTCCGATCCCTCGGCCATCGTCGCCCACACCAACCAGGCCTTCCCACTCGACGATTACAACGTCTGCAAGATCACCCGCGAGAAGTTCACGACCAGCACGATCCACAACGTGCCCGTGACGCCCCGGGTCGAGCAGCTCGAGCTCGACCTCGAGCAGATCGAACTCGGCGGCTACGCCCACTTCATGCAGAAGGAGATCTTCGAGCAGCCCGCCGCCCTGCGAAACTGCATGCGGGGTCGCCTCAACAGCGACGACGGCATGGTCGTGCTGGGCGGCCTTCGCCAGTTCGCGCCCCAACTCGTACGCAGCCGACGCGTTATCCTGGCCGCCCAGGGCACGGCCCTGCATTCGGCCATGATCGGCGAGTATCTCCTGGAGGACCTCGCCAAGATCCCCGCCGAGTGCGAGTACGCCAGCGAATTCCGCTACCGCAACCCCATCATCGAAGAGGGCACCGTCGTTGTCGCCGTCAGCCAGAGCGGCGAAACCGCCGACACGCTGGCGGCCCTCAGCGAGGCCAAAGAACGCGGCGCATTGGCGCTGGGCGTGATCAACGCCGTGGGCTCGAGCATCCCTCGCATGACTGATGCCGGCGTGTACCTGCGGGCCGGCCCTGAGATCGGCGTGGCCAGCACCAAGGCGTTCACCGCCCAGGTGGCCGTGCTCACGATGATCGCGCTGTTCATGGCCCGCCGCCGCTTCATGAGCCCCGAGCAGTGCGGCAAACTCATCAAAGAACTCGAACTCATCCCCGACAAGATCGAGAAGGTCCTCGAGCTCAACGACTCCATCCGCGCCATCACCGAGAAATACATCGAACGCGAGAACTGGCTGTTCCTTGGCCGTGGGTACAACTACCCGACCGCCCTCGAGGGTGCGCTCAAGCTCAAGGAGATCAGCTACATCCACGCCGAGGGCATGCCCGCCGCCGAGATGAAGCACGGGCCGATCGCCCTGATCGACGAGGGCATGCCCGCGGTCTTCATCGCCACCCGGGGAAGCCAGTACGAGAAGGTCATGAGCAACATCAGCGAGGTTCGCAGCCGCGGCGGCCACGTCATCGCTGTTGCTACCGAAGGCGACCGGGAAATCGGCAACCACGCCCAGGATGTGTTCTACATCCCCGACGTGCCCGAGTGCCTCAGCCCGATCGTCGCGGTCGTGCCGCTGCAACTCATGGCCTATCACGCCGCGGTGCTACGAGGGCACGATGTCGACAAGCCGCGCAACCTGGCCAAGAGCGTGACCGTAGAGTAAGTCCGGTTCGATTCGGGCATTTGTACACGTTCACCCACAATCGGGCCGACACTACCGATCGGAGTAGGAGTCGCCTGTCGCGTCTGATTGCACGCCTATTGACAACGCTATGCCCACCCCACCCAATCGCACCAAGATCGAAGCCGCCGCACCTTCACTTCCCGTCGAGGTCTTCGCCCACGACACCCCCGGCACCCGCCTAGACACCACTCGTCTCTCGATTCGCCCCGCGACGCCCGCCGATACCGGCCCGTTCGAGTCGGCCATCGATGCTCTGATCGCGTCGGGCGATGGCGCCAGCGGCGTCAACCTGCCCGGCGAGCAAGCACGCCAGATCGTCAAACGCCAACTGGACCTGACCGCCAAGGGGTTGCGCACCGGGGGTGCCCTCCGCCGGGCCATCTTCGATCGCAACGACGGTGAGCAGACCGTCCTTGGCGCGTGCAACCTCATCACCATCGAACGCGGCCTCGAGTGGTACGCCGAGCTCGCATTCTGGCTCACCCCCGATGCGCGGGGCAAGGGCATCGCTCGCGAGGCTTGTGCCGCCGTCACCGAGCACGCGCTCAACGACCTGCCCAAGGGCCTCGGTGTTGCCTCGGTTCGCGCGTACGTCCAGCCGGACAACACACGCGCCCAGGCGCTGCTCTCAGGAATCGGTTTCGTCCACCAGCCCGAAACCCAGGAGCACAAGATTACCGGGGGCCACCACCGCACCCACGAACTCTGGTGCCTTACGCTCAGCGAATAACGGCCACCATTCGGCCTACACGGCCACTTCTTCGCGCAAGCATGCCTCGATCGCCTGGCCGTCGGCGCAGCTTCCGAGCCGCTCGCGAAAACCCTCGTGCATCAGCCGGCGGGCGAGTGCTGCGAAGATCTTCAGATGTGCCGCGCCACCACCAGACGCTTCCCCGTCGGGCATCGCCAAAAGCAGCACCGTGTGCACGGGCTTCCCGTCCATGGCGTCCCAATCCACGGGCTCGGCCAGCCTCACCGCCGCAAGCGTCGGCCACCGAACCGCGGCGCACTTGCAGTGCGGCACCGCGAACCCGTGCCCGAGCCCCGTTGAGTACGCCGCTTCGCGCGCCCACACCGCTTCCTCGACAGCACGGGGCTTGTCCGTTCGACCAGAGATCCCAAGCAGGTCGACCACCGCTTTGATGGCCTCGGCCTTGCTGACCGCGTCGACGCCCACTTCGATGCACGCCCGATCAACAACCGCCGGCGCCTCCAATTCCGCGCGCCACGCAAAGTCCGCTAGCAGCCCACGCACCTCGTCGGCATGATCCAACTCGCACGCCCGACGCACCAGCTCCCGGCACCGCCCCGCATCCGCCTCATACACTGCCAGCTTGATCGCACCAACGTCCCCGGGTCCAGCGCTGACCTCGTCCACTCCGAGCCCGAGCATCAGCGGCACGTTCTCAACGCGTCCTGCCATCTCGCCGCACACACCCACCCACAACCCGGCCGCCTTCGCGTCGTTCACGATCCGCGTCAATACCCGCAAGAACGCCGGCTGTAACTCGTCGCACAGGCCCGCCACGCCCGGGTTCCCGCGGTCCGCCGCCATCCAATACTGGCACAGGTCGTTGGTGCCGATGCTCACGAAGTCCACGTGCGGCGCGAATCGATCGATGGATAACGCGACCGAAGGAACCTCGACCATCATCCCGATCTGGGTCCCGCTCCCGATTGTCTCCACGTGCTCACGGAACCACACCATCTCTCGTACGTTCGCCACCATCGGCACCATGATCTTCACCGGCCGCCCATCGGCAACCGCCAGCATCGCCCGCAATTGCGCTCGCAACAGCTCGGGTTGTCGCTGGTAGAGCCGAACGCCGCGAATACCCAGGAACGGATTGTTTTCTTGGCCGGATCCGAGATACGGTGCAGGCTTGTCGCCGCCGATATCGAATGTTCGCAGGATCACCGGCTTGCCGCCCGCCGCCTCGATGACCGCCGAGTACACCTCGCGCTGCTCGTCCTCCGGTGGCGGTGCCTCGCGTTCGAGGTACATAAATTCCGTACGAAACAACCCAACCCCATCCGCGCCGTTGCGGATCGCCATTGCCACCTCAGCCGCATCAACAGCGGTCACACCAACCTCGACGAGCTGGCCGTCGACCGTTCTGGCGGGCTGGCAGACGACGGGCAACACCCTCGCGCGCCGCCGTTCGTCCACCCATCGCTCGCGTTCGTAAAACCTACGGACCTCTTGGTTCACGGGCGAGATCACGAATCCGCCATCCCCATCGACAACGGCGGTGTCACCTGGGTGGACGACCGCCGGCGCGCCCGCCACGTCGATCACGCATGGCAGCCCCATGCCGCGTGCCAGGATCATCGTGTGCGACGTCCGCCCGACGCCTCCGAGCACCAGCCCTCGCAAGTGCCCACGATCCAATGCCAGCAACTGATTCGCCGTCAGCATCTCGGCGAACACCACTGAGCCCTGCTCCAAGGCCGGGCACGCCGCCGCCATCGACCCGGGCAACAACCGTTCGACGAGCTGCATGGCAATGTCGATCACGTCGATCGCGCGCTCCTGCACGTACGCGCTCCGCACGCCGCGCAGTTTTGACGCCATCTCCTCGGCCGCCCCGACGACCGCCCGCGCCGCCGTCTCGCCCTCACGCACGCGAGACTCGATCGCCGCCCACAACGCCGCATCACCCGCAATCTGCGCGTGCGCCCGCAGCAATGCCGCCTCGGTGGCGTCGTTCGATTCGGAAGATCGCCGTGCCAGTTCGTTCGAAGCAGAGTCCACCGCCCGGCGTGCGTCACCAAGTTCGGCATCAGGGCCGCGAGAGCCCGCGTCGAGTGCGGCCGCGGGCAACGACAGCCCACCCACGCACACCGCCGTACCCATGCCCGCGCCACCGCCCGCCCCAACTCCCCGGATGTGCTCCACGCCCAGCATCCGCAACACCGGCGGCAGGCGGCATTCACTACTGGCGACTGGCACGTGCTCGTCTTCGTGCAACCCTGTCTCGATCAATTCGCGCAGGGCTGCTATCGCGGTTGGAGCGTCTTGCCCGTCGGCGCGGACCACGAAGCCATCCCCGCGCTGCAGATCGAGCCCCACGATCGACAGCACGCTCCGCGCGTCGGCCGATTCGCCATTCTCTCGCTCGATCACGATACTCGACACGAACCCCGCCGCCGCCTCAGCCAGCACGCTCGCCGGCCGGGCGTGCAGCCCGTTGGCCAGGCGGCACACGAAGCGATGCTCGGCCTTCGTCGCCATCACCCACCCGCACGCGCCAGCAGCGCCTCGGGCTTCTTGATCGCCTCGGACACGCTCGCCTGGATGATCTTCTTGCCCTCGAACCGTTCCTTCTGTTCCACCTCGATGTCTACCGCGAAGATCACGACGTCCGCATCGGCGATGGCCTGAGCGCTAAGCTCGTTCTCGATCCCCATCGAGCCCTGCGTCTCGACGCGGATTTCATGGCCGGCCCGCTTGGCAAACGTCTCGATCTGCTCGGCGGCCATGTAGGTGTGCGCAATACCCGTCGGGCAGGCCGTAACGGCAACAATCTTCATACCGAGTCTCCTACGCGGACGCCTCTTCGGGTGGCAGCCCACCGGTCAGTTTCTTCACAGCCAGAACCGCCGCCGCCGTCACCACGGTGCCCAGCACAATGGCGACGATATACATCAGCTTGTGCTCCACAACAAACAGCACGATCGGACCGCCGTGCGGCGCGTGGTTGCCCACTGCGGCCAGCATCGCCGTCACGCTGGCGGCCATCGACCCCAGCATGATGCACGGGATCACGCGCAACGGATCGGCCGCCGCGAACGGGATCGCTCCCTCGGTGATGCCGATCATGCCCATGCCCAGCGCGGCCAGGCCTGCCTCGTGCTGGTCCTCACGCCACATCTTCCGAGCGATCACCGTTGCCAGCCCGAGCCCCAGCGGCGGCGTGCAGATTGCCGCGGCCACGGGGCCCATGATCAGGATGTTCCCGTCCTGGATCAGTCCCGCCGCGAAGAAGAATGCGACCTTGTTCACCGGCCCGCCCATGTCAAATGCGATCATCGCCCCGAGCAGCGCCGCCAACAGCACAGCGCTGCCGCCCTGCATGCCTTCAAGCCCCGCGGTCATCCACGCCATCAGCGCCGCGATAGGTGGCCCGATGACGAGCAGCATCAACACACCGATCACTAGCGCGCTGATGACTGGGATCACGAGGATCGGCATCAACGGCTTGACAAACTTGTTCGCCGGAATCTGCTTCAGCCCCAGCACCACATAGCCCGCGATCAACCCCGCCACGATAGCACCGAGGAAGCCCGCGCTCACCGACTCGCTCGCGTTGTCCCACGGCACCACCAGATTCCCACTGAACCATCCGCCCAACATGCCCGCAACGAGTCCCGGCTTGCCCGCGACCGAGTACGCGATGTACCCGCCCAGCACCGGCAGCATGAGCGTGAACGCCGCGCCACCGATAGCCAGCGTGGTGAGCAGAATGTTCCGTGCCCACTCGGGCTCGAGCAGCGCCAAGCTCTCGCCGAGACCCATGCCCTCGATCTTCGGTGCGAACGCCAGCGACAGCGCGATCAGAATACCGCCGCACGCGATGAACGGGATCGCGAACGACACCCCCGTCAGCAGGTGCTGCCGCAGCTTTTTCAGTTCTTGCACGATCGCGTCCATCGCCAGCCCCCAGTCCATGCCCGGACCAACCCGCCCGAAGCGCCAATCGTACCAACAAACCCCACTCGAAGCCGCACGACCGCCCTGCCGCGCAATCTGCCGGTCATCCACCCACCCCTGGCCGACACGCCCACCAGCCGGGGTACCATCGATCTCGACGGGTTCACTTCACGGATTCGGGGGCCAAACGCCCCCAACAGACGGAGCAAGACGATGAACAGCATCATCCGGGCGGCGGCGGGCATGGCGGTGGCAATAGCCTCAACCCTCGGCCACGCCCAAGATCAGGTCGAAAACACCCGGCCCGACCCCGCCGACATCGATCTGACCGAGCCCACCCTCTTCGTCGTCGGCTACGCCCACCTCGACACCCAGTGGCGCTGGACCTATCACGACACCATCCGCGAGTTCATCCCCAACACGCTCCACCACAACTTCGACCGCTTCGAGAAGTACCCCGGCTACGTCTTCAACTTCGGCGGGACCCGACGCTTCCGCATGATGGAAGAGTACTACCCCGAGGACTTCGAGACCCTCAAGAAGCATGTCGCCGAGGGGCGCTGGTTCCCCTCGGGGTCCGCCGTCGATGAGAACGACGCCAACGTGCCTTCGGGTGAGTCCCAGATCCGCCACGTGCTCTACGGCAACAAGTACACGCGAGACACCTTCGGCGTCACCAGCAGCGAGTTCATGCTGCCCGACTGTTTCGGCTTCCCCGCCGCCCTGCCCAGCCTGCTGGCCCATAGCGGACTCAAGGGCTTCAGCACCCAGAAGCTCACATGGAACGCCGTCACGCCCATCCCCTTCAAGGTGGGCGTGTGGGAAGGCCCCGACGGCAACTCCATCATCGCCGCCCTCGATCCCGGTGCCTACGTCGCCGACGTGCGCACCGATTTGTCAAAGGACGAGAGCTGGTTCCAGCGTATCAACAATAACGGCGAGGAATCGGGTGTCTACGTCGACTACCACTACTACGGCGTGGGCGACCAGGGCGGCGCACCCCGCGAGCCGTCGGTCGCACTCGTCGAGCAGAGCGTGGCCAACAGCAAGAACAAGGACGCGAAGATCAACGTCATCGCCCAACGGGCCGACATGATGTTCGAGGCCATCACGCCCGAGCAGCGAGCCGCCCTGCCGACCTACACCGGTGAGCTCCAGCTCATCGAGCACTCGGCCGGCAGCATCAGCTCCCAGGCCTATATGAAGCGCTGGAACCGGAAGAACGAGCAACTCGCCGACGCCGCCGAGAAGGCCGCGGTCGGTGCGATGCTCCTCGGCGCGCGCGACTATCCCGGCCAACGCCTGCAAGACGCCTGGGAGTTGGTCCTGGGCTCGCAGATGCACGACATCCTGCCCGGCACCAGCGTGCCGCTGGCCTACGACCTTTCCTGGAACGACGAGGTCATCGCCGCCAACCAGTTTGGCGCGGTCCTGGCCGACTCGGCCTCGGCCATCATCGGCGCGATGGACACGACCGCCCAGGGCACATCGGTCATCGTCTTCAACCCGCTCTCGTGGGATCGCCACGACCTCGTTGAGGCCGAAATCCCCTTCGAGGGCGAAGCGCCCAAGGCTGTCGTCGTGCTCAACGCCGAGGGCGAGCCCGTGCCCGCCCAGGTGCTCTGGGCCGATGACCACGGCGTCGCCCGCATCGCATTCACGGGAACCGTCCCCTCCATCGGCTTTGCGGCCTTCGACGTGCGGCTGAGCCAGAACGAGTTCCCCGGCCGCTCCAGCGAGCTGAGCATCACCCCCGACGGCCGCCGCCTGGAGAACGGCAACTACATCGTCAAGCTCAATGCGCGCGGCGACGTGGAGTCCATCTTCGACAAGCAGGCCGACACCGAGCTACTCAGCGCCCCCGCGCGCATCGGCCTGCACTACGAGAACCCCAGCCAGTGGCCCGCGTGGAACATGGACTGGGCCGACCGCCAACTGCCCGCGAAGGCTTTCGTCGGAGAGAGTGGCCCGGTCAGCGTCGAAGTCATCGAGAACGGCCCCGCCCGCGTCGCCGTGCAGGTAACGCGTGAGGCCGAAGGATCGACCTTCACCCAGCGCATCCGATTGGCAAGCGGAGGCCAGCGCGTCGAGTTCGACACCGACATCGACTGGAAGACCCGCGAGCGCAGCGTCCGCACCGCCTTCCCGCTCACCGCAAGCAACCCGACGGCCACCTACGACATCCACCTGGGCACGACCGAACGCGGCAACGGCCACCCGAACCAATACGAGTACCTCTTCCACCAGTGGTTCGACCTGACCGATACTTCGGGCGACTTCGGCACGACCGTGATGTGCGACAGCAAGTACGCCGCCGACAAGCCCGACGACAGCACCGTCCGCCTCACGCTGCTGTTCACCCCCGGCGTGCGCGGCGGCTACCCAGACCAGCAGAGCCAGGATATCGGCCGCCACCACGTGCTCTACGCCGTCCAGGGCCACGCTGGAGATTGGCGCGAGGGGCGCAGCTTCGCGAACGCCGCCGGCCTCAACCAGCCACTCATCCCGTTCCGCACGACCTCGCACGCTGGCGACCTGGGCAAGTCGGTCTCGCTCCTGAGCCTGAGCAGCGATACCGTGAGCGTCCAGGCCATGAAGAAGGCCGAGGACACCGGCGAGATCGTGATCCGTCTGCGTGAGCAGTCGGGCCAAGCAGCGAACAACATCTCCATCGGGAGCGATCTCGGGATGATCTCCGGGGCCCGGCTCGTCGATGGCCAGGAGCGTGCTCTCGCCGATCTCACGATCAATAACGGTGCGATCGAGACGGACATCGGGAGCTATGGCCTCCAGGCGATCGCGCTGACCATCGACGAGGTTGCGACCCGAGCCTCCAAGCCCGAATCCCGGCCCGTCCGGTTGCGGTACAACACCGATGCTATCAGCACCAACGCCGACCGTACCGCCGGCGGCATGGCGAGCGGCCGCTCGTACCCCGCCGAGCAATTGCCCCCGGCGCTGACGCTCGGCGGCGTTGAATTCCAACTCGGCGAGGCCGACGAGAACAACGCGATGGCGTGCCGTGGCCAGGAGTTGCAACTCCCCATGGGCGACTTCGATACGCTCTACCTGCTGCTGGCTTCGAGTGACGATGACGCCCACGCGTTCGTCAGCATCAACGGCGACGAGCACTATCTGGGAGCCCCGGCCTGGGACGGCTACGTCGGCCAGTGGGACCACCGCGAATGGCCGGGCGACGTGACCGACCCGCGCTATCCCTGGGGGCGCAGCGACATCATCGGGTTGACACCGGGTTTCATCAAGCCCGACGAGATCGCCTGGTACGCCTCGCATCACCACTCTGGTGGTGAAGACGCGATCTACCGCTACTGCTACGTGTTCCGCAAGAGCATCGAGCTGGCCGAGGGGACCCGCACCGTCACGCTGCCCGACGATCCGCGCATCAAGATTCTTGCGGCCAGTGTGGCGCGTGTCGGTGCGACCGCCGAGCCCGCCCGTGCGTTGTTCGATACGCTGGACGACCACCAGCAGCGACCACCCGTGATCGAGGTCGCCGGCGTGCCCACCGGCCGCAACGGGGCCTATACCGATACTATCGAGGCGACCATCGAGCCCAGCCTGTACTGGCAACCCGGCTCGTTCCACTACACCACCGACGGCTCGAAGCCGACGACGGATTCCCCCGTGTACTCTGGTGCGATCACGCTCACCGAGACCACCACGATCAGCACCGCGGCCGTCGACACCCAAGGGACACTGGGGCCCGCCCAGACCCGGACGGTCCGCGTGGTTGACGAGACGTGCCCGAGCGTGCGGAGCGTCCTTGCGATGTACGAGATGCCGCAGATCCGCGTTGAGTTCTCCGAGCCGGTGAAGCAACTCGGGCCGGGAAACTTCGAGCTCGATCCGAGTATCGCCGTGCGGCGTGTGGAGATGGACAACGACTTCCGTGCCGCGACGATCGACCTGGCGAGTGCTCCAGAGATGGGCACGCCCTACACGTTGCTCACTCGTGCGGTGCAGGATCGCTCGCCGGCCGGCAACGGGCTCGATACACATCGCCAGACCTTCGTGATCTCGGGGCCGGTGTTCTCGCTGGAGACGATCGACAAGAGCCAGTACGGCTCGACCATCGAGAACACGCCAGGCCTTCCTGTCAACGCCGGTGACCCATGGACCATCAACGTGTGGGCGAAGATGGAGGGGCAACCGACGAACCACACGGTGCTGGTCGGTTTCGGCAACTGCGACGCGCGCAATGGCGGGCAGGCGCGGTACCTCACGAAGTTCGCCAGCGGCGTCCACATGTGGAGCCATAACCAGGACGTGCCCAGCCGGACGCAGTACGACACGGGCCGGTGGCAGATGATCACCGCGACCTACGACGGCCGTGTCGGCAAGCTGTACAAGGACGGCAAGCTGATCGGCCAGCGCACGGTGCGGCTGTCTGATGACGCCAACCTCATCCAGATCGCCCCGCTCGACCCGTGGGACCGGCGGTACCAGTTCGGGGGCGACCTCGCGGGCCTGACCATCTGGGACCAGGCGCTCACCGAGCAGGCCATCGATACGTTGCTCGATAGTTCCCCGCGATGATCCGCGCCTGCATCGCCATCGCCCTGCTGGTCGCCGGGTGCGTCGACGCACATCCGACGGTGCCAACGGTGGCGGAGGTGCGCGTCAGCCAGGGCGAGCACGGCGGCGTGGTCGAGGTCATCGTGACACACGACGCGCTGGCGTACGCGCTCAACGACACGTCGGCCCGCGTCATGGATTGGCAGATGTACGAGCTGCTCGAGGGCCCGGCCGACACACTGGCCGCGGCGCTGCGGGATGGGCGTGAGCGGTTTGCGGCCGGGTTCGAGTTGATCGCCGATGGGCGTCGCATCCCGTTTGACATCGTGGAAGCCCCCACGCTGGGTGCGGTTGAAACCTGGAAAACGGAGAACCCGTCTCTTCGGCTGCCCGTCACGATGGAATTTGTGTTGCGTGCGGGGCTTCCGACGGGCGCGACCGCCCTGTCGATGCGTGCGCCCCACGTGCTCGATGGGGTGTTCCTGGTTGTACACCGGCCGGGGACCGAGGCGGTGTACCTGCCGCTGGGTGTCGCCGAGGTCTCGCCGGCGGTTGACGTGTCGATGGTGGGGGTGCCCGAGCCAGAAGGTGGGAATGGGGGGACGGGCGAGGAAGCTGTCATTGTGGAATCGCCGGGCTGGCTCGGCATCGGTTGGCGGTACGTGGTCCTGGGATATCGCCACATCGTGCCGGAGGGAACGGACCACCAATTGTTCATATTGGCGTTGTTCCTGTTGAATACGCGACTCAGAGATCTGCTCTTGCAAACATCGGTCTTCACCCTGGCGCACACGTGCACGCTGGCCGTCGCATCGCTCGACGTGGTGCGCGTCTCTCCGGGAATCGTCGAGCCGG
The DNA here is from genome assembly GCA_025916675.1 of Phycisphaera sp. Taxonomy (NCBI): domain Bacteria; kingdom Pseudomonadati; phylum Planctomycetota; class Phycisphaerae; order Phycisphaerales; family Phycisphaeraceae; genus Phycisphaera; species Phycisphaera sp. The sequence goes on from CP098402.1 coordinate 286,813, forward strand.
TGATCACCGGGTCGATCGCGTTCGTGGCGATCGAGAACGTGTTCGTGACCGAGTCGCGCCCGTGGCGTGGCGCGACGGCATTCGTATTCGGGCTGGCGCACGGCTTGGGTTTTGGGACCGAGCTCAACACCATCGGCTTGCCGCGGGACCAGCTCGTACTCGGTCTGGTTGGCTTCAGCGTTGGCGTGGAGGTCGGGCACGCGACGATCCTCGTGGTCGCCTTTGGGATCTTGGGCTGGTGGCGGGGGAAGGATTGGTATCGCACCCGAGTAACGCTGCCGCTCTCGGTGGTGATCGCCGCGATCGCGCTGTGGTGGCTCGTCCAGCGGCTCTCGTGAGTACGCCGGCCGCGTTATGGACGCTCCGTTGCGTGCGGCTGGGCTTATCAGACTGGCCCCAGTCGTGCTTGGTCCGCACAGGCAGACCCGGTCGAGCGATGGTCGTCGAGACCATTCCATCATCCGTTAAGGGGGACCGATTCCATGCTGGCGAAAGGGGTCCAGCGTGGCAGCGAATGGCCAGCCGAACAACTCCCATGCTGTGAGCTCCGATTATGGTGCTGACGCTGCCGATTTAGCGCGCCAGCTCGAGACCGTAACACAGGATCTCCGGCAGAAGAGCGAGCGGCTCTCGGAATTGTCCGAATCGGCCCATCGATTCGTCGAGGATGTGGCTCATGACTTTCGCACGCCGCTGACGGTCATCCAGGAGTTCGCTTCGATCATGGCCGACGGAATCGGCGGCGACGTGAACGAGAAGCACCGCGAGTTTCTGGACCTCATCTCGTGCGCCACGCGGGACCTGGCCGAACTCGTTGACAATTCCTTGATAGCGGCAAGCTGCGTGCCGGCACGCTGCGGGTCGATCGAAGGGCCCATGGTGTGGACGCGATCCTCGATTCTTGCTGGTCCAGGCTGAGTGAGCGGGCACGTACGCACGGCATCGAGCTCGTGCGTGAGACCGGCGCGGATCTACCCGAGGTCTACGTCGATCTGGAGCGGGCTCGACGCGCCCTCACCAACCTCGTGGTCAACGCGATCAAGACCGCACCGCCGGATTCGCGCGTGGTGGTTGGTGCCCATCTCGATGGTCCGGAGGCCGTCAGGCTGGATGTGATTGATCACGGTTCGGCGCTGACCCCCAACCAACTCGCTCGCGTGGGCGAGTGCTTCCGCCCAGATACGGTATCTCACACGAAGGAGACCAAGGGCTTCGGCCTTGGGCTGAGCGTGGTTGGCCAATTGGCCTGTATCAATCTTGGGTCGGCCTCGGTTCGCAGTGAAGAAGGCGTCGGAAACACGCACTCGTTCACGATGCCCATCGCTCGCACGGACGTTGTTGTTCGGCGGTATCTCACGTGGATCTCGTCGATGGATGAGACCTCGACATTGTGCGCATTGCGAGTGTGTGAGGTGACACCGACAGAACCTGACGATGGTATCCGGGCATTTCTCGCGTCGGTGTCTCGCGCGACCGATCTTGAGTTGCCGGCAATCGACGGCGACGGGTTTGTCATCTGTGGAGTTGGTTATAAGCCGGATGAATGGCGTGCGCGTGTGAGCGGGCTCTATGCCGAATCCGCACTCCGTGTTGGGCGGCTGGACCGCAGTCCGCTCGTGATCGACATCCTTGGCACACGCAACATCCGGGATTCTGAATCGTTCCTGCTGGAGCATCTCGCTTGCGAACTGGAGGCTCGACCCCATGCCGAAGTCCATTCTGATTGTCGATGACGAGCCCGCCATCACCGGGGCGCTCATGACCCGTCTTGAGACCTACGGCCACACGGTCTACCACGCCATCAATGGGCTGGCCGGTGTCGAGGCGGCGGCGATGTACGAGCCGGATATGGTCATCTTGGACGTTCGCATGCCGGACATCGATGGCTTCGAGGCGTTCGAGCGCATCCGCCGGATGCCGCGATTGAGCCAGATGCCGATCGTGTTCCTCTCGGCCCATGCTCAGGAGGACGCGCACCAGCGAGCGATGCAGCTCGGTGCCGTCGCGTTCCTGTCGAAGCCGTACGAGTCCGGCGACATCCTCAAGCTCATCGATAGTCTCGACGATGCCACTATCGGATCCGACGAAGTAACCGACGCCGCGTAATCGGACGTTCCAGGAGTATCGCTATGGCCAAGCCGACGCCCGGACCCACCATTCTCATTGCTGATGACGACGTCGCGTTGCTCGCCGCGCTCAAGGCGCGGCTGGAGGCCGCGGGCTACTCGGTTGCTGCCGCCCAGGACGGCTACTCGGCGATGGACCGGGCGGCCCACCTGTGCCCCGACTTGTTGATCCTGGACGTGGACATGCCCGCCGGTGATGGGTTCAGCGTCCAGTCGCGCATGAGTAAGATCGATGAGCTGGCGTCGACGCCGGTGATCTATCTCACCGGATCGAGCGACGTGACCATCGATCAGTCCGCGGCCTCGATGGGCGCCTTCGCGGTGATCCACAAGCCGTTCCAGACCGAGGACCTGCTCAGCACCGTGGCCAGCGCTCTGGCGCAGGCCGCCGACGCCTTGGCAAGCTGATACGGCTCTAGCTATTGAATCTTGTGTTCGGCAATCGCCGGCCCGCCTTGCCGGCTCGCGGTCTTCCCGCTGGTCCGCGAGCCGGGCCGGTGCCGCGTGTCTGGCGCGGCGCGAAACGGCCCCGGCTATCATCGGGGGCCCTTGCCGGAGTGGCGGAATTGGCAGACGCGGTGGATTCAAAATCCACTTCTGGAGACAGAGTGGGGGTTCGAGTCCCCCCTCCGGCATTTGGATCCGACGACCAACCCAACCCCCGATGCGACCCGGCGGCCAACGAGCGGGTGGGTTGACGACGTGGGTCGGCCGATCACCCGCCGGGTCGAGAAGCTCAAGACGATCGTTGACAAGCCGCTGCCGGACCGATTGCTCCATGCGGGTGTGATTCTGGTCCTGGTCGCAGCTATTGGCTTGTGGTCGAGTTGGGAGATCCGATCCGGTTTTCGCCAGCACATCCCGATGTGGGCCCCGTGGCCGCTGATCGCTCTCACCTGGGCGTTGATCTTGTTTGGCATGTGGCGTCGCCGTTCGGCGCGTGTGCAGATTCCAAAGCGGCTGAAGCTCGGCGAATGCCCTGGCTGTTCATACGGCTTGGGCGGCCTGCCAACGGTGGCGGTTGAGCAGCTCGAATCGGCTCTCCGCTGTCCCGAGTGCGGGGCGGTCTGGCGGGCCGAGCGGGTGGGCCAGGGCTAACAAAAAACCCCGGGGCGAGCCCGGGGCTTGAGTGCGGACGAGAGGAGTCGAACCTCCACGGGATTTTACTCCCACTAGGACCTGAACCTAGCGCGTCTGCCAATTCCGCCACGTCCGCGGTGGTTGCCAGATGGCGGTAGGGAGTGTAGCCCGCATCCCCACCCCGGAGCAACCGATGGGCGGTCCATTGGCCCCGGCGGGCTCTACCGCTTGTTCTTGCCCTGCTCCTTGGCCTGGGCGTTGGCCACGTATTGGGCGAGGACCTTGGAGCGGATCTCCTTGGCCAGGTCCGGGTTCTCGCGGATGAACTGCTTGGAGTTCTCGCGGCCCTGGCCCAGGCGGACCTCTCCATAGCTGAACCACGCGCCGCTCTTGTCGACGACCTTGTACTCGACGCCCAGGTCGATCAGGTCGCCCGAGATGCTGATGCCCTCGTTGAACATGATGTCGAACTCGGTCTGGCGGAAGGGTGGGGCCACCTTGTTCTTCACCACCTTGGCCCGCACGCGGTTGCCCACGGCCTCGTCGCCGTCCTTGATCGAGCTGACGCGGCGGATGTCGATGCGCACCGAGCTGTAGAACTTCAGGGCGCGGCCGCCGGGGGTGGTCTCGGGGCTGCCGAACATCACGCCGATCTTCTCGCGGATCTGGTTGATGAAGATGACGGTGCAGTTGCTACGGGCGATGATGCCGGTGAGCTTGCGCATGGCCTGGCTCATCAGGCGGGCCTGGAGGCCCACGTGGGTGTCGCCCATCTCGCCCTCGATCTCGGCCCTGGGAATAAGGGCGGCTACCGAGTCGATGACGATCACGTCGACGGCGTTCGAGCGTACGAGTAACTCGCAGATTTCCAGGGCCTGCTCGCCCGTGTCGGGCTGGCTGACCAAGAGGTCGTCGATGTTCACGCCCAGGCGGCGGGCCCACGAGGGGTCTAGCGCGTGCTCGGCGTCGATGAACGCGGCCACGCCGCCGTCCTTCTGGGCGTGGGCGGCCACGGTCAATGCCAGGGTCGTCTTACCGCTGGACTCGGGGCCGTACACCTCGACAATGCGGCCCCGTGGGATGCCCTTGCCGCCCAGCGCGAGGTCGAGCGAGAGGGCACCGGTGCTGATGCCGGGGATGTTGAGGACGGCGGCCTCGTCCAGGCGCATGATGGCGCCCTTGCCGAAGTTGCGCTCGATCTGCCCGACGGCCAGGTTTAACGCCTTGGCCTTCTCGGGGCTCGGCTCGGCTTTGTTGGCTTGGGGGGCGGGAGCGGTGGGGGTGTTCTTCTCGGGAGTCTTTGTGTCACCCTTCTCGGGGGCGACGACCTCGACCGCGCCGTTGGACTTCGCGTCCGTCTTGGCGGTGGGGGCCTTCGAAGCGGTCGCGGAACCGGCAGAACCCTTCGTGCGTGCCATGGGGCACCTCCAGATGTCTTCGGTGTGCCGTGGCCTGCGGGGCTTTGGGGCCTCTCGCCGGGCGTCACACCGCTGCAGCGCGTGTTTCGTGGGCCCGGTCCACCGTGACCAGAAGATCCCAAGGGCCGGGGGCGGCGCTGGTCGCGTGCCCGGCTGTGGCGAGTGTACCAGAGCCCGAACAGGCCGTCAAGTGTTCGGGGTGTGGTCAGGTCAAAAATTTATCCGGTGGGCCCGGGTGGCGTCTTCTATGCTCGGGAGCGAAACCGGAGGAGTGCCCCCATGCCCGAAGCAGTGACCATCGACGGACCGTGCCCCCTGACGGCCTACATCGTGAGCGACGACAAGGGGTGGGCGATCGAGCCCGCCGGCCCGACGCGTGAGTGGATGGACAAGACGCCCGGCAAGGGCGCCTACCGCTGCCTGCCGCTGGCGATGGCCAACCAGAGCGGCTGGATCATCCCGTGCCCGGCCACGGTGTCGATGAAATGGAACGGCAAGGACAGGCCCGACGCGCTCACCATCAAGGTCCACGACGGGCCCAAGGGCATCGAAGAATTCATCGTGAGCCACTTCGGCAGCGGCATCGTCACGTTTCGGTTGCCTTGGCTCTTCCGCACGCCGCCGAAGATCGGGCTGATGGTGCGCGGTGCGACGAACTACCCGAAGGACTTCGCCGTGCCGCTCGATGGCCTGGTGGAAACGGACTGGTCTCCCAGCACGTTCACGATGAACTGGAAGATCATGAAGCGCGGCACCGACGTGTGGTTCCGCAAGGGCGAGCCGATCTGCATGATCACGCCCTACCCGCTGGCGTTGCTCGAGTGGAGCGAGCCCGCGGCGGTGCCGATCATCAAGGACGACAAGACCCACAAGGCCTACCTGAGTTGGGCGGCGTCGCGGCAGAAGGCCATCACGCGGCACCAGGGCGGGCAGGACACCTGGCAGAAGGACTACATGAAGGGCCAGACGGCCGGGGGCGTGGTGGCCCCCGACCATCACCGGACGCGGCTCAAGCTCAAGAATTTCGACAAGAGCTGATCACTCGCACCCCGCGTCGAACGCGTTCTGAAAGCACAGGAAGTCGAAGATCGTCAGCGAGCCGTCCTCGTCGCAGTCGGCGATGGGGTCGCCGGCGTCGAAGGCGTTCTGGAAGGCGAGGAAGTCGAAGATGGTGAGCGCGCCATCCTCGTCGAAGTCGGGGTAGCAACTCGCGTCGGCGCAGCCGTGGCGGCGGACGATGCCGCGGACGTCGATGGCCGGGTCGCCTACGAGCGTGAAGTTGCCGCCGACGTAGAGGTCGTTGTCCCACACGTGCAGGCCGAAGGCGCTGGCGAACGAGCCGCTGGTGGGCGGGGTCGAGGCGATGCCGCCGTCGACGGGCACCCACTCGTCGTCGACGAGCTTGGCGATGTAGCGGATGTCGGGCACGGCGGTGCCGGCTAGATACAGGCCCGGGCCGCTGCCATTGTCCCACACGATCATGTCGGTAACGGCACCGCCGAACTCCTGGCCCACGGCGGTCCAGCTCACGCCGTCCCACTTGTACACGCTCACGTCGGGCTGGCCGGGGGCGAAGAAGTTTCGGCCGCCAACGTACAACGCGGGCCCGGTGCCGTCGTCGTACACGGTCATGACGCCCGCGTCGGCGGTGAAGGAGGTGCCGACCAGGCCCGAGCCCACGGCCTCCCACTCGGTGCCGTTGAAGCGACCGATGAGTTCGGTACCCGCAGCGCCGCCGATCGAGTCGAAGCGTCCGCCGGCATAGAGGGCCGGTCCGGTGCCGTCGTCGAACATGTGGACACCGAAGACGGTGGGGCTGAACGTGCCGAAGATGCCCGTGCCGTCGCCGATGGGCAGCCACTCGTCGCCGTCCCATTGCGCGATGTCGGCCGCCGCAACGCCGCCGATCTCGGGCCACGCGCCGCCGATGATCAGGTTCTCGCCTTCACCCACGTCGCCGGTGGTCATCGACCAGATGCTCTGGGGCGCGGGCAGCGCGGCACCCATCGAGACCCACTCGTCGCCGTTCCACGCCGCGATGGAGCGTGTGTCGGCTACGCCACCAGCGCTGGCAAAGAAGCCGGCGACGACCAGCCGCTCCTCGCCGAAGACCTCGAAGGGCAAGATGCTGGTGAGGAAGCCGTTGGTGCTGCCGGTGCTCAGGGCGGGCGTGCCGACGCGCGACCACTCGTTGGTGCCGCGGTCCCACTGGGCCAGGATGGTGGTGCCCGCCACGCCGGTGATGCCGTCGAACGAGCCGCCGACGTAGAGGCGCTCGCCGGTGCCGTCGTCCCAATTCATCATGGGCTGGATGTAGCCGCGGCCGACGCCCGGGTTGCCGATCTCGCCGTCCCAGAACGGGTCGCACTGGGTGAACGCGGTAGCGGCGGTTCCGGCGATCGCGAGCAAGGCGATGGTGGTGTTGGGTGTGATGGGCTTCATAGTTGGGTCTCCCTCTCTTGCTGTTCTCTGGAGATACGGCGGGACGTTGTACATGGTAACGAGACAACGGCCAGCAACCAAACCCATGTGGAGGTTCGGAACTGGCCGTTGGCATTCAGGCAAGCATGAAGCAGGATTTATGGGTTATGCGGTCGTTGTCTTCGATTTCTGTTGGGGTTACGGGCAGCCCGCGTCGAACGCGTTCTGGAAGCAGAGGAAGTCGAACAGCGTGAGGTCGCCGTCCTCGTCGCAGTCGGCGGCCAGGTCGCCGGCGTCGAACGCGTTCTGGAAGCCCAGGAAGTCGAAGATGGTCAACTCGCCGTCGCCGTCGAAGTCGGCGTAGCAGGTTCCGCCGGCGCACCCGGTGCGTTTGACGATGCCGCTGGCCGCCTCACCGTTGACGGTCTCGAAGCTGCCGCCGAAGTACAGGTCGCCGTTCCACTCGCCCAGGCCGAAGGCCGAGCCGCCATCGGCGCCACCGCCGTAGCCCACCCATGCATCGCCTTCGAGTCGGGCGAGACGGCCGAGCGAGGAGTCGCTGGTGCCCATGTACAACGCCTCGCCGCTGCCGTCGTCCCAGACGAACAGCTTGGTCACGATGCCGCTGATGTCCTGGCCCACGCCCGACCACTCGGTGCCGTCCCACTTCCAGACGTCGAAGCCGGTGCCCACGCTGGCGGCGAAGAAGCTGCGGCCGCCGATGTAGAGCGCCGGCCCGCTGCCATCGTCGAAGATGGCCATCTGGCCGGCGTCGCCGGTGATCGAGCTGCGCACGAGGCCGGCACCCACCGGCTCCCACGCGCCATCCTTGAAGCGACCCAAGAGTGTCGTGCCGGGCACGCCGTCGATCTCGTCGAAGCGTCCGCCGGCGTACAGGGCCGGGCCCGAGCCGTCGTCGAAGACCAGAGCACCGAACACGTTGGGCGTGACCACGCCGGTCAGCGGGTTGCCATCACCCACGGCGGCCCAGTTCTCGCCGTCCCATTGCGCGATGCCACCGGCCGAAATGCCGCCGATGCTCGTGAACGAGCCGCCGGCGTACAGGGCGTCGCCGCTACCAAGGTCGCCGCTGGTCAGCGCCCAGACGGCATCGGGGTTGACCAGTTGCGAGCCCATCGAGACCCATTCGCTGCCGGTCCACGCGGCTAGAGACTGCGTGTCGGCCATGGCGCCCGCGCTGGCGAAGAACCCGCCGACGACCAGCGCTTCGGTACCGAAGACATCGAACGCGGCCATGCTGGTCACGAAGCCGTTGGTGCTGCCGGTGCTCAGCCCAGGGCTGCCCAAGCCGCTCCATTCGCTGCCGTCCCATTGGGCGATCAGGGTGGTGTCGGGCGCGGCCCCCATGCTGCCGAACGAGCCGCCGGCGTATAGGGCCTCGCCCGTGCCGTCGTCCCACACGAAGATGGGCTGGACGTAACCGTCGTCGACGCCCGGCGTGCCGATGGCGTAGTCCCAGGCGGGCTCGCACTGGCCGAAGGCGGCAGCGGCCGTGGCGGCCAGCCCGGCGGCGGCTATCAAACGGGACGACAGCGTGTTCTTCTGATTCATCATCGATCTCTCCTTTGCGTGAAGGGAATGGGGGAATTCGAGCCTCGACCCCAGAGTGCGCCAGCTTGCGTGTTCCGGCCTCCGAGCCGGGGCGGCCGCGTCCGGTAACAGCGGCAGCTTGCCCCTCCGGCGCAGACGGCCGCGGGATGGCTGGGCGCACTGGCCCGTTCGCGGCAGCCTGCCGATGGATCCGTTGAATTCGCTTTCATCCTGTCCCTTGCTTGGGCGCACCCCGGGAGCCGCACCTTGACCGCAACGACCATCGTCGACGGACCGACCGCCACGCGAGAGGTGTGCGCGAGCGTGCTCGTGATAACCCCCAAGGGCCCGAGCGTGACCGAGGCCGACACATCGGGCCTGATCGCCGAGACCGCAAGCGACATCGCCCAGGCACGCGGCCGCGTGCTGATGGACATGGCTCGGGTCGAGTACATGTCCAGCGCGGGCATCTCGATGCTGGTCGCGCTACGAGAATCCTGCTCGCAGGCCGGCGGCTCGCTCACGCTGAGCGGCCTGGCCAGCCCGATCGCCACCGTGCTCAAGACCACGCGGGTCGATCGGTTGTTCACGATCGCCAAGAGCCGCGAGAAGGCGCTCAACAAGTTGGGCAAGCAAGCGGCCTAGCGGCGGCCTGAGATGCGCCCGCCCATGCGCTTGGGCGGCAGCTTGGTCGGCACGACGCCACCGGGGAACTTGTTCTCATCGCCACCCTTGGGCAGCACCTTGCCCTGGCGTTCGAGCGTGCGCTGCTTGGAGCGTTCCTCTCGGGCGGCTTCTTGCTCGCGCCGCTCGCGCACGCCGGCGGGCTCGGGCCCGGGCTTGAAGTCTGGATAGTCCATGTAGGGGATGTGGGTGTTGATGCGCGTCTCGATCTCGGTGAGCAACGCGCCCTGCTCGGGGGTCACCAGGCTCCACGCGATGCCGCCGCGCCCGGCACGCGCGGTGCGGCCGATGCGGTGGATGTAGAGGTCGGGGTCTTCGGGCAGATCGTAGTTGATAACGTGGCTGATGCCTTCGACATCGATGCCGCGGCTGGCCAGGTCGCTGGCGATGAGCACGCCAAGTTCGCCCGTGCGCAGCCGGCCCATGACGCTGTTGCGTTTGCTCTGGCGCATGTCGCCGTGGATGGCGACGGCGTCGATGCCCTTGTCGCGCAGCAGCTTCTCGAGGTCGTCCACAACGCGCTTGAGGCGACAGAACACCACCGTGAGGGCGGGCTCTTCGTGGGTCAACAGATGCACGAGCAGACGCTTCTTATCCCAAGGCTGCACGGTCATGTAGTGCTGCTCGACCACGCTGACGGTGAGCGAGCCGGCCGAGGCGACCAGCTTCTCGGGGTTGTTCATGTACTGCCGGGCGAGCTTCTCGATCTCCTCGGTCAGCGTGGCCGAGACGAAGATGGTCTGGCGGTCCTTGGGGCACGCGCTCATGATCCGGCGGATGTCCTCACGGAAGCCGATGTCGAGCATGCGGTCGACCTCGTCGAGGATGGCCACCTGGATCTTGTCGAAGCGCAGATAACCGCGGCGTTCCATGTCCATCACGCGGCCGGGCGTGCCGACGATGATCTCGGGCTTCTGGGCCAGCTTGCGGGCCTGCTTCTCGATGGGGTCGCCGCCGTAGATGGCCACGACCTTGAGGTCGCTGTGCTTGCCCAGGGTCTGGAGCTCGCTGGTGATCTGCAGCGCCAGCTCGCGCGTCGGCGCGAGCACGAGGCCCGCGAACGCGTCGCCCGGGTCGATCAGCGACAGCAGCGGCAGACCAAAGGCGGCGGTCTTGCCCGTGCCGGTCTTGGCCTGGCCCAGCACGTCCTTGCCCGTGAGGGCGACGGGGATGAGCATCGCCTGGATCATCGTCGGGTTGACGAAGCCCTCGTCGTCGACGCCCTCGAGCACGTCCTCGACCAGGTCGAAGTCGTCGAAGGTGATGGTGGTGTCGAAGATGGTCTCGTCGCGCTCGGGCTTTGGGGCACCCTTGCCGGCGGCGTTGGAAGTCTTCTTCGCTGGGCGGCCCTGGGGCGCATCCGCGCGCGGCTTGCCCTTTGCGGTCGAGGTCTTGGCGGTCTTCTTCTTGGTTGTCTTCTTGGACGGGGGCAGGGTGGAATCCTCTCCGGCTTGGTCCCCATGGTCCGTTGCCGGTGGGCCCTGCCGAGTGTTGCTCGTGGTGCCGTTGGCCCGGGCGAAAGAAAAATCGCCCGGAGCCTCGGGCCGTCTTGAGCTGCCCGGGAGCGAATGCTCGCGGAAACAGCCGGTTCGTTGCGATGCGTTCGGGGCTCGATGCGGCGCGCGAACCGGTAGTCGCGCCCGAGCCGGGGGCTTGCGGGCTTAGCGGGCCGTGATGGCCTTGACCTTGGTGCGGGTGACCTTGCTGCGGCCGGCGGCCTTGGCGGGCGCCTTGCGCGTGGTCTTCTTGGTGGTCTTCTTCTTCGTTGTCTTCTTGCCGACCTTGGCGGCCGGTGCCGGCTTCTTGGTCGTCTTCTTCGACGTTTTCTTGGTGGTTTTCTTCGAGGCGGCGCTCGCGCCGGCCTTCTTGGTCGTCTTCTTGGCCATTGGTGTCCTCTACGCGGCGTGGGCCGCGGGCACGGTTCGCCCTCACTCTAAGGGCCTCTATGTTAGCCCCAGCCCACCGGCGTGTTAGCCCACGGGCCGCTGGAAGAACATGGAGCCGAAGGTGTACTGGGCCTCGGGGTGCTTGCGATTGAGCGCGTAGCGGTCGCCGGTGTCGATGAAATCACCCCCAACCAGCGGCAAGCCGATGAGGTCGCCCAGCTTGTGCGCGTCTGCCATCGTCCGCATCGGGGCCTCCATGGGGCCGTGCTCGCCGAAGTCGAACGTGATGCACAGCATGCCGCCGGGCCTCACCAGCTTGCCCATCCGGCTGGCCACACGCTCCTGCTCGGGCGGCAGGATGTGCTCGATCACGCTGAAGCAGTAGACCCGGTCGAACCCGGCCTCGGGGGCACCGAGGTCGGCCGCGGAGGGGTCCTCCTGCCCAAGATTGGTCGTGCGGCAGTCCAGGTCGAGGTCCTGCCGCTTGGCGGCATCCATGCTCTGCTGGGTCATGGTGGGGTCGATGTCCAGGCACACGACGCGGTCGCCCAGGCTGCCAAGGTACAGGATGGGCAGGGTCATGGCACCGCCGACGTCGAGCGAGTGCAGCTTCTGGCCCGGCTCTCGCGTTGGGCGGCTGGCCCCGGTCAACGCCAACCCCCGGCTGTACTCCCACATCTTGTGGGGGCGTACGTACCACCGCTTCTTGACCGCACCGTTCACGCCCAGCGGCTCGCCCTTGCAGCGCCAGCGGATGGTCCAGCGCTTCATGTCGGCCACGGTGGGGGCCACGCGCGTGTCCTTGGCGTCGTCGAACTCGAGCGTCTTGTTGACGCGGTCCAGGTCTATCGCTGGCGGGGCTTGGGTCACTCGTGCTCGCTCCTGATCCATCCGGTCACTTTGCCTGTTGGTCCTGTTGCTGCTGTCGGCCCTCTTGGTCCTTCAACTCCAGTAGGCAGACGTACTTCATCAGGGTATAAGCCGCCATCGCGCCGGCGGCGGCCCAGCCCCGGGTGCCATCCTTGTAGCCCCGCCGGAAGATGGCCTGCCGGACGAACGACGTGATCGGGGAGGTGATGAGTTTGGCTGGCCCTACCCGATGGCCGGCCCCATGCAGGCTCTGTGCCATGAGGTGGGCGTGGCCGACGTGCTTGCTCAGGAGTTCCGGGAAGCTGGAGAAACTGTCGTGCCGGAGGTCCCCAGGCAGATCGGCGGTTGGTTCGGGGGGGGCGATTGGCTTGAGCTCGTCATGGGGGTCGAGCCCCTGCCAGTGGAAGCGTTCTCGGCGGACCAGCCGGACACGCCACTCGGGCTGCCACATGTACTCGAAGAATCGTCCACCATAGAACACCCGACGGTTCACCCGGTAGTTGGTGGGCCCGGCGTCGCCTTCCAGGTCGAGGGCTTCGATGGCCCCACGAAGCGTGGGTTCGAGAGACTCGTCGCTGTCGAGCGACAGCACCCAGGGCTGGGCGCACTGTTCGAGCGCATATTGCTTCGTCTTGACGTAGCCCAGCCACCCCGTCTCGACGATCCGGGCCCCGTGCTGCCGCAGGATGTCGAGGGTGCCATCGGTCGAGCCAGAATCCACCGCGACGATCTCCTGTCCCAGCCCGCGCACGCTCTCCAGGGTCCGGCCGATCGTGGCGGCGTTGTCCTTGCAGATGATGGCCACCGAGAGCGGCTGGGGGAGCGTGGGCATCGGTATCCTCGGGGCGTCCGTTGCACGGAGCGGCCCGCGTGGAGGGGGCAAATCGAAGATCCGGCGGCCGGAAACGGCCCGAACGTACACTAGGGCCCGATGGCCGAGCCTCCCAGCTTCACCGCCCGCCGGCACAGCGCCCAGGCCGATGGCCCGGCGTGGGCCGATGCGCTGGCCCGGGAGCCCTGGGCCGAGACCGCCGTCCTGCTGAAAGAAGACGGAGGCGTCCGCGTACTGGCCGCCTCGTTGCGGGGGCAGGATGTCATCCTGAAGTTTTATAGGTACAGGGGCCTGCTCAGCCGTGCCCGCGCTCGGCTGGGCGTGGCCCCGGGCGATCGCCACTGGGCCGGGGCGGCCCTGCTGGCGGCCGAGGGCATCCCAGCGGCCCCGATGCTCGCGCTACTCAACCGCCGCGACGGCACCAAGCGGGAAGACTGCCTGATCATGGGCCGGCTCAAGGGCACGAGCCTGCTGCATTGTCTCGATCGGGCGAATCGCGGCGAGATGCCCATCGGCCGGCAACACACGCTCGCCCGGGCCGTGGGGCTCCAGGTCGGATGCATCCTGGCGGCGGGCCTGCACAACCGCGACCACAAGCCCAGCAATCTGATCGTGAGCTTCGATGAGACCGATCCCGACGCGATGCCCACGGTGGCGGTCGCCGATTGCCAGGGCGTCCACCGGCTCAACCGTGACAAGAGCCGGCATGCCATCCGCACGCAGGCAAGCCTCGCGCTCGAGGCCATCGGCGCGGGCGTGCTACCGCGAAAGGCCATCATCGCCCAGACCCTGCGCGCGACAATGGCCGCGTACACCGCGCGACGGTTTGGGAAGATGACGGTGGAGGACGCCTTACGCATGCCAAAGGGCGAAGAGAAGCGCATCCTCGCCTCACTTCCCGACGGCCTGGCCCTGCGTGCCTGGCCGCGCATCGCCCAACGCATCCGCGTGCATGGCGACCCGACGCCGCGCGTCGACCCGCTCGCCCGTCCGCGAGCAGCAAACCCGTGACCAACCAAGAGACGCGCACCAAGGTATGCCAGACCTGCGGACGCACCTTCTTGTGGCGAAAGAAGTGGGAGCGGTCGTGGGATCAGGTCCGCTACTGCTCCGACCAATGCCGCCGAGAGAAGCCCGGCCCGCTGGACGCCAGGATCGAGGCGGCCATCAATGACCTCTTGTCAAGTCGCGGCGCCGGTGCCACCATCTGCCCAAGCGAGGCGGCTCGGGCCGTGGACCCAGAAGGCTGGAAGCCGCTGATGGAACGCACGCGAAGGGCGGCCCGCCGGCTCGCGCGTTTGGGAACGATCGAGATCATTCAGGGCGGATCGCGGGTCTCACCAGACCAACTGCGCGGCCCGATCCGCCTCCGAGCCAGGACCTGATCCTCACCGATCCAGCGAACTCGCCCGCCCGATCGCACCGTCCCCAAACTTGCTCCGGATCGCGTCGGCGGCCTCGTCCACGCGGCTGGTTTTCTCGTGCTCAGCGGCGTCGAACAGGCCCGGTCCTTCTGGTGTCGCGAGGTTGCTCGCACTCACGCCGAGCAGCCGTACCGGCTCGAAACCCCGTTTGGCCCAGGTATCCAGTAATGCCGAGGCCTCGCGCACGATGGCGGCGCTCTCCGAGCTCGGTTCGGCCAGCGTGTGGTTGCGTGTGATGGTCTTGAACTCGCCGTTGCGGACCTTGAGCGTGAGCGTGCCGGCAGCACGGTTGGCCCGCCGCAGCCGCCACGCCACGCGCTCGGCCAGGTCGACAACCTGCGCATGGCACTGGTCCTGCGTG